>DASXBV010000109.1:0-3408 GCA_036491515.1 Chthoniobacterales bacterium
TTCCTCGTCAGAGTTGTTGCTGGAGCTGATTCAGACGGCTCTTAACAGATCCATCCCACACGTCATTCCCGATTTTGATCCGGAGACCACCCAGGAGTTCGGGGTTGGTCCGAAATTCAGTCGTTAAATCTTCTCCGTATCGGGTTTTCAAATTCGCTACGATTTGATCACCAACCGATCTATTCAGCGGAGTTGCACTTTCGATTACCGCGTGCCGTTTCTCCACTTCGAGCTGGAGCAAATGCTGGTAGTCCTTCAGGACGTCGACATAATGCCGCGGTTTCTTAGCTATGACAGATTGAACCATCTCAGTAATCTTCTCCTCATCCAATTTGCTTGAAGTAAAACTATGTCGAAACATCTCGCGCGAGATCCTCCGGGCTTCTTTCCGGGTTTTCATTCGTCTGTGGCGGGATCACGCAGCAATCTGACGTGCCGTCTCCTCGTTTATCCTCTGGTGGTCCTGAGGGGTAAGCACCTTACCCGTGACCCGAACGGTTGTGTCAACTACCAGGCGACCAAGTTCCTGCTTCAATTCGGCCATGATGCGTTCCCTCTCCAAAGCCATCGCTTCTTGCGCTTTCAGAGTTATCTGTTCAGCAGCTGTGATGGCTTCCTGACGCTTTTGCTCCGCTAGACGATCTCCGCTGGCGCGCACCTCCTCGATCAGCCGTTGCGCCTCCGCATTGGCCTTCGCGAGGATCTCTTCGTATTTTGCCTGGGCCTCGGCCAGCTGTTTTTTGATTTTTTCCGCGTTGAGTTGGCCCTCTTCGATCCGGCGGCGCCGCTCTTCCAGCATGGCTATAACCGGCCTGAAAGCGTATCTCTTCAGAACCCAATACACGATCGCAAACAGCACGACCTGAGCAATCAGATTAGGCCAATAAACTCCGAACTGATGAAGGGCATTACCTAACGCGTCCATATATCAATTGAGTCGACAAGCTTTGTCTTTTTTCGGGCGAGGGTGAAACTGCAAGGGGTTTCTGCCTTGCAGTCTTCACAATCTTTCGCCGTTATTTGATGAATGCAATTACCAATCCGTAAATCGCAATCGCTTCTGCCAGCGCCATACCGATGATCCCCATCGTCAGGATGCTACCAAATGCGCTGGGATTCCGACCCACAGCTTCGGCGGCCTTGCCTCCCACTATGCCCACGCCTATGCCTGCGCCCAGCCCGGCAAAGGCCAAGGGCAAAAACGGGCCGAAATTCCCGGCTTCAGCAGCCAACATCGGAAGAGTTTCCAACATGATTATTTCCTTTCGTTTCTTTTGTGTTTTATTTCCCGCCGCCCACGCGCAGCATGGTCTCGACGGAAAAATTTTCAGTGCGCCCCCTCTTCCCCTTCATGTCCAGTCGAGAGCTTGATATAGACAGCGCAAAGCATCGCAAAAACGAAAGCTTGGAGTAAGCCTACCAATAGCTCGAGGAAGTAAAATGGAAGCGGAAACAAGATGGAACACAGCCAGTTGAGCGGAATTGGCAAACCGCCGGCGAGGGTCGACATCGTGTGCAACAGCGTCTCTCCAGCGTACATATTTCCAAACAACCGGAAGGAGAGTGAAACCGGGCGGATGGCGATAGAGACTATCTCGATGACCCCGACGAAAAGGAAAAGGGGCAACAAAGCAAGGTAGAGAGGCCCTTTCAGACCGCCCTTTGGCGCGAAGTTCTCCTTCAGAAACCCGATTACCCCAACCTCCTGAATCGTCCAGAACAGCCACCAAGCCATGAAGAAAAGGGCCATGCCGAGCGTCATGTTGAGGTCGGCATTTGCGGGCCGCAAGAGAGGCTGAGTCACCTCGTTCAAAGCCAATGGAACTGTCCCCGGTGTTCCAAACCCAATCGTACCGACGCCCGGAATCAATCCAAACCAGTTTGCTGCAAGGATGAAAATAAATTGGGTCGCAATCAGGGGAAAAACCTTGGGAATCATATGTTTACCCACGATTCCCTCGAAGGTGATGTAAAGAGTCTCCACCAGCGCCTCAAATAAATTTTGTACGCCGCTGGGCAGCAGGGTCATTTTCTCAGTCGATCGCCGCGCCCAGATCAAGACCAGTACGGTCACAATGATCGTGACCAACATTGAGTTTGTAAACCACTTGATGTTCGGGAACAGGGGGTTAGCCTCAACCGTTAGTTGTTCCGCGGCCAGTAGATATGTCAGTTCCATAAGGCATATCGCCCTACAGGCAAGGACACTTCTCCCGCACTCAAACCAAAGGGAGCAGGCCGCCCGAAGGGGAACGCCTATACAAACAACCCATATTGCGACATGCAAGTCGAATTGTGAAATTTTTCACAAAGTCGGCGCCAGCTGCGCTAGATAGTTTTGAGTTTTGCGGGGTCTGAGAGCAAGGAAATCGGTTTATCACGGAAAAGGCCACCCAAAACTCAAAACCCAAAACGCAAAACCCTATTGCGGTCCCCCGCGAGGTCGCGTATCGGCTCAAAGTGGACCGGCAGTTGGGCTATCTCTTCGAGCGATTCCCAGCATTTACTCAGACGTTTTGTGCCCGCGAACTATCCGAACTCTACCGGCAAGGGACCGCGCCCCCGGTCTTTTCGATCCGCCGCCCTGTCGAAGACCGGCCGTCGAACATCGCACTTGAAAACATCCGAGTCTATTATCTTCCCGACACGAACAGCCTGGAATTCAAAATCAGGACGAAACTCATCTCTCCTCGACTCAGAGGTCTCTGGTCTGGTTCAGGCGACATCAGGGATAAGGGACGCTTTCGCGAAGCTGTGTATCTGGGATCCAAGTTGAGGAAAGCTCAGGTGTCACATTTGCACGTCCATTTCGCCGGTTTGGCTTCACGGACGGCTTGGTGGATAAAGCGTCTTTTCGGTATTACCTACAGTTTCACCGGGCACGCCAACGACATATTTTGCGCAAAGCCCGACCAACGCGTCACTCTCGGCGATCTCGTCAGGGAAGCCTCCTTCATTGTGACCGTCAGTGATTTCAGCGCGAATTGGCTACGTCGGGACTTTCCCGAGGCTGCAACCAAAGTCTACCGAGTCTACAACGGCCTGGACTTAGCGACTTTTAAACCGGCAGCTGGAGGAGCTAAACCAGTGCGACTTTTGTCCGTGGGCCGTCTTATCGAAAAAAAAGGATTCGCATTTCTGGTCGAAGCTTGTCGTCTGCTTCGTTGCTCCGGCATCGACTTGGTGTGCGAAATCGTCGGGGACGGACCGGAGCGGCCGCGCCTGGAGCAATTGATACAAGCTTATCAGCTATCGGATCGGGTTCGGCTAATGGGTTCGATGCCTCAAACCGATATCGTGAACCTCCTGGCGCGGAGCTCCATCTTTGTATTTCCAGCAATCCACGACAGTTCCGGCGATAGCGACAATCTGCCAACGGTTCTAATTGAGGCTATGGCCAGCAATCTG
>DASXBV010000110.1:0-7320 GCA_036491515.1 Chthoniobacterales bacterium
CAGACCTAAACCTCCCGTAGGATAATAGCCCCAGCCGGCGCTGTAAGGCCAGGTCGGCAGTGCACCGATGAGCAAAAGAATCAAGACGATCAGAAGAATGGTGCCCATGATTGTCTCCAAGAATATTTGTCGTCAGTTCGCGCGGAAGGGCCTTTGCGGTTGTAAGGCGCGTAAATGAGGGCTGCTATTAGGGACGCGCTCCCGCGCGTTCGGAGCAGCAGAATCCTCCGGCTACGCCGAAGAACCTCGGCTAGGAGGCATTTCCGCCGTTCCTCAATGGTGTTCCCTTGCATCGCTCCCCGCGGGGTGGAAGTCAGGGTCCCCTGATTGACGGCAAAAGGCTGGAGGGGGCAGAGCCAATGAAGTTTGGCTGGCGACGCTGCGTTGTGCTTACGACGAAAATCTCGCTGAATTTCTGACGGCTGTTCTGAAAGGGTGGACAGAACTTTCCTCGGATTTCCCGTTCTCAGGCAGCGGGTCGGAATACCGTCATGGCCGCACCATCACCCTCGCGTCTCAAAACGAGCCAGCGATAAATATCCAGATAATCGCTCGCCATTCTGCTCGCACTAAACCGCTGTTCAAAAGCTTCGCGGCATTTCCACCTATTGAGCGTAGAAATCCTTTCCACGGCTGACGCGGCTTCGTCGATATTGCTTACAACAAAACCGGTTGCCCCGTTCTCAATTATCTCGGGAACCGAACCGCTATCGAATGCGATAACCGGCGTGCCGCACGCTAAGGCTTCGATCATGACAAGTCCGAACGGCTCCGGCCAGTCGATGGGGAATAGAAGCGCAGCAGCGTTGCCGAGAAATTTCCCTTTGTCCGGCTCCGCAATTTCCCCGACGAATTCTATAAATGGCCGACTCAGCAGCGGCTCGATCTCCCGAGAAAAATATTCCCGGTCGACAGGATCGACCTTCGCCGCAATTTTGAGCTTACGACGGGTCTTTTCTGCAATTTCGATCGCCCGATCAAGACCTTTCTCCGGACAGATTCTGCCAAGGAAGGCGAGATAATCGCCGGGCGTTTCGATAAAGTCGTATAGGTCTTTCGGAAGCCCGTGGTAAACCGTCCCACACCAATTCAACCAGCTGAGCGGCTCTCGCTGTGAATTGGAAATTGAAACAACCGGCATTTCCGAAAACTCCTGAAACAGTGGAGCCAGGTCCGGGATGTCGAGGCGTCCATGAAGTGTGGTCACAGAAACGCTCTGCGAACGACGAACAAGGGGAAAATGAAGATGGTCAAGATGGAAGTGTAAAATGTCGAACTGATCCGCTTCCCGAAGGGCAAGCTCTACGAGCCGAATATGATGGGCAAGCGGATCCTGAATCCGCGAGCCCCGCAACCGTAAAGCCTGTTCCGTTACCGGCACCAGCCGGGCTTTTGTTACCGAATCTCCGCTCGCAAACAGTGTGACGTTTTGTTTTTGCCTAACCAATTCTTCGGTCAAGTAGGAAACGATGCGTTCCGTTCCGCCATAAAGCTTGGGAGGGACGCTTTCATACAATGGGGCAACTTGCGCAATCCTCATTTTCAATCTCACCACGTATTCGCTCGAAAGGCGCCCGACTGGTTGTATCCCAAAGCGATTTATTAGAAGTATTTAAGAGTGGGTATCCAAAAAAATTCCTTTTTAACGAGTTCTCCCTGATATTGTGCCTGCTTGGAAAATACGTCCGATGAAGTGGTGGAAGGCGAATCGATGGACGTAAAAGCAAATCTGTCTGTGGTGATAGTTGCTGGTGGCAATGAGATTGCCGCTGTTCTTTCAGAAACAGAAGCGCACGTTTCTAAACTTCTTTTGATGTCGACATATGGAGACATGGCAATCCGATACTTCTCCCAGACCGGAGCAGAATCGCACATTATAATTCAGTTGTTCCAGGAACAACTGAATATACTTCACGGTATCCTTATGATTTTCGACCAAAAACACATGTAGCGAACGCATAGAGAATTTAGTTTTCAATAGCGTTTCCGGACATTTCAGGGTCACCCGTGAGGCGTAAGCGAACACTGAACGTAGCCCCGAGGTTCTCTCCCTCGCTTCTGACAGTGATCGTCCCTCGGTGCGCGTCAATAACGGCTTTCGAGATCGCTAACCCTAGTCCAAGGCCGCCAAACTGTTTTAATACGCTTTTATCCCCCTGTTCAAATGGTATGAAAATTTTGGAAATGATTTTGGGATTAATGCCAATCCCGGAATCTGAAACCTCTACAACGATATCGTCGTTCTCGGTCCGGGAAGTGACCCGAATTACCCCGCCTTCGGGAGTGAACTTGACCGCGTTCTTCAAGAGGTTCCAAAAGACCTGTTGGATGCGCGCAACGTCGCACTGGACATGGGAACGCGTCGCCGTCAATTCGAGCTGCAGTCTTAGTTTCTTTTGCTCAATTGCCGTTTCGCATACTTCAATCGCGGCCTGCAAGATGCTATGGAGATCGACGACTCGCAACTGGAGCTCCAACTGATTCCGCGCAATCCGGGTCAGATCGAGGAGATCGTCGATTAAGCGTGCTTCGAGCTCGACATTCCTAAAGATCATATCAAACGCATTCCGGGCCTGTTCCGAGATCTCTTGTGCGTTCCGAAGCCAGCTGGCCGCCGTCATTATGGGAGTTAAAGGAGTTCTAAGCTCATGGCTGAGGACCGCCAGAAACCGGTCTTTCGCTCTCGTCGCGGCTTCTGCTTCCCGTCGAGCCGACTCTGCGGCGTTAAGAGCGGTACGCAGCTGGAATTGATTCTCTTGCGAGGCGTCATCGAATTGTCTCCTTTCGGTAACATCGCGCGCCACTCCACCCATACGCGTTGGCCGCTCGAAATCATCGCGGAACGTTCGGCCGGTAAATGCGATCCAACGCGCCGTGCCGTTCGGGTGAAGAACCCGGAACTCGATCTCGTAGGGCACTCCGTCCCGGATTGAATCCTCGATGACCTTCATCGTGCGATCACGGTCCTTCGGATGTAGAACAGCCAGGAAATCTTCAAATGCGATTTTAGCGTCGGCTGGATAGCCGAACAATACTTTGCACTGTTCCGACCATGCAAGCTCATTCGTTATGAGATCCCAATTCCAGATCCCCAGTTCTCCTGCAGCTAGCGCCAGATTCAATCGCTCGCGTTCAGTTCCAAGTTCCTCCTCGCGTTCTTTCTTTTCGAAGGCAATTGTGGTCAGGTAAGTCGCCGTTTGCGCCAGCCATGAATCGCTTGTTACAAAATTGGCCCCGTCCCTGCCGAACAGAGAGAATACTGCCTTCGGTTGCCGTTTGGAGTTGAGGATTGGGATGAACAAGCAACTGCGAAAGCCGTCCGCGGCAAGTGCCTCCGCGAATGCACTCTGGCTCCATTGAGTGTACGCTGCCGGGTTCGCAAAAGAATTTGCAGAATGATTGTTCGAATTGTGGTGATCCAAATTCAGCAAAGGGGCCACTGGGGTTTGCAGCAAGCGCACCCTGCAAAGGCGCGGCAAACCGGGCGCACAGACACTCGAGAAGGTAGCCCCATCGGGATTTATCGTTGAGATAGCACACCGCACATCGGGCTGGATCTTCTCTACCAGGAGTGCGAGCGCCTCGATTGTACTCTCAAAAGCTGCGCCGCGCGCGATCATCTCAAGAACCTGCTTCTGGGCGATGAGTTGCTGCTCGGAACGTTTTCGCTCACTGGTAATTTGCACCTGACTTTCGACCTGACTTAGAAGCACATCGCCGCTAAACGGTTCGATCAGAACAGAGATGGCCCCTGCTTCAAGCGCCGCGGAAAGTTCGTTCGTATTATCCACTGCAACGACAACGCCAACTTCACTCACAAGGTCGGGTTCGCGGAATCGGGCGAACCGGTCAAATCCGCAGAGAACCACGCAGCTTATCTCACGGTCCGGCCAGAAATGCGGTTCCTCAGGAATTGCCTTCAAAAGGATGAATTCCAGCCGATCCTTGCAGCTTTCGATCGCCGCGAGCATACCCTTCGAGGCGCCGATCACGGCAACCTTTGGCCTTCGCGACACAGCACGCTCCGGACTTGGCAAAGTCTCCACCATTACGATAAGAAAACAGGACTCCGAACTACGTCAAACACTACGTGAGGGTGGGGGGACCGAAAGACAATTATCCGAGCGCACTCGTCCGACGCTGCGCGGCGTGATTTTCGGGGACAGGACACAGGGGCTCCCTCAGAGAATGACGCAGCACATCGCATCGCCTACCCTGTTTTGCCCGAACGGTTCCAGGCAACCAGCTCGAAGCGTTGCTGCCGCAGGGGACGTCCCCAATCCCGGTTCTCGGTTTCACTAACGAGCTGAAAGCCCCGATCTCCGGCCACTTTCAGCGCGACGTCCGAGCCGGCTTTCGTCCAGAGAACGATGCGTCTGTAGTTCCTTTCCGAGGCGAACCCAAGCGCCTCGTCGAGCAGAGCTGAGCACACCTCATCTGGATCGTACAACGGATGGACTACGAACCATCTGAGCTGCGCCTCGCCAACGCGAGAGCCATGCCCATCAATTGCAAGCGATCCGACGATCGTCCCATGCACCGTGGCGAGTAGAAGCAGATCCTGCGCCGGGTCCATGGTCATGAGAAACGAGGACAGTTCCATCGCGATTTTTGCCTCGAACGCCAGACCGAGATCCAGCCCGCCTGCATAGTGTCTTGCATGAAGCGAGACAATCGCGCCGATCGCCCCCGGCATATAACCTCCGGTGACGTTTATCCGTGCCATCTTCGTTGCAACTTTCGAATTTCGAATTTTTGCGACCCCAACCGCGTCATAGTTTCCACGCACGTTTTCGGTTAACGTGTCGAAGCCCAAAGCGCAAAACTTTAAACTTGTACCTTTAATATTCGTTTCCCGGAGCCGGAGCGGTTGGGTCTCTTGGCGGAGAGCTGCAAGCAAAAAGAATTGTGTCTGCAACCGGTCTTGCGGCTGATCTAACCTATGAATTCGAGGAGCTGCCATGGAAGAAGCCAATGTCGAATCGGCTAAGAACTATGTCGTTGAATTTTTAATCCACGGGGATGTCTCGGTAGCCGAGCGCGTTGCTGATCCGGACCTCTGTATTTACACCGGTTTGAGCCGGTCAGGTGCGATCCGAGGACGAGAGGTCTATGCAGAGCTCGTGCATGCGTTTTGCACAGCCATTCCCGTTAAGTCCTTTTCAATTGAAGATTCTTACTGCGGGGAGGAGTTTGCTGTGATCCGCATCAGCGGGATACGCCATTTCCAATACGATCTCTGGGGAATAAAAGCCACTGGGAAAATGTTCGAGTTCCTGGATGTACATTTCTTGCGATTCAGGAACGGGAAGATTTTTGAGGAAGTCGCGAGCACCAAAAACCAGGAAATGGAAAAGCTGTTGGCTCCAGCCGTGCTACCGATCTTGAAAGCAAAAGCTAGAGGTTTTTCCTGTAATAAATCCGAGGCTCACTGCGAGGAGGACGTCACCCAATGAGTGCGAGAATTTTTTGCGCGGACTTCTGCCAGTTCCTCAGGGGATGCGGCGCCCTTGCGCTTTGCGTTCCGGGCGCGCCAATCCAGGCTCTTGACTTGGTCGGCGAGAACAGCATTCGGTGGCGTTTGATGGGAGCATCGATCGGCTCCGGCAACCAGGCGAAAAGCGCAAAAAAATGCCGCGATTAGCTCACTCACAGGATTAGCCGTCAATGGACTGCTGAGGCACAATTTTATCGGTCTCGGTCTTCTTCTTGGAGTGTGGTTTGTGCATACAGTGACCGGAGTTTTCCGCCAAAGTTACGACACTCGAGTATTCGCGTCGATCTACACAGACGTCACGGGCTCACCACCTTTTCTGTAACCTCCACTTTTACCGCATGCTCCATCGGCTGAATGCGGGCGCCGTAAGTATTCGCATAAACCTGAGTAAACTCTGCGCCAAAAAGGAGGATTAGCGCGGAATAGTAGATCCAAAGTAGGAGAGTGACAAGCGAACTGGCTGCGCCATACGCTGAGCCAGCCGCGCCGCTTCCCAGATAGAGGCCAAGCACGAACTTGCCTAAGACGAAAAGAACTGCGGTCAGTATCGCTCCCACCCACACGTCACGCCAGGCGATCTTCGCATCCGGCAAGTACCGAAAGATCATCGCAAAAAGCAAAGCGATTACGGCCAAATCAAAAAGAAGGAAGAGCGCTAGTGATATAATGTCTCCTCCAGGCATGATGTTTTTAAGATAATTAGTAAATACTCTGAGGAGCGTTTCGATCGTCAGAGATACTAGCAATAGGAAGCAAACGCCCCCGACCATCGCAAACGACAGGAAACGCGTTCGAATAAAGCCCAATAGTCCACCGCCGGGCTTTGGCTTAACGCCCCAAATCGTGTTCAACGCCTCCTGTAATTGCCCGAACACTCCGCTAGCGCCAAATAATGCTACGACCACTCCGATCGCGGTTGCCACGATGCCGGCCTGGGGCTTTGACGCGTTAGCCGCGATGTCTTGAATGACCTTTATTCCGCTCGGATCGATCAAATACTGCAATTGTTCAGTTATCTTTTGTCTTGCCTGATCACTGCCGCCGAAGATCAGTCCGAATACCGCCAGAAGCACTAGCACCAGAGGCGCTAACGAAAACACCGTGAAATAGGCCAGGGCCGCACCGAGCTGGGGACATTTGTCTTGGATCCACTCACTCGCGGTGTTTTTGAATAGCGTCACGATACCTTTTTGATAAGGCTCTCGCTTCTTAATCTTCTCTGGTGCTGTTTCGGACCGCTGATCGGATAGGTTATTAAAATTTTCTGGCGCAACCTTCCCGGAAAGTCCCGCGGAGGATAACTTGAGTTTCGGTGGGTTTTCCAGCCTCCGGAGGAGTGTAGAACTCCAGGATTTGAGATAGCGTCGCATTAATTTGATTGCAACCGCTCCAAGAAGTTCCAGCGCCAATGACAATAGTCCACCCCCGCTTTTTGGTCGTTCGGACTTAGAAGCCAGCGTGGTCTCCCCGGAGTGCTGATTTGTATCTCGGTCCTTCCCGTGGGCGTAAGTTCGTCGTCTCTTGCCAGGAATATGGGAGAGCAGCCATCCGACAACTGCGGCTAGCCCGATCCAGACAGAAATACGTGTAGGGATCGATGCCTTCAGGCATTCCCATCCCTGCGGGCGATGCTCTTTTTTGGAATCCGTTACGTTTGCCATTGTTCCCTTCGATGTCGACAGACCGTTTTCGGGCATTAACCCTCGAGTTTTAAGTCATAATGCTTTCAGGCTCCTTTGGCTTGCCAGCCATCTGTTTTGCGACATACGCGGCTATCAGGGGCTTAAAGATTTTCCAAATTTCTTTCCAAAGCTTGGCGAGCG
>DASXBV010000111.1:0-25633 GCA_036491515.1 Chthoniobacterales bacterium
CTGCCGCCTCAAGATGACAATAACCTTGAAGAATTGATTACATTTTTGTCACGAGAATTTCCTGAAGTCCTCGCAGCAGAATCAAATATTCAACATCTGGCCCGGGATTGCTCAAGATCTGGATGTGACCGTATGCCTTCGAGCCGGTCGATCGACTGACTGTTGTGCTTCTGCCGGTATTCGACCAGCGATCCCTCCCCCTTGTGTTCGGCCCAATCCTCGAGCTGAGATCAGCGGCCGCGAAATTCGTATAGAGGTACGCCGTAACCGCAAGAGTCGGAGATTCGAGTCAAATGGACCTTGATGAATGAACGGATCCCGACCGTGGAAGGGAAATTCGCTCGCAGTTGGTCGAACTCTGCGTGGTCGGGCTCGATGACTTCCCCATCGCCATGGAGGCGAACGATTTTCGGGGCACCGGCGAACGCGCAAAACATCAGGACGATTCGTTCGTTCTCTTTTACGTGCGCGACGGTCTCAACGCCACTGCCGGTCAAGTCCAGATAGACAACCGTTTGTTCGTCGATGACTCGGAAGGATCCGCAATCTTTTGGCGAACAATTCACGTGGCCTTCTCGAGAAAGCGGTGCTGTCGCCACGAAAAAAACTTTTTGTGCCGAAAGCCAGTTTCTCAGTTTTTCGTCGATCGACTCGTAGATTTTACCCATAGAGGAATTTGGCGATCAGCTACTCGGAACGCACCATGGTCACAGCGCGACCTGGCCGCAACCGGAATCATCGCGTTCCGCGTTCGACAAGGGATGCGCTCCCGCGCGATCCGGCGTCGCACGCCCATAAAACTAAGAATAGAGATATTTACAGGCCGGCTAATACCACTAAAGTCTCTCTGTTCAATGTCTCCACGCAAGAAAACTCCCGTGGTCGCCGAAGCTCGAAGAGTTTTCGCGGTCATCGGTTCGGACGAAGGCGAAACGAAACGACGAGCCAAGGAGCTAGCGTCCGAACTTACGCCCCAATCTGGCGCCGACTTCGGTGTCGATACCATCGATGGAGCGGCAGACAACGCAGAACAAGCCGTCGTCCGACTTCGCCAGGCGAAAGAAGCAATCCAAACGCTACCCTTTTTTGGAGGTGAGAAGCTCGTCTGGCTGAAGAACGTGAATTTCTTGGCCGACACGACGGCAGGTCGTTCCACCACCGTGCAAGAGGCTTTGGAAGAGTTCAAAGTATTCCTGGAGCGCGGTTTGCCGGAGGGCGTGCGCTTTTTGCTCAGTGCCTCGGAGGTGGACAAACGACGAAGCTTTTACAAATCGCTTGGAAAGTTCGCAAAAGTAGAGCAGTTCGACAGAATCGATACAAGCCGGCCAGGTTGGGAGCAGGATGCTGCAGCCATGGTGTATCGATTGGCTGCGGAATTTGATCTCAAGTTTGACCCCGAAGCGCTGGAAATGTTTGTTCAGCTCGCAGGTGCAGATAGCCGGCAGCTCCGAAACGAACTCGACAAGATCGATCTTTATCTTGGCGAACAGCGGGCGGTCACCGTGGAAGTTGTGCGCGTGTTAGTAGCCAAATCTACCAGTGGCGTGATCTGGGAGCTTGGCACGTGGCTATCGAGGCGGCAATTGGGCAAGAGTCTCGCACTTCTGGAGCAGCTGCTTTTCCAGGGTGAGACGCCGATCGGAATCCTTTACGCCGCGATTATCCCAACTGTGCGGAATTTACTCGTTACGAAAGACTTGTTGGCCAGGCACGGAATTCGACCGCCTCAGGCTCCATTTCATTTCAATTCCATTCTTAGCAAATTGCCCGAACACGCTATTCGACATTTGCCTCGGCGTAAGGACGGAGGAATTAACGCGTACGCACTGGGACTCGCTGCGTGCGAGGCGCACCGGTTCGAGTTGGCGGAACTTGTCGAGGCCATCCAAGCCTGTTTGAAAGCAAATATTCAGCTGGTTACGACTCAGCTCGAGCCGAAGCTTATTTTGAGTCAACTATTGGTAAAAATAATTGCTTAGCTGGCAGGACTCAAAGCGAAGGCTCCGGCCTTTGCCTGGCCTTTGTCAGACATAGCCCACCATGGAAGGGCAAAGGCTGGAGCCTTCGCTTACGCTAACGCTTTCTCGCTTTCGAGGAACGTCTCTGTCTTTCGACACCGTATTTAACGGGGCGGCGTCTGGGCTCGATTTTGCCAATGCCAGCGCCGTTTTTGAGTTCCATGATCTGGTCGCGCAAAAGGGCTGCTCGCTCGTACTCAAGGCTGGCCGCAGCAATTTGCATCTCTTCTTCTAATTCACGAAGCACTTCCGTGACGTTAAAGTCGCCGCCCCCTTCTCTAATGACCGATTCCGCGAGTTCCCTGCCTTTAAGCAAAGTGTGCAGGCTCTCTTGGACGGCACGCCTGACACTGGTTGGCGTGATCCCATTGGTCTCGTTGTACTCGATTTGCTTGGCGCGCCGATATTCAGTGATGGCTATCAGCTTCTGAATACTGTCGGTGTACGTATCAGCGAAGAGAATTACCTCTCCATTCACATGTCGAGCTGCTCGACCTGCCGTCTGGATCAGGGAGGTCTGGCTTCGTAGAAATCCTTCTTTGTCGGCGTCGAGAATGCAGACCATGCTGACTTCCGGCAGGTCCAGCCCTTCCCGTAAAAGATTGATTCCGACCAGGATGTCGAACTCGCCCGCTCTAAGCGAGCGTAGAATTTCCACCCGCTCGATTGCGTCGATTTCGCTGTGCAAGTAGCGCACCTTTAATCCGACTTCGCGAAGGTAATCGGTCAGGTCTTCCGCGGTGCGTTTGGTAAGCGTAGTGATCAAAACACGTTCGCCATTTTCGGTCCGTTGTCGGCAGAGTTCGATCGTTTCGTCGATCTGATGTTTCAGGGGACGGACAGTGATTTTCGGATCCAGCAAACCGGTTGGGCGAATGATCTGTTGCGCGATCAGTCGGGAGCCGGGCTTGCGTACATCAAGAGCGGCGGACGACCGGCCGGTGAGCATCGGGACCAGCATCGGCTGGGTCTCCTCTTTACCGATCCGTGCGCGAGAGTGCGGGATGTAGTTCGTGTTGCCCACCACGCTATTCTGGATCTCGAATTCTGCAGGTGTCGCACTGATGTAGAGAATTTGCCCGGTCATCTCCATGAACTCCTGGAAATTCAACGGCCGGTTATCCAGAGCGCTCGGGAGCCGAAACCCGTACTCAACGAGCACAGTTTTTCTGGAATAATCCCCTTCGTACATGCCGCCAATTTGGGGGATGGTGGCGTGTGACTCGTCCACGATAAGCAAAAAGTCTTTCGGGAAAAAATCGAGCAACGTATAAGGACGCGAACCAGCCGGGCGGCCACTCAAGTGCCTGGAATAATTCTCAATACCGCTGCAGAAGCCCATTTCCTGCATCATTTCCAGGTCGAACTCGGTACGCATCTTAATCCGTTGTGCTTCAAGGAACTTTGCGTGCGCCTCGAACCATGCCACCCGATCATCGAGTTCCTCGCGAATCGCTTTGAGTGCGCGCTGCATCTTTTCGTGAGGAGTCACGAACTGCTTCGCCGGATAGAATGCAAAACGGTCGAGTGTCTCCGCAGCGTGACCGGTCAGTGGATCGAAGCGGGTGATCATGTCTATTTCGTCACCAAAAAATTCGATGCGTATAGCCTCCTCCTCGAAGGTGGCCGGATGCACTTCCACCACATCACCGCGTGCCCGAAATCTACCGCGCGTCAGGGCGACGTCGTTGCGCTCGTAGAGCATATCGACCAGCTTTGCGAGCAGGAGTTCGCGGGAGATTTGCTGGCCCTTGGCTACGACGCAAACCATGTTCGCGTAATCTTCCGGAGAACCCAGGCCGTAGATGCAGGAAACACTCGCGACCACAATGACGTCGTCTCGCGAAAGCAGCGAGCTGGTGGCGGAGAGACGAAGCCGCTCAATCTCTTCGTTGATGGAAGAATCCTTTTCAATGTAGGTATCAGTTCGCGGAATGTAGGCCTCGGGCTGGTAGTAATCGAAGTAGCTGACGAAATATTCGACAGCGTTGTTCGGGAAAAATTGTTTGAACTCGCTGTACAGCTGCGCAGCGAGAGTCTTGTTGTGCGAAATCACCAGCGTTGGCTTGTTCAGGCGGGTGAGGACATTGGCAGCCGTAAAGGTTTTACCCGAACCGGTTACCCCAAGCAACGTTTGGTGCCGGTTACCTGCCTCGAGCGAACGAGAAAGTTGATCGATCGCCTGTTGCTGATCACCGCGAGGTTTGAACTGTGATGAGAGTTCGAAAGGCATAGCAATCCGGTGGTTGCAGAAGAATAGACGCCACGGCTCAGACGCGGTAGGGCGAGGCTCCGTCCGAGCCGTAGCGTCTATTCTTCGGCAACTACCGGATTGCTCAGTACTCCAATTTTCTCGATTTCAATTTCCACGAAATCTCCGGGAGCCAGATATTGAGGCGGCTTCATGGCCATGCCCACGCCTTGAGGTGTTCCCGTCAGAATCACGGTACCGGGATACAGAGTAGTGCTTCCGCTGAGGAATTCGACTAGCGTTGGTACATCAAATAACATGTCCGAGGTGTTTGAACTCTGGTGAGTTTTCCCGTTGACCCGAGTCGCAATGCGAAGCGAATTCGGGTTTGGGATCTCGTCTTTGGTCACGATCGCCGGCCCAAGCGGCGCAAAGGTGTCGAAACTCTTTCCCCGACAAAACTGACCGCCGCCGAACTGTTTCTGCCAGTCGCGTGCGCTGACATCGTTCGCGGCTGTGTAACCGAAAATGACTTCCAGGGCGCGATCCTTTGAGACGTTCTTACACTCTTGGCCGATAATTACCGCCAACTCGCATTCATAATCCACCTCGTTGCTGCGAAGCTTTCTGGGGAGGACGATTGGATCACCTGGATTTTGCAAAGTGTTAGGGCTCTTCAAAAACAAAACTGGCCATTCGGGAATTTTAGCTCCGGTTTCTTCCGCATGTTTCCGATAGTTCAGGCCGATACAAAGAATCGCCGGAGGCTCGATTGGCGCCAAAACTTTGACCATGGTCGATTCATGGTCCGTGACTTCGAATGTTCGAAAAATATCTCCGTGGATATCGAAACAACGACCGCCCGGCTGTTCGGCAGCAAACCGGATATCTCCCTCTTGGGCAAGGTAACGAATGATCCGCATGGGGGAATAAGTAGGTGAGGTTGGCGATAGAATCAAATCCGCCTTGCTGAACAGGTAGGGACCCGCTCCCATAGGCGTCAACTTCAAGGCAAAAGTAAGAAGGCAAAAGGCAGAATGAAGAAGTTGGGATGGGCGGGCCAACAAATAACTTCTGCCTTTTGCCTTCTGCTTTCTCGGCGCAGGAACGCGTCCCTACCGTGACTCTTCCGCTGCTTCCACGAGCTCTGGCGGATCCGATGGCAGTTCGAGGGAAGGTCGGAGAGTTGGTTCCGGTTCGGCGGGCTGCAATTCGGTGTCCCGAACCGACTCGTCTCCCGCGGTCTCGGGCGCGCGAGCCTCGTCTGCGGCAGGACTCGGCTCTCCTTCGGGGTCGGCTGGGAGCTCCTCAGCCTCAAGGAGAGCGGTCTCCGGTTCTTCATCGGGAGAGAAACCGGGCTTCTTGATTTCGAACTGGGGCGAGGGTTGCACAGTTCCTTTTTCTGCCTCCGCCGGTTTTGGCGACAGCGGTAAATCGAGCGTGCCATCGGCGAATTCTATGACGTGGCCGGCCTTTGCCAGCCAAATCAGATCGGTCGCCAGGGCGGTTTTCGCGTGTTGGTACTCGGAACTGGCTTCGTCCGTTGACTTTGCGCCGATGAGTTTAGCGAGAACCTTTTCCGCCAGCTGTTTTCTCGAGATCTTCGGATATGACTTAATAGTCGAAAGAATAGCGGCGAGGTTGGAAGAGACTGACGCTTGGTTCGGATCGAACAGTTGGGGACGAACGGTCGAAATATAAAGGATTCTTTTCTTGTGTTTGAAGACATGCAGCCCGGCCTGATTCAGACCATGCCGCAGGGCGCCGGCGATTTGAGCCGGAAAGCGGTTTTCGCGGTCCCTGGCCTTGCGGATGGCCGCAACTATTCCCCGGTCCGGAAGATGCCGGGCCGTCTCGCCTGACAGTTCGGCGGCTAAACAGGGCCGGAGGAGGCCGGGTAGGTAATGAGTGCGAAAATGCTGCTCAACCGCGGCGAGGTTGTCAAAGGTCACAGGATTTTCCTGAACCTTCGGCCGGAACGTTACGGCTTTTCGTGCCTCGTCCTTCCATTGCTCGACGACCTGAGAATCAGTCGTGATTTCAATTGCGCGCCGGTAGTCGTCGAAGCTCATCCGCCGACTAAACCGTTGTTCGTAGAGGGCCCGAAGGGCGGGTTGGAACGCGTGATAGTTGGTGGGTCCGAGAATCTTGCCGGTCAGGGTGCAACGTGCAACGGATGTAAAATTTCCTTTAATCGGCTCTTTTTCGATGATCTGGGTCTCGTAAAACTCGTCTTTCTTCTCGTTGAAAGCGTTTCGCTCCAGAGCACTCGAGTCCATTGCGACCGGGCCATGGTCGCCGAATTGGTAGAGCATCGTGTGATTGTCCAGGGAGCGCACGCGGATCCGATGCCGCTCGGGCCGTTCTAAAAACATCCGCGCCAGTCCGAACAATGGATAGGCGACGTGCCCTTGTTTGATCTGTTGGATAATTTTGGAAAAAGCGCGTTCCTCTGGAAGAAAGTCGATCTGAACGGGTGCCGGCTCGGCCTCAGGACGCGGAGGCTGTTCTTCCCGCCGTTGAAAACGTGGTCGATCGCTCCCGGACGGCTTTGGACCGCCGCTTTCAGCCGTACGTTGGATTGGGCCTTGGACGGGCCGGTTGTTTGCAGGGGGCTTGCGATCAGATTGTTCTCGGCGATTGCGGCCATTTGGAGGGATTGGACGCTTGGGACGTTCGTCTCGCCGGTCCCGCCTGTCGCGCTGATGACGGTCCCGCTGTGCGTCGCCCTCGTAATCGGCGTAACGGTTCGCAGGCTCCGATTCCTTCAGCCAATCGGGCGTTAAACGAAGATCGAGAGAGGGAAGAGGATCCGTCATGGTCACGTTAGAGGTAAATATTAAGCCTAAAAGTAAAACACTCGGCGCAGTCGCCAGGCCAAGTAGTGAAAACGGGCGTCTAGGTTGTCGTTTCCATCTGATAGATCAACACAAAAGTGGCTCTCGTCCAGATTAAACCAGCAAAACGGGCACCCGGTTGTGTCAAAGATTCGCAACAAAGCGAGGTTCTCTCGTTCGATTGCCGGTCAAGCTGCGGCGATTTCGAAGGGATTTCTTCGATTTCGACCGTTGAGACCGAAACTCCTTGGCGAAACTCAGCATTTCAGACCACAAGAAAGTAGTTGCTATTTAATGCAATTAATTTAGTTGCCATCACCGGGCTTCATAAATTAACCGTAGGCACGTCTTAACCACAACCGAGAACAAACGCGATTTTATGTCAGAGAAATCCATCGAAGAAAAGGTGAAGGAGATCATCGTCGAACAGCTTGGGGTCAATCCCGAGCAAGTTACGCCTAACGCTTCTTTCATTGAGGATCTCGGCGCTGACTCGCTTGACACCGTAGAACTCGTGATGGCCTTCGAGGAGGAATTTTCGGTCGAAGTTCCTGATGAAGATGCCGAAAAGCTGCAGACGGTCGGCGACGTCATCCGATACATCGAAGAGCGGGCCAAATAAGCGCCTACAAGCCCGAGATGTTTGCGACCTGCCTTGCCTGCCAGGGAGAGGCGAGAACGTGTCATTGAGTGCGCGGTGGTCGTCCCTGGTGATGTCGTTTTTGGGTCTTGCGTTCACGCTCCTCAGGGTCAGCTTAATTGGACGTGTACACCCTCTCGCAGTAAGCGAAGGCTCCAGCCTTTGCCTCAGTCCCATGGCTCCAGCCGTTGGCCGAATCACCCAGGAGACCTCCCAGCAGCAGCAAAACTCAAAACACAAAACCCCAAATCTATCCCCGGCTGTTTGTGTCCTTCGTGAAAGCGATTAAATTCGAAGATTTTACCTATGCATTCGGAGGACGACCTTCAGTACGCCATCGACAACACAAAAGTGATCCTTTCGCCGGAACGCCGGATCCAAACTTTTGGTACGACCAGCTTCCATTTCTATCTCGTAACGGAGCTAATGGACAGAGCGAACGAAATCCGCGTCCGCGACGGAAGGATTCAAGCCGATCGTCCTCAGATATTGACTGCGGAAAATATCGCGAAGCTGACCCTCGAAGGCTTCGGAGAAAGGGCGCGGAAATTTGTCGAGATGCTTCAGATGCGGAACGCCGCAATGCTTAAGTACGGATTTCAAATTCGCAAGGATGATCTTTCTGAGCGTCTAGTGCATGATTCGATCGAAGCGGTCCTGGATCGTGTCACGAGCCAAGTCCCCGAGGCGTTGCGGGGCTCGAGTGCCGTAATTTATGGCGTTGACGAGGGCTGGGAGATCTGTCTGCTGAAGTTTACGGTGGAAATGATTCAACAATCCGCTGGCGGGAATATTCAGGATTTCCGCCGCAGGGGCATTATTTAGCGTCTAGTCCGCCGAATGAATAACCTGGTGAAGCTTCTCGTCGTCGCGGGGCTGGCACTTGGAATCTTCGGAGGAGGAGGCTACTTGGCGTACCGGCTGTTTTTCAAAGGACTCAATGGCCGCTGGGGAAATGCGGGTCAGGCAGTCGTAACCCCCACGCCCGACCCGGGCATCACGATGCTCGATCAGGCGAAACAGCAACTCGCGAGCGGCAATCGGGCCGAGACGGTAAGGATCCTGGTGGCACTGATTCAAAGCTTTCCTGACTCGATCAAGAGCAACGACGCGAGACAACTGCTCGGCGATCTTGATATCCGGGCATTCTTTTCACCTGAGCCAGGTCCGGATAAAACGGAATACATTGTTGCGCATGGCGACTCGATAGCGAAGATAGCCAATAAGACCAAGGCTCCAGCCGAGCTGATCTTCAAAGCCAACGGTCTCGAAAGCTTAATCATTCAGCCCGGTCAAAGGCTTATCATTCCAAAAGGGCAGTTCACCTTATTGATCAACAGGAAAAGGCAAGATGTAACCTTGTTGAATAACGGGAACTTTTTCCGGTGGTACAAACCCCTAGAAGTCAAACTACCACCTAAAATGGCTCCCGGTCAGTTCAAGACCCGCGAGAAAATCGCGTGGTCTGGTGGAGCCCGCGTTGCGTTCGGTGAAAAAAATTACCTCGGAAGCAGCCGGTGGATTGTCGTAAACGAGAATGGTGTCACCCTGTACTCCGAGACCAATCCCCAAAAACCCAATACTGAAAAGCCCGATACCGGAATCATGCTCGGACCGAGCGACATGGAGGAGCTATACGCGCTAGTCACGAAGGAAACACCGGTTATTGTTCAATGAAGGTTCAGCCGCTGGAATTTGAGAAGCCAATCGTCGAACTCGAGAAGCAGCTGGACGAGCTGAGGAAGCATTCGAAGTTGCATTCCGTCGATCTCGAGCGTGAAGTGCGCGCGATGGAGGAGAAGATTGATGAGACCAGACGCAGCATTTACGAAGGGCTTACGGCTTGGCAGAGGGTGCAGATTGCGCGGCATACCGCGCGCCCTTTCGCACTTGATTACCTGGGCTCGGCTTTTTCGGATTTCTTCGAGCTGCACGGCGACCGGCTTTTTGGAGACGACCAGGCGCTGCCTTGCGGGTTTGCCACAATTGGGGATTACCGTTGCGTCGTTGTCGCCCATCAAAAGGGCAGGGATACGAAAGAGAATATTCGGCGCAATTTCGGAAGCGCAAACCCTGAAGGTTACCGTAAGGCGCTCCGAATCATGCGGCTTGCCGAAAGATTCCACATTCCGGTGATAGCGCTAATAGACACACCGGGGGCCTACCCGGGTGTCGGAGCGGAAGAAAGACACATCTCGGAATCGATCGCAGTGAATTTGCGGGAAATGATGCTTTTGCGCACACCCATAGTTGCCGCCGTGATTGGTGAAGGTGGTTCTGGTGGAGCTTTAGGAATTGGGGTCGCTGATCGTGTCCTGATGCTGGAGAACTCCTACTATTCGGTTATCAGTCCCGAAGGATGTGCCGCAATCCTCTGGAAGCACCGGAGCCACGCACCGGAAGCGGCCGAAGCGCTGAAGCTAACCGCTGCCCACCTTAAGGAGTTGGAGTTGATCGACGAGGTTGTTCCGGAACCGCTCGGTGGAGCTCACCAGGATCACGCGCTCGCGGCGCGGAATCTCCAGGCTGCGCTCGTGTCTCATCTCGGTCAGCTAACGGCAAAACCGATCGATACGCTGCTGAATGAGCGCTACGAGAAGTTTCGCAGGATGGGAAGCGTTATCGAGGGGTGATGCTGGTAGCGCTCCTGCGCGATCCGGCGTTGCGCGTCTCGACGGCATTTTCGCTTTGCGGTGCGATTTCGCTTTTCCCATCCCGGGGGACATTGGCCTTTCCAGTCTTCCTTGGATGTGCAAGCCCGGATCGCGCGGGAGCGCGTCCCTTGCAATGGCGGATCACGCCCCGTGGCGTGTGCAACGCCCGCCGAACGCCAAACGCCAAACGCCGACTCAACCTCCCCGGGTGCGCTTTATATAAGCGCGCGCTGCCTTGCGGATTTCTGCCGCCACGTCGCCTTCCGCCTTTGCATGCTTTGGTTTAAACCATGGGAAGTAGCCAACGAGATCGTGAAATACGAGGATTTGGCCGTCGCATTCCGCGCCGGAACCTATGCCAATTGTGGGTATCGAGATGGTGCGAGTGATCTCAGCGGCTACGGACGGGTCGATTAACTCGAGAACGATTGCGAATCCGTCGCTTTTCTCGACCGCGCTGGCGTCGTTCAGCAAGACGTTTCGTTGTTCGGCCGTTCGGCCTTTGATGCGGTAACCTCCTTCTTCGAGCACGTGCTGCGGCAGCATGCCGATGTGTCCGACAAAAGGGATACCGGCCGCAGTGATCGCCTGCATCTGTGCGGAGCAAGCCTGTCCGCCTTCTAACTTTACTGCATGGGCACCGGCGTCAATCAACCGCTTGGAGCTTGTTACCGCGAGCTCTACGTTATCGTAGCTGTGGATGGGGAGGTCGGCCACCACCAGCGCGGATGACGTACCCCTCGCCACTGCTCGAGTGTGATGGATCACGTCTTCAAGCCGAACGTGAGTCGTGTCCGGGTATCCAAGCATCAACATGCCGAGCGAATCGCCCACCAGGAGGAGATCGAGGCCGGCTTCATCCAGAAGCCTCGCCGTTGGATAGTCGTAGGCCGTCAGAGCGGCAATCGGTTGGTGACGCCCCTTCGAGCTTCGAATGGTTTCGGGAGTAATCTTATTCACTAATTGACAATGGGTGGTGGAGTCGAATGACTTCGCCCGGGCCATTTAGGTCTGCGAGGAGCGTCCGGATGCAACGCGAATTACCAGGCAGAATCAGCTCGGGTGCTATTTCTGCCAGGGGCGTTAAGACAAACCGCCGCTGGCTGAGTCTGGGATGCGGAATGATGATTTCGGGGTTATTCAGCACGAGATTCCCAACGTACAAAACGTCCAGATCAATTGTTCGGGGAGAGCTTCTGGGTCTCTTCGAAGGACGGCCCATCTCGCGCTCGATCCGCAGCAATTGGTCCAGCAAGGCGACCGGTGGCTCGCTGAAATTGATCTCCATAACAGCGTTAAGGTAGGGCGTGGTTCCGGGCTCGCAATCTACGGGGCTCGTTTCGTAGATCGAGGAAACCTGTATAGGTGGGCCAGCCCCATGCAGTGAAGATGCTCGTTTGCATCCTTCGCGAAGGTTCGCGAGACGGTTCTCGATATTGGACCCTAAAGCGATTCCGCAACGCATTGGTTCAGTGGGTAGCCCTCAATACTAAGGTTTTGAAAACCGCCCGGTCAGGGTCGGCGACGCCAAGAAGCAATGTAGCATAGGCATCCAGCCTGCGACCTCCAATGTAGCATAGGCTTCCAGCCTGTGACCCCGCAATGTAGATAGCATAAGCCGACAACAAACAGCACCCGCTGTAAATTGTCGGCTCTATGAAAACAAACTATATCGTAGTATCAAGCAATCAAGCATGGCGATCAACAGCAATCGAGTCCTGAAGTTGAGCCTGGATGTTCATTATGCGAATAGACAATTGCGATGAAGCGCGCCGAGTTCCGAAACATTTTATCGTCTCTCGACCTTTCTAACCGACCACACGAAAAGGCCTGTCGGCAGCAAATGGTAGAATTGCTTGATTCCTGCCCGAACTGTTTCAGGCGCGATACTTTTCCCGCTCATTTCACCGGGAGCGCGTTCGTGGTTAGCGCTGACGGTGCGCGCGCACTATTGCATCATCATCGTAAACTCGATCGCTGGCTGCAATTTGGAGGTCATTGTGACGGGGAGGAAGACGTGCTCTCGGCGGCGCAGCGCGAAGCGTTCGAGGAATCAGGAATCAGCGGCTTAGTCGTCGCATCTGCCCGTCCCTTTGATCTCGACATCCACGAAGTTCCAGCGCTCGGAAACGAGCCCGCGCATTTCCACTACGATGTTCGATACGTTCTCATTGCTCCACAGAACGCGGAGGTTCGTGCCAGTCCAGAGAGCAAGGAACTCCGTTGGTTCACCGGCGAAGAGATGAAGGACTGGAATTTAGAGTCGGGGCTGCGGCGGTTGATCGAACGGTGGCAAGCTCTTTTGATGCGCCGATCGCACGGTTGATTCTAGCCACTAGCCCTCAGCCCCAACACATCCTGCATGTCATACCAGCCTGCAGGTTTGCCGATCAGCCAAGTTGCGGCGCGAAGGGCTCCTTTGGCAAAAGTATCCCGGCTCGACACGCGGTGCGTGAGTTCGATCCGTTCCCCGGTTCCAGCAAAATAGACGGTGTGTTCGCCAACAATATCTCCAGCTCGGACCGCGTGCAGCCCGATCTCACTCATCGTGCGCTCGCCGACGATACCCTCGCGTCCATGGCGAGCTGCGTTCTCATAATCGAGAGCCTTCGTTTTCGCGATGATTTCGCCAAGTCGCTTCGCTGTTCCGCTTGGGGAGTCTTTTTTCAGACGGTGGTGCAGCTCCACAATTTCCGCGTCGAATTCCGTTCCGAGAATCACGCCCGTTTTTTCGGTAAGCCAGAAAAGCAGGTTTATGCCGACGCTGAAATTTGGCGCTAACAACGTCGCCGTCGCGGCCGAAGCAGCTCTTAAGCTATGAAGTTGACTAGCCGAATGTCCAGTCGTCCCGATCACCAACGGTTTTTTCTCAGCAGCACAGCAAGTGGCAATTGCGACCGAGCCTTCCGGCTGACTAACGTCAATGGCCACGTCGCATTCCGCAACGAGTGCCGAAAGGTCATCTTCCCGGCCGGATTTGGAAACTTCATATCCGAGGGAGCCGGTCGCGATTCGCACAATCGCCTGACCTAAGCGTCCACCCGCTCCGTGCACGTGCACCCGGATCATACGAGCTTCAACGAGCTCAGGGTCTGGTAGAGTTTCTCCTGGTTCGTTTTTCCGATTTCACACAGCGGCAAACGAAAGTCGTTTTCGATCATTCCCATCAAAAATAGAGCGGTTTTCACCGGTATCGGGTTTGATTCGATAAAGAGATCCTTAAAGAGTTGAAAATAGCGGAGGTGCAATTTCAGCGAGTCGGCAGCACGGCCTGCGAGGAAGGCATTTACGAGCTCCGTCATCTGATTCGGAATGACGTTGGAAGCCACGCTAACTACTCCGACAGCGCCTACCGCCATAAATGGCAACGTCAAAGCGTCGTCTCCGGAAAGAATCGTGAAGTCGGGGGGAAGGAGATTCCTCAACGCGGAAACCCGCTCTGCCGAGCCGCCCGCTTCCTTAAGCGAGACAATGTTCTTGCAGTCTCTCGCCAGCCGCGCGCAGGTTTCCACGCCGATTTCACCTCCTGTGCGACCCGGAACATTGTACAGCATCAACTTAAGCGATGTCGATTCGGCGATCGCCCGATAGTGCCGATAGATGCCTTCCTGGGTTGGCTTATTATAATACGGACTCACCAGAAGAGCCGCGTCGGCGCCCACTTTTTCAGCTCTTTGCGTGAGTTCTATGGTTTCACGGGTCGAATTTGAGCCGGTGCCCGCTATGATCTTGCAACGGCCATGCGCTTCCTCGACTGCGAGTTCTACCACCCGCAGGTGTTCATCGTAGTCCAGCGTGGCGGCCTCCCCGGTCGTGCCTGTCGGGACGATCCCATTGACGCCGTTTTCGATCTGGAATTGGATCAAATTGCGAAAAGCTTTTTCATCGACTTGCCCGTTCTTAAAGGGCGTGACGATCGCGGTGTAGGTGCCTGTAAACATGAGTTTGGAGGGGTTAAGCAATTTCTCCTTCGAAGGTGAAGTCTGCCGGGCCTTTCAGGGTAACAAACTCGAATCTGTTTTCAGCTTTTTGAAAGCCCACTTCGAGCCAATCTCCGCCGCGCACCAGAATATTGACCGGAGATGTTGCGCCGCTCAGCGCGGCGTAGATAAGGCCCGACGCGGTCACCCCGGTGCCGCACGCCAGCGTCTCGGCTTCCACACCACGCTCGTAGGTTCGAATGGCTATTTTCCCCGGTTCGAGTTCCTTAACAAAGTTGGCATTTGTCCCGTCAGGCTGGAATGCCTGGTGATGCCGAATTTGTGCTCCCCATTGCTGGACCGGCGTCGATTCCAGATCGTCCACAAATGTAACCACATGCGGTACCCCCGTATTTATAGAATGGGCCAGCAGCTTTGAACCACCAATTTCGAGAGTCCGGCTTAATACCATGTGATGCGGTCCACTCATCGCCAGCGTCACGAGTTCTCCGTCAAACCCAGCGTGAATCACACCCGCTGGAGTCTCGAAACGGACTCCAGAAAAAGGACCAGCAATCTTATCAAGAAAGCGTGCGAAACACCGAGCGCCGTTGCCGCACATATCCGCCTCACCACCGTCGCTATTGAAATATCGCATCCGAAAATCAGCCTTGCCTATCGGTTTCTCGGCAAAGAGCACCCCATCCGCGCCAACGCCTCGATGCCGGTCGCACAAAAAAACTATTTGTTGCGATGAGAATTTATAAGCACCGTCCCGATTATCGATGAGGACGAAATCGTTCCCGGCGCCGTTCATTTTCGTAAATCGAAGCATATTGGGTCGTTAACATACAACGAGAGTAAGCGAAAGCTCGAGCTTTTGCTCTGTTGGCGGTAGGCCGAGGCACCGGGTCGTCCCGAAAAGTAAAAAGTAAAAAGTAAAAAGGCAGAAGGCAAAAGTGATCGAGCTACCGACGATTTTACTTCTGCATTTTGCCTTCTGCCTTTTTACTTTTCAGGGAGGATCTAGAGCGTATTCAGAGGCTGATCAACCAAGGAGAGGAACCGTGAACTGGCTCATTAAATTCATCGCGCCGACTGTCGGCACCGGCAATCGCCGGACGGAAAAACAGCCAACTGGCCCGCCCCGGAGCGTTGCGATGAAAATGGGCCGGCGGTTGCGTGATGTAGGCGAAGCGTCCTCGGTTTGCCCTCCGGGAAGAAGCAAAGCGAGACGCTTCGCCTACGCCGCCTTGCCGACTGCCCATTTTGATCGCAACAACACACATGCTTTTTCGGGGACAGGACACTAGTGTTCGTCTCCGCACATGCGAGACGGTATGCGTCAGCGAAGGCTCCAGCCTTTGCCGGTCGCGCGCAGGAGTGCGTCCCTTGTCGCGTTTGGGAGAAACTTTATTGCCTGGTGTCGTTCCAGACGCGAACTTGAAGTCGTGAGCGAGGAAGTGAATCGGCAGACTTCGATTGATCCGGCTCTGACCGCCGGTGATCGAGCAAGGACGGTGTTAGCGACCTTGCGGCGTTTTCGCCGGCCGGCACCGGTCGAAGAGCGTTGTGAACTTTGCAGCGTAAAGCTCGCGCCCAATCATCGCCATCTGCTGGAAACCTCGACCGCTCGGATAGTTTGCGCCTGCGATCCGTGCGCGCTCCGGTTTCAGGATGTGGCCGGCGGCCGATTCAAGTTGATATCTCGAGAGGTCCGATTCTTGCCTCAATTCCACCTGACTGATGCGGAATGGGATAGCCTGGCCCTTCCGATCAATCTCGCATTCTTCTTTTATAGTACGACGCAAGAAAAAATGAAAGCGATGTACCCGAGCCCGGCTGGGGCGACCGAATCGCTTTTGCCGCTACCGGCCTGGGAGACCTTGGTAGTACATAATATCACGCTGGCGCAAATGAGCCCCGATGTTGAAGCGCTTCTGGTAAACCGAGTCGGAACGAAACGGGATTACTACCTTGTGCCGATTGACGTCTGCTTTGAATTGGTGGGATTGATTAGAGTCCACTGGAGAGGCCTTTCCGGAGGAGATTTAGTGTGGGATGAAATCGAAAAATTCTTTGCTCGACTGAAGGACGCGGCACGATAGGAAGTCAGTTATGCCTGATCTCAGCTTTCGGGTTGCTGGAGTCGAGCCTGCCGCTCGCGGGATGACACCGCTCCTGCATTTTAAATTGGAGGTGAGCAACGCGCCCGCGACAGAAGAAATTCACGGTGTGATGCTACAGGCGCAGATCCACATTGAATCGGCACAGCGGCCCTACGACTACGAGGAAAAAAAGAGGCTGGTCGATCTTTTTGGCACACCGGATCGTTGGGGGCAGACGCTTCGCAACCGGCTTTGGAGCCATGCAAGTGTGACTGTGCGTCCGTTCACAGACATGACAGATGCCATCCTGCCAATTGTGTGCACTTACGACTTGAACGTGACGGCCACGAAATATTTTTATGCACTTGCGCAAGGAGAGGTGCCGCTTCTTTTTCTGTTCAGCGGAACGGTTTTCTACGCGGGACCTGATGGACGGCTGCAGGTGCAACGGATCTCCTGGGATAAGGAGTGCGCTTATCGGATGCCGGTGGCTGTGTGGCAAGCACTGATGGAGCATCATTACCCCAACAGCGCTTGGCTTTCTCTGCACCGAGCCGTTTTCGAGAGATTGTACGCCTACAAGCGCAGCCATGGCATACCGACGTGGGATCAGACGATCGAGCGGTTGCTAGAAGAACCGCGCTAGGGACGCGCTCCCGCGTTGTGTCGGCCGAGAAAAGACTCACACAAAGGTCACGAAGGTCAGAAGAGGTCACGAAGGATATGAAAAATTTGTCCGGACGGACAATATCCGACTCTATCCTATTTATTATTGTTCAAACCTTTAAAGACCTTTGTGACCTTCTTCTGACCTTCGTGCCCTTTGTGTGAGATCTGTTCTCCGGCTTAGGAGGGAATTTCTCGCGAAAATCAATATTCCGAAGAAGAGTACCACCATGAGCGCCGCGGCGGTCGATAAAATCGTAAATGCCCTCCTTTACGAGGGTTATATCCTGTATCCGTATCGAGCCTCTTCTCGAAAAAACCGGCAGCGATTTACATTCGGCCGTATCTATCCGCGCGCTTACAGTGTAGCACAACGCGAAGCGGAGCCGTTTGTAATGCAGACGGAATGCCTTTTGCGGCGGCGTGGGGAGATGTCGGCTTTGGAAGTCGAAGTGCGCTTTTTACACCCGATGGCACGGGAGGTCGGCTCACTATCCAAACATCTGACAGAATTGCCTGTCGTCATCGGGCCGGAAGATTTTCAATCAGTCTCGGAGCTTCGAGTCGACAACAAGCTTTACCAAACGTGGCAAGAGGCCGTTGAGCGGAAAGTGCAACTACCTCAGCAAGCTTTGAACGTGCCGACGACACGAACTGTACCCTTCTGCTTTCCCGCTTCGCTGGTCCAGGAAGCCATTCGCGATCGGGAAGGTCGGACAGTCGGGGTGATCCGCCGGCGTCAAGAGGGGGTGCAAGGGGTTTGCGTGATTATTGCCAAACCACTCGATACGCAGGTTTTCAAGATCACCGTGCGCATCGCGAACGACACTCCGCTCGAGCAGGGGGATGTGGATGATCAAGAGGCCGTCCTCATGCGGACCTTTGCTTCTACACACATGATTTTTCGAGCGCAGAATGGTGAGTTTCTCTCATTGATGGATCCGCCGGACGCGTACCGTGAAGGGGCTGGGACTTGTACAAACATCGGCACGTGGCCGGTGCTTGTTGGCGAAAAAGAAAACGGCGATGTCGATACAATCCTTTCCTCTCCAATTATATTGTATGACTATCCACAAATTGCACCGGAAAGCCCCGGCGATCTTTTCGACGGAACCGAGATCGACGAAATTTTGACTTTGCGTGTTCTCACGATGACCGATGATGAGAAGTGGGAGATGCGCCACATTGACGACCAGGCGCGAAAGATTCTCGAGCGGACGGAATGTTTGTCGAAAGATGAATTCATCAAGATGCACGGCTCCATGCGCGAGGTGAGTTCTTTCGACGAAGATTTCTTTAACCCAAAAACTCGACTGAAAAGTGTGCTAGTCGACGGCGTTGAACTCAAGGCTGGTGACCGTGTCCGAATCCGGCCACAGGGCCGGGCGGATGTGATGGACATTGCGCTGCAGGGCAAAGCTGCCGTGATCGAATCGATCGAGCAGGATGCAGAGAACAGGATCTATCTGGCTCTGGTGCTCGACGAGGATCCGGGAAAGGACTTAGGTTTTTTGCGGCAACCCGGTCATCGTTTTTTCTATGGAGTGAACGAAGTTGAGCCGTTGCAGAGGAACGAATGAGTAGACGGATCCTGGTGGCGGGTGTCGGCAACATCTTTTTGGGCGATGATGCGTTCGGAAGCGAAGTAGCACGTCGGTTGATGCTGCGGGCACTGCCGGAGGAAGTGCAGGTCAATGATTACGGGACTTGTAGTTACGATCTGGCCTATGCGATGATGGAGGGCTACGAAGCGACGATCCTCGTGGACGCAACACCGCGCGGCCAGGCTCCGGGTACAGTTTATTTGATTGAACCGGACTTAAACGAATTGGATAAGATGGACAGCGCTGTGCCTGATGGCCACAGCATGAACCCGGTCAGTGTGTTGCAAATGGTGCGATCCCTCGGTTGTCGCCCGAGCAGGTTGTATCTCGTAGGCTGCGAGCCAGCCGCCTTGGACCGTGACGATGGGGTCATTGGATTGAGCGAGAGCGTCCAGGCCGCTGTTCCGCGAGCGATCGAGATGATTGAATCGCTTATGAGCAAACTCTTATCTGAAAATCACGACGCAAAAATTTAGATTAATCCACGTTGGAGGGAGGTGATTTGCATGTGCCGATTGAAAACAAATGGTTTCAGCTTGCTGCTAATCCTCGTTATCGCAGCTGTTCTAATTTATTTTCCCGCCATCCGGCGCTATTGGCGGATTCACACCATGTAGGCCCTTACTTTTGTGGTATGTCGCCCCCGCTGCTCTCGACACCGCATCGCCGAAAAAATCCTGATGAGCAAATCAGGTTGTAATCTGAGTTTTTCCATTTAGTCTTAGCTCAATTTTCAATTCCCAGTAAGGAGGGAACCCCCATGGCTGCTAACGCCCCTCTACTGCATCGTTCTCCTGACGTTAAAGAAATCCACGTTGTGTGGATGACCACCGGCTTAGGCTGCGATGGAGATTCTGTTTCGATCACTGCCGCTTCTTTGCCAAGTGTCGAGGATTTAGTTTTGGGGGCCATTCCCGGGCTCCCCAAGGTTCATCTTCACAACCCGGTCCTGGCCTATGAAGTTGGCGACGATTTCATGAAATACTGGCACCAGGCTGCGGACGGCAAGTTGGATCCGTTTGTTCTTGTGATGGAAGGCTCGGTTCCGAACGAACGTATCAAGCGGGAAGGGTATTGGGCGGCGATGGGCACAGACGCCAAAACAGGCCAGCCAATAACGACGAACGAATGGATCGATCGTCTGGCGCCGAAAGCTCTGGCGATCGTATGCGCCGGAACTTGTGCCACGTACGGCGGCATCCATGCTATGGAAGGCAATCCGACGGGCGCAATGGGTTTGGCTGACTATCTCGGCTGGAACTGGCGTTCAAAGGCGGGACTACCAATCGTGAACGTCCCCGGTTGCCCTGTTCAACCGGATAACATGATGGAAACGCTACTTTACCTTCTGTATCAAGTAGCGGGCTTAGCCCCAATGATACCGCTCGACGATCAGTTGCGTCCTAAGTGGTTGTTCGGTCAGACGGTTCACGAAGGGTGTGATCGTGGCGGCTATTACGAGCAAGGTGACTTTGCCAAAAGTTATAGCTCACCCAAGTGTCTTGTTAAATTGGGGTGTTGGGGGCCTGTAGTGGATTGTAATGTAACCAAGCGAGGCTGGATGGATGGCATCGGCGGCTGTCCGAATGTGGGAGGGATCTGTATCGGCTGCACCATGCCCGGCTTTCCTGATAAGTTCATGCCTTTCATGGATACGCCTCCCGGTGCTACCGCGTCATCAGCCGCGTCCAGCATGTACGGCTTCGCCGTTCGAGCTTTGCGTTCAATAACTCACAGCACGGCAAACAAGGAGCCGAAATGGCGCCATCGGCGTCCCGAGCTAACTACCGGATATCGCCCGGTACACTATGGCGATTCCTGATCTAACTTGACCGGTGAGGCGTCCATGCCTCACTGGTTCCTTTAACAACCACAAATTCCTAACCTAATCGGAGGTTTCAATGGAAACCGCGACCCTTCCGGCAACCGATAAACGCCCCCAATCTGGCCAGATCGTAGAGATGTCCTGGGATCCTATCACCCGCATTGTCGGGAGTTTGGGTCTCTTTACGAAGATTGACTTCAGTAACAGGAAGGTGGTCGAGTGCCACAGCACTTCATCGATTTTCCGAGGCTATAGCATCTTCATGAAAAACAAGGATCCTCGCGATGCTCACTTCATCACCAGCCGGATCTGTGGAATCTGCGGCGACAACCATGCCACCTGCTCGGTCTACACGCAAAATATGGCCTATGGCGTAAAACCACCGCCTATAGCCGAGTGGATCATTAATCTTGGCGAGGCGGCCGAGTACATGTTCGACCACTGCATTTTCCAGGACAATCTAGTCGGTGTCGACTTCTGCGAGAAGATGGTACGGGAAACCAACCCGGGAGTATGGGAGAAAGCCAAAACAACCGAAGCGCCCCACGCGAAAGATCATGGGTACCGAACTATCGCAGATATCATGACGTCCCTGAACCCGTTCGAGGGCGAGTTTTATCGCGAGACGTTGCAGATGAGTCGAATGACCCGGGAAATGTTTTGCCTGATGGAGGGACGCCACGTGCATCCCTCGACGCTTTATCCGGGTGGGGTAGGTACCGTGCCTTCCGTGCAGCTTTTCACTGATTTTCTCGTCCGGTTGATGAAGTACGTGGAGTTTATGAAGAGAGTTGTGCCGCTCCACGACGATCTGTTCGACTTTTTCTACGAAGCGCTTCCGGGTTACGAGCAGGTCGGGCTGCGGCGGATTCTTCTCGGCTGCTGGGGATCTTTCCAGGATTCTGATGTCTGCGACTACAATTACCGGACGATGGATCAATGGGGCAAGGCGATGTATGTGACCCCTGGCATTGTCGTGGACGGCGAGTTGGTCACCACCAATCTGGTCGATATCAACCTCGGATTGCGGATTCTGCTGGGTTCTTCTTACTATGAAGACTGGGAGAACAAGGAAACCTTCGTCACTCACGATCCTCTCGGTAATCCAGTGGACAAACACCATCCGTGGAACCAGACAACGATTCCCAAACCGCAAAAGCGCAACTTTGCTGACAAGTACACCTGGGTGATGTCGCCACGGTGGTATGATAAGCGCACAAATGATCATCTGGCGCTGGATACGGGAGGCGGCCCAATCGCGCGCCTCTGGGCAACGGCATTGGCCAATCTGGTGGACATCGGGTATGTAAAAGCGACGGGCAAGAGCGTTAAAATTGTGCTGCCGCGAACGGCGATGAAACCCGAAGTTGAACTTGAGTGGAAGATCCCCAAGTGGAGTAATGCCATCGAACGCGACCGAGCTCGCACCTACTTCCAAGCTTACTCGGCGGCTGCCGCTTTGTATTTCGTCGAGCGGGCGATGGCGGAGTTGCACGCCGGAAGGACCCAGACGTTCACTCCGTTCACGGTGCCCGAAGAGTCTATCGGATGTGGTTTTCACGAGGCCGTGCGGGGTGTGCTCTCGCATCACCTGGTGATTCGAAATCGCAAGATTGCCAACTACCATCCCTACCCGCCGACCTGTTGGAATGCAAATCCGCGCGACGTGTACGGAACCCCCGGACCGTACGAGGACGCGGTGCAGAACACGCCGATCTTTGAAGAGAACGGGCCCGAGAATTTTAAGGGCATCGACATCATGCGCGCGGTGCGAAGCTTTGATCCATGCCTGCCATGCGGCGTCCATATGTACCTGGGAAATGGGAAGGTCCTGGAGCAGATACACACTCCTACCGCTCTCGCGGGCCTCGCTAAGTGATTCTGCTAAGATGATACAAACAATTGAGGCATCGCCGGACGAAATCTACGACATCGAATTGGAGCATAGTCTGCTGGAGGCGAACGCGCGGCTTGCAAAAGAGAATCGGGTGCTGCTGGACGAACACGGTATCACGGCGATCGACGTAATGGGCGCTATCGGATCGGGTAAGACAAGTTTGATCGGCCGGCTTGTTTCGAAACTAAAGGATCGATTCGGCGTGGCGGTGTTTAACGGCGATGCGACTACCAGTAGTGACACTGATCTCATCGCGGAACAAAAGGTGCCGGTAGTCCAGATAGCCACTGTCAATGGTTGTCACCTGGATGCGAACTTGGTCGGCAAAGCGTTGCGCAAGATCGACCTCGACGGTTTGAGGCTGATCTTTATTGAAAATATCGGCAATCTGATTTGCCCCGCTGAGTTTCCGCTCGGGTCGAAGGCGCGGGTCGTAGTGGTGAGCGTCACTGAAGGCCAGTACATGGTTAGGAAACATCCGCACATGTTTCTTGGAGCGCATCTCGTCGTCATTAACAAGGTGGATCTGGCCGAAGCCATGAATGTCAGTGTCTCTCAGCTGGCGCACGATGTGCACATGCTCAAGCCCGATATCAAGGTCATTCCAGCAAGTTGCAAGGACGGAACCGGTTTGGAGGAGATTGCGAGAGAGTTAGTGGCGATCTAGCCCGAGGCGGTAGGGCGAGGCTCCGGGTAGGGCGAGGCTCCGTCCGAGTTGGCGCGTCGCCGTCGGCTCGGACGGAACCTCGCCCTACCTCCTGACTTCTTGACTTACTCTTAGAATGCATGAGTTGTCGATTGCTTCATCCATTGTGGAAAGCGTTTTGGAGTTTGCAGCAAAAAATGAGATTAAGAAGGTGCTGGAAGTAAAGTTGGTGATCGGCGAGCTAATGGCTGTCGAGTGGGAACAACTGCGCTTCTGTTATACCGCGATCACCGGAGAAACAGCGATGGAGAACTCCTCGCTGGAGATTGAGCAGGTTGAGGCGATGGTTCAATGTCCCTATTGTTCGTTTCGGGGTCGTCCAAAGTATTGGGAAGACGCCTGGTCTTTCGGGCCGATCGCGACATTGGAATGTCCCGAATGCGGAAAGGCGGCGGAGGCCGTGCAGGGGAAGGAATGCGCGATCAAGACAATCAAGTATGTGGGTTAGTCCCGAAGAGAAACTTGACGCGTTGAACCGCGCTGGTAGCCGGATTCAGGAACTGGTCGCGCAGATCGATGCATTACCCAATTCGCCCGCGCGCGTCCTCTTCCAGGAATGCTTGGAGTCGGTTTTGGCATTTTATGGTCATGGACTCGAGCGAATTCTTCAACTCGTCGCAAACGCCGGACCCGACGGCCAAAAGATCTACCACGATCTCATTCACGACAACGTTGTTCGTGGATTGCTCATTATTCACGATTTGCATCCGGTCGATATCGAAACCCGATTGCGCGACGCGTTGGACAAGGTCCGCCCATATCTGAGGAGCCACGGTGGGAACGTCGAGCTAATCAGCCTGACAAACGACGTGGCACGTTTGCGCCTGCAAGGTACCTGCAAAAGCTGCGCCTCCTCAACTGTGACTTTGGAATTAGCCATTAGACATGCCATTGAAGAAGCTTGCCCTGACCTAATCGGCTTTGAGGTCGAAGGAGCACCCCCACAAAGCGCGGGAGCGACCGTCGCTCCTCACCCGCAGCGCGCGACTCCGAATTGGATAGTAATCGATCACGCACTGCAGCTTGATGACGAAGCGGGGATGTCTGTTCGCGTTGGGGACCTGCGGTTGGTTATCTGCAAAGTGAATGGAGATTTATACGCCTACCGAAACAACTGCCCGACCTGCAATATGCCCTTGAACACTCGTATGCTCGACAGCGGCCTATTGCAATGTGGTCTTGGGCATCAATACGACGTGCGGCAGGCTGGACGCTGCCCGGACAATCCGAACGTGCATCTCGATCCATTTCCGCTCCTGATCCTGGACGACGTCGTAAAGGTGGCCGTAGTAAGCGAAGCGTCCCGCTTTGCCTCTTGAGAACCGAGCAAAGCGGGACGCTTCGCCTACATCCCCTGCGTCGCTCACAAGTCTCTTAGGATTTGTGAGCGATGCAGGCTCCCAAGTCAGAAAATCCAATGAACTTCGAGCGCCTCAAGGTAAGTGTACGCGGAGCTGTCCAGGGGGTTGGATTTCGGCCGTTTATTTACCGGCTGGCGACTCAGCTCGGACTCAACGGCTGGGTGCTGAACTCAACACAGGGCGTAGTCATCGAGGTGGAAGGCGTCCGCGACGTGCTCTTGCAGTTCCTGCTGCGGATCGAAAAAGAGAAACCTGTGCGCGCATCGATTCACAGCCTCGAATCTTGTGTCCTTGATGCAGTTGGCTACGACCGGTTCGAGATCAGTTCCAGCGAACAGAGTGGTCCGAAAACCGTCCTCGTCTTGCCCGACATCGCCACCTGCCCGGATTGCTTGCGCGAGATCCTGGAGCCGAAGGACCGGCGTCACCGGTATCCGTTCACAAATTGTACTAATTGCGGGCCGAGATTTACCATCGTTGAGGCGTTACCCTACGACCGTTCCAACACGTCCATGAAGAGGTTTGCGATGTGCGCGGATTGTTACCGTGAGTACTGTGACCCTATGGATCGGCGGTTTCATGCGGAACCGGTCGCCTGCCCCCGATGCGGTCCGCATCTTGAGCTATGGGACGCAGGTGGGTCTATTCTCGCGCAAAGAGACGACGCTTTGATTCAAGGGGCTCGGTTGGTGCGTAAGGGGAAAATTGTCGCGCTCAAAGGAATTGGCGGATTCCAGCTGATTGTGGACGCACGTAATGAATCCGCCATTCGCGAACTGCGCGCAGGGAAGCGCCGCGAGGAGAAACCTCTTGCATTGTTGTATCCATCGATCGAACTCGTGCGGCAGGATTGCCAAATGTCCGAGCTGGAAGAGCGACTACTGCTATCCCCGGAGTCCCCAATCGTGCTATTGCAGCAAAGGATGCTTCCGGTAAGCCTTGGCTCCTCGGTCGCTCCTGGCAATCCCTGTTACGGCGTGATGCTGCCTTACACCCCTTTGCATCATCTGTTCATGCGTGAGCTCGGCTTTCCCATTGTTGCTACCAGCGGCAATCTTAGCGATGAGCCCATCTGCATTGATGAGCGCGAGGCGTTTCAGCGGTTGGCGGGCATCGCCGACTATTTCCTCGTTCATGATCGGCCAATCGTCCGGCATGTGGACGATTCGGTTGTGCGGGTGGTTCGCGGCCGCGACCTGGTGTTAC
>DASXBV010000112.1:0-3591 GCA_036491515.1 Chthoniobacterales bacterium
CTGTTCATCAAAGACACTTTGAAAGGGATTGGGCCGGATGTCTTTCGAGGTCGGATTCATTTTGTATGGTCATACTGGCCACGGCTGCGTGGTAACGCTAATTGGCGATTGCGGTGGTGCACTCCTTGCACCACCGTAAAATGGTGATTTTACAACTTCGTGCATTTCTGGCTGTCATCGAAGAGGGCAGCCTTCACCGTGCCGCCACGCGGTTGAGCCTGTCGCACTCGGCCCTGTCAAGGCAGATGCAATCGCTGGAACACGAGCTGGGCGGAAAATTGCTGGAACGCAGTTCCACCGGAGTGCGGCCAACCGCAGGCGGTTATGCGCTGGCGGCAACGATGGGAACGCTGCTCGCGAGTTACGATTCTGCGATGCTCGAAGTCCGGCGTTTGGTGCATGGTCAACCCGACCAATTACGCATTGGCTATCTTGCCTCGGCTTATGAGGAATACCTCGCTCTGGCGCTTAAAAGGCTTCGGCAGATTTATCCCCGGACAAAGGTGAAATTGCTGGACCTTTTCCCCGGAGAGCAAATTACCGCGCTGCGGCGCGGCAAAATAGACATCGCTATTACGCAAGAGATCGGAGACCTGCTAGGGCGCGATTTTTATGCGCGAGAATTGGCTACGACCGGAAGCATCGTTTGTCTGCCTGCCGGACATTCGCTGGCGTCTCGAAAGCAGGTGAAGATTGCCGAATTGAAAAATGAAACGTTCGTTACTGGAACAGAGGATCGGGTGCCAAGTTATCGCCGCCGACTTGTGCAGATTTGCCGCAATTACGGAAAATTCAGGGCCAAGCTGATCAGTAATAGCGGAGACCTCTCCAGCAAACTCGCCATGGTAGCGAACGAAGATGCGGTCGCGTTACTCCCTGCTTACATGCGTCACCAGACCTCCCCAGGGGTTGTTATTGTGCCGGTTGCCGACACGAGAGCAACCTGGAAGCTGTTTGTCGTCTGGCAGCGGGGGAAAACCGCCGGGCCGCTGCGCACTTTGTTAGACTTGCTTTCTGCTAAAACATCCATCGCTGCGCACGCCCGGAACGACGATCACCTGACGGCTCGACCTGATCGCAAAAGGCACGGGCGTAACCGTGCCCGACGCACTCAAGCAGTACCTGCAACTACCGCACGCGATGATAGAGACGATGGATCATCAACAAGCCATGGTGGGTTCCACTTGATGGTGTCGACGCAAGGCTGAACATGGCCAGCAAGCCGCCGAATTGAACAAAGAGTGAAAGCTAGCAAGACGCGAGGATTAAAGAGGCCTGACTGCGAAGGTTTTCATGAGATTTTCCTTTGTTAGCCTCCAGCAGAGGCTGTCGCTGAGAATTCGAAAACTTCGCTCCGACCGGATGCTTTTTTTAGTTCACCCAAAACGAAAGGCGTCACGCGGTAAAGCGTGACGGCCATGCCAGCGCGAAACTCTAGGCGCGGCTTTGATCTGATTTGCCGCTGCGTGCGATTCGATCGTTTGTGGTATGTCGATCCGGATGCGATCAGCAATGCAATTGGCTACGCCAAGTTTTTCACCCGTTCACACGTTGCTGTGATTCGCGTTTACGATGAAGCGGGCAACGTGATCGAGACGCACGAGCACAGTGGCGATTTCAAAAAGCAGAATTGAACAAACATTTCCGAATCAGTATTTCAATGCGTGTTGAGAAAGAACCGGAGACGCTTGCCCAAGGAACAAACGTTTCACCACAGCGTTTACGTGATCCTGTTGGATAATGCTGTCGCCAAACATCCCTCGATCGTGCGGCTGAATCCAGACCGTCAGCCGTCGAAACCCTGCGTGTATGTCGGAATGACCGGGCTTACCGTGGATGAGCGATTCGAAAATCATAAAAACGGTTACAAATCAGCTTGGATCGTAAGGAAATACGGCCTTCGATTAATGCCAGAGCTTTACGAACATCTAAATCCGATGCCGTTCGATGCAGCGGCCCAGATGGAGATCGAGTTGGCGGAAGATCTGAGAGCGGAGGGATACACGGTTACTGGAGGAAAATAATGATTTTATCCTATGCACGTTTACGAAGTGCGACCGCGCAAAGATCATCGCGGCGTCGATCTAATTTCCGATGTGTTGCCATTCGGTCGGCTGTTGGTCACGCCCGGCTGGCGCTACAAATTGCCCCGACATGCAACGATTTTTACCACCACTGAGGCGACCGGATTATACAGATTTTGTCTGCCTTTAATTGCAGATTTTTGGGGCCGAATTCTCGTTAGACGGTTACGCCCTTCCTGATGCGACTACGTCATCTTTACCTAGCGTTGTGCGTGCTCGGAGTTGTTGTCCCATATGCGCAGTTTGTCCCATGGCTTTCGCAGCATGGGTTCCAGATTGGCTTATTTGTGCGCGAGTTATTCGCTACACGAGTTGGAGCCTTCTTCGGGCTCGATGTTGTCCTCTCTGTTGTCGCGCTCTTTGTGTTTATTTGTGCGGAACGCAAAGCAGTTGCCATTCGCCACGTCTGGCTGCCGATTATCGGCACTCTCGTCGTCGGCGTCTCTCTGGGGGTTACCATTGTTTCTTTACATGCGACAGCGCGTCCTCGATGCAACCACCGTTTAACCAATCGATGAAACCAACGGCCCCGTCGCGTTGCAAGTTCAGCGTGTTTGCCACAGCACCCTGCCGTGGCGTATCGGTAATCGATTAACAAGGAGGAGAACGATCATGTCTGCATACGTTGTATTCACGAGAACTAAAACCATCGATCAAAAAGAGCTCGAAAAATATTGGGCTGGAATCGGAGCAACGACGAAGGGTCATCCTATCGAACTGCTCGTAACCTATGGAAAGCTCGAAGTCCTTGAAGGTGATCCGATTGAGGGAATCGTCATTGCGAAATTCCCGAACGTGAAAGCCGCAAAGGATTGGTATTACAGCGAGGCCTACCAAAGCGTCGCCAAGCACCGCAAACACGGGGCGATCTATAACGGACTCATTGTTGAAGGTGTCAGCTAGTCCAAGAACTGTTCTGGCACACCTCGGATCGTTGTCGGAGAATGGCCGACGACTTGTCGATGAATTGGCCGCACCGTTCAAAGAGGTTTTCGACCGTGACTGCGCGCTAGACATTATGTTTCTCACCGAAGAAGGAAGCCGAAGTTCGCATTGTTTGTCCTGCGTTCTATCAAGCGGCCTAACCAATCGATGAAGCCAACGGCCCCATTACGAAACGATGATCCGGATTTCTGTCGGGCGATCCGCGAGGCTTTGCCTCAAAGCGATTAACAACTCTCGGAAAGAATCGCGTATGTTCGATCTTCACATTCCGCCCGCGATCGAGTATCCGAATCTCCAGTAAACGCATCCAGACTGAAAACTAATGACAAACCCAACGAGCCTTGTTATGGCGCTTATCCTCAGCGCGAGTCTTCAATGTCTCGCCCAAACGCCGGAATCTTTTGAAGTGCGACGCGCGGAAGTCGCGTTTGAAGAATTGCCCGAGCTCAAAGCGAGTGAGATCCTCAAGCCGGAGTTGCTCAAGGGGCCGCATCATCTCATACGCGACCCTGTCCCGACGGCGTCCGGCATGAATCAGTTCACGATCGATTCAGACTTTGGT
>DASXBV010000113.1:0-12895 GCA_036491515.1 Chthoniobacterales bacterium
AGGGCGAGGCTCTGGGTAGGGCGAGGCTCTGGGTAGGGCGAGGCTCTGGGTAGGGCGAGGCTCTGGGTAGGGCGAGGCTCTGGGTAGGGCGAGGCTCTGGGTAGGGCGAGGCTCCGCCCGAGCCGAGGACGACGCGCCGACCCCGGCTCGGACGGAGCGGCTCGACTGAGCTCGCCGAAGTCCTCGCCCTACCGCCCGAAAATTTTTCGAGAGGCGTACGGTTCCAAGAACGGAAACAGCGCGACACCCGCGGCCCACGCCATCAGCCGATGTACGGTGTTGCGCGATACTTTGATTCCCGGCCGAATATCTGGCTCGCCTCCCAGGACAAGCAGCGTCCGAACGCCGATGAACAGAGGAACCGCGCAAGCGAACCGAATCCGTGGCGATCGGACCGCGGTCACATATTTCCACGCCGCTTCCAGATAATTTAACGCGCGCCGGCGCCATCGCTCCCACTCGGGCCGAGCTAGTGCAAGATTCGAAGCTACTTCGTCCAGATTCGAAATCGGCAGATACGACCTCCCGGCCCGTAGATCAACGGGGTAATCCCGCAGAATGTTGATCAGTTGAAGACCCTTACCAAAATCTTTTCCGAGGCCGAGCAATTCCGCCTCTGGCAACCGTGCGTAACTTGGCCACTCCAAATAGCAAACCTTCGTCCAGAACTCGCCGACGGAACCCGCGACCAGATAGGTGTACTCCTCGAGCGCGGAATCGTCCGCCAATCCATGAACTCCCGTCTCAGACTCAAATCTTTGTATATCCAAGGTCTGGCCGCGGATAATTTTCGCCAGGACATCGCTTAAAAGCACACGGTGCTCCAGCGGTATCGTGGAGAGAGATTGCAACACTCGCTGAATATTGCTCAACAGCACCTTTTCGGGACCATTCGCCTGCGCAGTCAAGCAAGCCGCAACCTCTCGCGTGCCTCGCATTTGGCCACCCGCAATAGATTCGAGAAGCCGTTCCAGAATCCGGATTCGCTCTGGCGGCGGCAAACGATTTGTGTCCGCGATTGTATCGGACGCACGCGCGAGCAGATAACCGAGCGCAATTGTTCGGCGAATCCGTTTCGGAAGAAATCGCACGCTGATATAGAAAGAACGAGACACGTCTCTGAGAAGAGCGAACAGCTCAGCTTCAGCGGACATCGACTACCTCAATCCTGTTGAGATCGGCATTTCCTAATCCATACGTAAAAGCGGTTGGGAGATATTTCGCTATCTTCGAAGCAGGCTCCATCTGAGCCTCGATCCGCCATTGATCAATCAACTTTAACGCGATCGCATCCAAAGCGACCGGGTCCTTGCTGGCAAACAGTGTCCCATAGTGGATGGCATAATTCGCATCTCCGATCGGCGCGCCCGCATAGATCGCTATCAGCCCATCCATGATATGCAAAACGACTTTATCTCCTACCCGTGGATCCGCGTAAGCTTCGGGAATAGAGGGATCACCGTTGACAGGATCTTGAACCAATCTGCGCCAGTTATCGAGGTTCTGGATCGTCATGTTGAATAGCGCGCCCGAAAGGCCGCAAAGGAAATGATCAGACAAAACCGGCACGTTGATCACTTTTGTAACAGCGTGGGTCAAAACACTACTAACGTGGCTCTCGTCACTGAGATTGTCCATATCCCGAAATCTTTTCTTCTCCTTCTCTAGTCGATCAGGCGCCACTTCTTCCCTCAAAGTATCCGGCTGCTTACTCACAAAGAGGAGATCACCATAGATTAGCTTCCCGCTAATCGGAGAAGTGATTACGGCCTTCGGATCGTAGTTTCCCTCACTCCACATCAGCCGGTAACCACCCGCCCTGGAGCGGAACCCGGCAAGTTTAAGCAAATTCTCTTCGCGATCCCAGACGACGATATTTTGCGGCGGTATTCCAGCGTCCATCAGCCCCGCAACGATTGCATTTACTACAGCAGGGTGAGAGCCGAAAAGAGGCGCTCCGTTCGCACAGACTTTGATCCCGACGATGTCGGACGGCTTGACCAATGACTCCCAGGCGGCGGATACCGTCTGCTGGCCGGTTACAGCCATAACGAGATCATCGACCATTCGCCGCACAACCCCAGGGTTTGGTTCATAGTCTGCAATAGCTTGCGGGTTCTCCGCCCGGTAGACAAATGACCGCGCCGAGACCGGCGCGGTTGTGGGTTGCGGTGAAACCACTTCCTGAGAGGGCCCCGGTAAAGCATTCGACACCGGAGACGGTTGCGTCGACTGTCCTCGCAACCAGATCGGATTGGCAACAATCCCACAAATCAATAACGTCACTACTGCTCGGAACACGAGGCTGCATTATATATTCACCTTCATGCAAATCCAAAACGGAATTGAGACCGCTACCGAATTGCACCACCTCTACGTGCACATTCCTTTTTGTCTGAAGGTCTGTCCATATTGTAGTTTTTACAAAGAAGCTTCCGACCGAAACAAGACTCAAGCCTTCCTGGATTCCATCCTGCTGGATCTTGAACGGCACCTTCGGGAAATGCCCGCTTGCCAACCAGAAACCATTTTTTTCGGTGGGGGTACTCCATCCGCACTCTCGGTTAAACAGCTGAATTTTCTTCTTTCCGGGCTCCATCGGCGCCTCGATCTTTCACGTTTACGCGAATGGACGCTCGAGATGAATCCTGCAACGGTGTCCCTGGAAAAGGCGCGAATGTTGCGCGAGTTCGGGGTAAACCGCGTCAGCATAGGCGTGCAATCCTGGGATCCCGAGATCCTGCATCGTCTCGGCCGGGTTCATTCGGCCGAAGAAGCCGAGCATTCCTTTCACATCCTGAGGGAGGCGGGATTCACGAATTTGAACCTCGATTTAATTTTTGGAGTGCCTGGGCAATCCATCGAGACATGGCAGCGGACTGTGGAAAAGACCGTCGAACTGGCTCCCGAACATATCTCTGCATACTGTCTGACATTTGAGGAAGACACAGAATTTTTTAAGCGTTTCCAAAGTGGCGACCTGACTCAAGACATCGAGCAGGACGCGATCTTTTACGAATTCACGATGGCCACACTTGCGAGCGCAGGTTACCGCCAATACGAGATCTCCAATTACGCGAAGCCAGGTTATGAATGTCTGCATAACCTTGCGTATTGGCTCGGCCGGAACTACCTCGGCTTAGGACCCAGCGCTTTCTCAACGATCGGTGAAAAGCGATGGCAAAACACTTCAGATACCAGCCGGTACATCGAACAAATTCGCTCCGCAATTGAACCTGTCAGTTTCAGGGAACAGGTCAGTGAGCGGATGCGAGAGGCGGAAGAGATCGCATTCGGGTTGCGTACTGCGATCGGAGTTTCTAAATCGAAGATGACCCGCTGGACGAGCGAATTGGACGCCCTTTGGCAGGAAGGATATGTCGAGGAAGAGAATGCGCGGATTCGTTTGACCGCGAAAGGTCGGATGGTGGCTGACTCCATCGCCGAACTGTTCGTATGATGACGTACGACGTGCTAGTCGTTGGTGGCGGCCCAGCTGGCGCAACCGTCGCAGCTCTTACCGCGCGCGCCGGATTTTCGACCCTGGTCATCGAACGAACCAAGTTTCCCAGAGAAAAAGTTTGTGGGGATTGTCTGAACCCTGGTGCCTGGACAGTTCTAGATCAGCTGGGCGTCAGTGAACTGATTGATCGTTTGCCATCGGCGAACTTGCGCTGGGTCGATTTTCGTAATATCACCGGACACTCTATCCGATTTGAGTTATCAGGCGAGCTCAGAGGAGAGCGCGGGATCCGTAGAAAACTTTTCGATGAAACTCTGATAAAGCATGCCATCTCGCTAGGTGTCGAGGTCCGATTCGGAGAACCGGTGCTCAAGATTCGGAACGGCTCGACTTGGCAGGTCTCCACCAGAGACGAAACCTTGCAAGCCAGGTTCCTCATTGCTGCTGACGGCCGCAATTCGTCTGTCGCTCGGCTGCTGGCGGATTACCCAAAAACGCACACAGATCGCGTTGGCCTTCAGACCCATTTTTCGACTGATGCTGAGCCACATGTGGCGTTGCAGCTGTGTCCGTACGGTTATCTCGGTCTGGCATCTGTAGGAGAAAACCTCACTAACCTGTGCTTGGTCTGCCGGCCGCAACATGCCGAGCGCTTTCGGCAGGAGGCAACGAAAAAGTTCGAACTTCGGCCCGACCAGCGATGGCTATCGATAACCCCCTTGACGCGGTTGGCGCTTAAGGCGACGCACCGTAACCTGATTTACATCGGCGATGCCGCCCGGGTGGTCGAGCCGTTTACCGGAGAGGGAATACTATATGCGCTCCGGACTGGAGCTTTGGCCGCCCAAGCCATCCGACAGGCAACAACCAATTCTTCGGACCCCTCCCTTTTTTATAGCGCCTGGCATGCGCGGATTTACCGTAACCGGTTGTGGGTAAATCAACTCGCCAGACTCGTAGTCTTGCATCCGAAGATTTCGAGTACGCTTTTCGAGCTTCTCAAATTTTACCCTGCGCCGCTGAGGTATCTGACGAGCAAGGTGGTTGTAAGTGAAGGCTCCAGCCTTTGTCAACTCCCAGCAAATCAGCTTGATTAATTTTGCATGAAGCTGAATGGTTCGCCCGATCGGAATGTTTTTGGTATATTTTGCGGGCGAGCTTTTCTCTTCGAAACACTTAGTGGGCAATGCTGCCTTAGCCGATGCCATCGCAAAAGCGTCAGACATGAATTTCGTTTGCACGCTGCCCCAAGCGTTGGAAGATCGGGATCTGGGCGCTCACGATATCCGCGATCAGGATTTTGTTACCTTGATCAGTTCAGACCTGGCTATATTCAACTTTGACGGCCCGGAACTGGATTCCGGCACTGTGGCAGAATTTTTGTTTGCAAAGTTAGCAGATATTCCTTCCCTCCTTTTGCGAACTGATTTCCGCCGCGGCGGTGATCAGGGAGACGATCCTTGGAATCTCATGATTAGCTTCTACCCGCGAACAAAGACGCTTTGCCTGAATAGTATGGAGCTGTACAAGAAAGCGCTCAGCCTGGGCATGTCTCCCGTCCAAGCGGGCCAAAGTCTCGTAGAGCAAGTCGCGGTGGAAGCTATCAAAGAGCTAGAGTTGCTCAGCCAATCCCCGCCTACCCTTTCCAATGAGCTAGCCGAACCGGTCTTTCGGTGGATCAGCAAAATGCCGGGCTTTAATTCCGCAAGCAGCAGTGGAAAGGTGATGGCGGCGCTCGCCGAGAAAAAAGCTAAGCGGCTCTTGTAGGAGCCAAGGCATGCCGACTCGCATTTCTATGCCGAAAAATTTTCAACCTCTCATCGACGAACTCCGGATCATTATCGAAAATTCGCGAAAAGGACGACTTTCTACTGCCGATGAGCAAAAGGGCGCAGCGTTGTTTAAGGAATTTGTCATGTCGGGCGGGAAGGCGCTTTCGGGTGCGCTCGAACTGCTGGGAGATCTTCCATGGTTTGTCCCGGTCAACGGCGCTTTGGAAGCCTGGCCCCAACTCAGTCCCATCAAACAGCGCAATTTCCTCGCTGCTTTGAAGCCGCTTGAGTCGGATGCCTCCAGGCGAATGCGCCTCAGCATTGCCCGTGGCCTTCACAAGATCGATGCTTCTGCCGCGCTTAAGCTTATCGTTGCCACGCTCCAAAGTTTACGAACTGAAAACGGTTTGGAGCCAAAAGATCGGCAGATTTTCTTCAGTGTTCTGATTGGTAAGAACAAACCGTGGTTGTTGCAGCTCGACCTGAAATCTTTGAAACCATCCGAGGCGCAACTCCTGGCGCTGACTGCAATTGAGTGTTCAGCCAGCGCCAGCCCTCCTTCGGTCGTAGCCGTGATCCAATGGGCCAAACCCTTTCAGCCGCTCAACACAATTCCAGAGCCGGTACAACAGGAGTTGGCCAAGACTTTCGGAAAATGGAATCCTCGATGGCAGAAACAGCTCGCAGGGCAGGAGTTGCCGCCGATCCTGAGCGAAGTCATTAAGGCAAAACTGACCAAGGTGCCGAACCAGCTCCTCGAACAGAGAACTGGCGCCGTTGCGCGGACTCACTCGCCTGAACCGTTGCAACACAGTGGGCAGCACTCCCGGCACCCGCAGGTGCATCAACCCCGCAAGTCTCATCCGCTGGCCGTTGATACAAATCAACCCGAAAAATCGTACCGGCAGAAGTCGGAAAAACCGCTACCAAACCATCAAAGACCGATTCCGGATCTCTCTGATCTTCTGAAAGAGGTGGAGGCACATTTCAATCTGCTTCGCGAGGAGCTCCAATTCGTCAAGAATCAGCTCCGGCAATCACAAATCCCTGCGAAACAGACGGACACTCACTCGACCGAAACGGGCAAAGAGGTTGGAAAGCTCCGTGAAGAAAACGCCCGCTTGACGGAAACCGTCAGGGTTTTGCGCGAAACTCTGAATGACCTCGCAAGCCAAAACTTCGATCAAGCCGTGAGCCGGAAGGCTGATACCGAAGCGCCAGTGACAGATCCTGTCGAACAATACAAGTCCTTCCTCACGCTCAAGCTCCGTGAGCAAATCGTGAATTTTCAGACTTTAAATCGCGAAAATCATGTCGATGGGATTCCCTTGCTCCTGGACAACATTTTACGCACGCTGCAAGAAAGCGGTATAGACCTCGAAAACATTGAAGCTCCGCCACCGCAAGCGCGAAGGAGGTATTGAGGAGAAGTGAGAAGTAAGTAAGAAGTAAGAAGGCAGAAGTGAGACGTGAAAGGTGAGAGTGGAGAGAACGGTTCATCGCTTAAATCGTTTCCAGCCTCACGGCTGCACACTGCTCGTCGTCACCGCTCTCAGTTTTTTGTCGGGAATTCTCTATTGCCGACTTTGGCCAGTGTTCTCTCACTTCTGCCTTCTGCCTTCTCACTTCTGACTTCTGACTTCTCACCCCATGCGCTACCTCGTTGCCCCCGATAAATTCAAGGGATCGCTTTCGGCTGCTGAAGTTGCCGACGTGGTGGGCGCCGCAATTCAGTCTGCAGATCCCACAGCAGAGATTGAGCTGCTCCCGATTGCCGATGGCGGCGAGGGAACTGCTGCCTTGTTAGCTCATCACACAAACGCTCAGCGATTTACCATTGAGACCATCGATCCGATCGGACGTCCGATTGAAGCCGAGTACTTCGTTCACGGGTCCGAAGCAATTATTGAAATGAGCGCCGCTTCAGGGCTCTGGCGCGTCGAAGCTGCCAAACGAGCACCCCTAAAGTCCAACACATACGGGACCGGGATAATCTTGTGGCACCTGATCGAGAGTGGTATCGAGCGAATCCTGATCGGCCTCGGCGGGAGCGCGACGGTTGACGCCGGACTTGGAATGGCAGCCGCGCTCGGGTATCGGTTCCAAGACGACCAAGGCCGGCCGGTGGATCCGTTTCCCGCGCGTTTAACTGAGATAAAAAGCGTCACTCCACCGATAATTACACGGTTGCCTGAAGTGATTGGCTTGGCCGACGTCGAGACCCGTCTCACGGGGCCAGAAGGCGCAATCTACACGTTCGGCCCTCAAAAAGGGTTGAGCCCGGAAGAGGTGAGACGACTCGATCTCGATCTGCAGGCGCTGGTGAAACGTCTGCAGCTCGATCTCAGTTTTGCCGATTCCATCAGCTCAGGTGCAGCCGGCGGTTTTGGTTATGGGATTCAAACTTTTCTGAGAGGAAAATTGGTTTCCGGCTTCCAGTTGGTTGCTGAACGACTTGCGCTCGCAGAGCGCATCGAAAAGGCTGATGTCGTAATAACCGGCGAAGGAAAGATTGACTTTCAATCGCTCCAGGGGAAAGGGCCATTTGGTGTGGCTACAATCGCGAAACGGCTTAAGAAGGCGGTTTGGGCGGTTGCCGGCGTCATCGACGATCACGAACTCGTCTCGCGTCACTTCCAGAAGCTCCGAGCGCTCGTTTCCGGAGAGACCTCGATCGCGGACGCTCTGGCGCAGCCAAAGGCGCTGCTGCACCAGAGGACGCGCGAGCTTCTTTTAGAGCCATGAGCCGGAGAAGTAAGAAGTAAGAAGGCAGAAGTGAGAGTGCAGAGAACGGTTTATCGCTTAAATTGTTACCAGCCTCACGGCTGCATACTGTTTGTCGTCACCGTTCTCAGTTTCGGAATCCCCTATTGACCCTCTTTGACTGTTGCCGGCGTTCCGCCCCTCTCACCCCTCACCCCTCTCACTTCTGCCTTCTGCCTTCTCACTTCGTACACCGACACGACGACGCGTCGACTTTCACTGCCGCCGCTTTGCTGCTTATATATACCCGTGCCCCGCGTCATCATCCATCTGGACATGGATTGTTTCTATGCTGCCATCGAGGTTCGGGACAGGCCTGAACTTGCCGGTCAGCCGGTCGCAGTGGGTGGTGCACGCGATCAACGCGGCGTACTAACGACGTGCAATTACGAGGCTCGAAAATTTGGCGTGCGATCGGCCATGCCGACCTTTAAAGCGTTGCAGCGTTGTCCGGCGTTGGTCGTCATGCCGACCCGTTTTGAAGTTTATCGACGCGAATCGGCAAAAATCCGAGAAATCCTGCTGAGATTCACAACGCTTGTCGAACCGCTCTCGCTTGACGAAGCCTTTCTAGATGTTTCCCGGCACGAAGGGGATCCGGCGGCACTTGCACAGATAATTCGCCAACTGATTTTTCAAAATACCCGTTTGACCGCTTCCGCAGGGATCGCTCCAAACAAGATGTTGGCGAAAATCGCGAGCGAGTGGCATAAGCCTAATGGCCAGTTCGAAATCCGGCCAGAGGATGTCCCCGGGTTCATGCAAGAACTGCCCGTACAAAAGCTCTGGGGCATCGGCGCGAAATCCGCGGAAAAATTCGCGCACCTCGGGATTCGCACTTGTGGAGAACTTCAACGGTGTTCGCGCATTCAGCTGTACGAGTGGTTCGGAAAATTTGGACTCGAACTTTATCATCTGTGCCGAGGTGACGATCGGCGGGAAGTCACCCCGGACCGGGAACGCAAATCGCTCAGCAACGAACGAACTTTCACGATCGACCTCACCTCAGTCGCTCAATGCGAAGCTCGCATACCGGACCTGTACGAGGAGTTGATGGCCGACCTGAAAAAAAACGGCGGCGAGGACCGAGTTAAAGCCGTCTTTGTTAAAATTCGGTTTGCTGATTTCGCGCGGACAACCGTCGAACGGGCTGGGTTACCTCTCGAACTGGAAAGCTTCCTCGGGCTCTTGCGCGAAGGCCTACAGCGAAAACACTTGGGGGTCCGACTCCTGGGATTGGGGGTGCGTTTTGCTGAGGAGAAATCCGAAGCACCATCGCAGCTCGAACTCTGGTAACACGATTGGCAGCGACGCGCTCCGCGCGAGGTGCCTTCTGCCTTCGCGCTCCCGCGCATCCCCGCTACCGCGCTAATTTCGCAATAAAGTCGTACGGGTACGGCACCTGCAGCTCGCTGGTGGCATCGAGCTTTGCGACGGCTTCAGGCGGAAGCGACCATCCCGCCGAGCCAAGGTTACTTTCGAGCTGCTCCATCCGTCGGGCCCCGATGATCGGTGCGGTTACACCCGGCCTCTGCAGAAGCCAATTAATCGCCACCTGCGCAGGAGAGCGCTTGATCGCTCCGGCAACTTCGTGCAAACCGTCCAGTGTACGCCACGTCTGCTCGTTGTTGTAGGCACTCCACTTTTCGCCCCAATCCTTTTGCTCGGCGAGTTCAATACGCGATCCCTCCGGCGGCGCGGTCATGCCGCGCTTGAACTTCCCTGATAGCCAACCACCTCGGAGCGGGCTCCAAGGGATGACCCCCAAACCCTCCCGCATTGCGAGCGGAATTAACTCCCATTCGGTGCTCCGGCACAGGAGGTTGTACTGCGGTTGCAGACACACGAACCCCTCCCACCGGTTTTCCCGACTGATGTCAATCGCTCGTTGCAGCTGCCAGCCACAGAAGTTGCTCGCCCCAACGTAGCGAACTACACCTTTCCTCACCAGGTCGTTCAGCGTCGACAATGTCTCTTCCAATGGCGTTTTCGGATCCCAACAGTGAACCTGATACAGATCGATATAATCGGTCTGCAACCGCCGCAAACTAGCTCCTACCGAACTCAAAATGTGTTTCCGGCTCAGACCGAGATCGTTCGGTCCCTCTCCCATAGGAAATCTGACTTTCGTTGCGATCACCAAATCGTCCCGTCGCTGACGCTTCAACCAGCGACCGACAATCTCTTCCGAAATGCCGGTGGAATAAACGTTGGCCGTATCGATAAAATTGCCGCCGGCTGCCGCAAAACGGTCCATCATCTGAAAGCTCTCTTCCTCAGTAGCTTCATTCTGTCGGCCAAATGTCATTGCCCCTAGACAGAGTTCACTGACCTTCAGGCCGGTCTTTCCCAGGAATCGGTAATTCATAAGTTAGTCGTTACATCCGTCATGAACTCCACTTTTGTCCAGGGGCAATCGCAAACGCCCGTTCAGCGTTCAGCGTTCAGCGTTCAGCGTTCACCGTTCGCCGTTCGCCGTTCACCGTTCGGGGTTCCAGGTTCGCCGATACGCCGTTTCGCCGACACGTTCCTCGGCCCTCTCACCCCTCACCCCTCATCCTGCCCTGAACGACCTTGAAGAATAGCATTGCCCGGTAGAACATTTACCTGATGATCTCGCCGTACAAATTCGCCCCCAGTGCCCGCCTGCTGGATTTTATGCGCCAGGCAGGCGATCCGAACCTGATTAATCTCGCTGCCGGATTGCCATCGGCGGACTGTGTGCCAAAGGCAGCCCTAAAACGCGCATTCGATGCGGCACTCAGCGAGGAACCGGATGTCGCGCTGGGGTACCACACCCCGGATGGCGATTATTCGCTGCGCGAACTGATTGCTGAGCGGTTGGCCCGCAGAGGAATCTCGGTCAGTGCGCATGAGATGGTGATTACCACGGGATGCACACAGGCGTTGCACGGCATGATCAAGCTCCTGGCAGAGCCCGGCGATATCGTCGCGTGCGAAGCGCCCGCCTATTACGCGACGCTGGAGATCCTCGGGGACATGGGCATTCGTGTTTTACCCATCCCAGTGCGTGATTCTCACGGCGTCGACCTCGATTTGGTTTCTACGCTGTTCGAACAGTTCCGCCCGAGGCTTTTTGTCGTCTGTTCAACACTCTCAAACCCATCCGGGGCCACGATGCCCAACGAAACGCGGCGTGCTCTGGTCCAAATCTGCCGAAAGACGGAGACCCACATTCTGGAGGATGAAATTTACGGTGAACTTTCTGAAATCGCCGGACTTCGGCCGATTCGATCGTACGACGATGGAAGCAGCGTCTCGTATGTCATGAGTTATTCGAAAACAGTCGCGCCGGGGATCCGCGTTGGAGTCTGTGTGCCCGGAGTCAATACCGACCGATTTGCCCTTCTGAAATGCCAACAGGATATGCATTCGGCCACTGTGTGCGAAGTTGCGTTCCGAAAATACCTGCAAGCCGGTGACTTGGATTCGCACCTGAACTATCTGAGGGTATTAAACAAGCGGCGCCGCGAAGTTGCTCTTGAAATTATCCGGCAGCATTTTCCGAAAGAAGCGATCGTCTGGATACCGGAAGGCGGCTTTATGCTCTGGGTGGAATTGCCCCAACACATCGACATTGAAGCTGCCTATCAAGCTGCCTTACTGAAAAATGTCGCGTTCAGTCGAGGAGCAGCCTTCTTCACGACTCCGGGGGCTAAAGTCAGCTCCATGCGACTTAATTGCTCGCGTCCAACGACGAACGAGCTCGTCCAGGGCCTGGAGATACTCGGCAAGATTCTCGCGCAAAGCGTATGAACAAAAAGTTCGTTTTCCACGGCGTGTACCTGCTTATCATTGGGATCATCGCAGTGATGTACAACCCGCACACCGGCGTTTTTGGATTCAATTCGGACGCTAAATCGGGCCTGATCGTCAGTGGCGCATTCGCCGTCATTTCCTTTTTCTGGGCCTTCTATTTCAAGCAGGCGCAGCGCGTGGCCATTATTGGAGGGTTCATTACCACGATTTTGCTCTTTGCCGGAACCATCCCACGCGCAGTAGGCGCTTGGATGGAGTACGCAGGCGGGGATAGGGCGAAATGGTACGCGGGCGCAACTATTTCTCTCGTTATCATTGGATCGATCCCGCTGTTCGTTTCGCTCTGGCAAGGTCTGCGCACCAGGCAGTAGCCTTAATTGATTACAAATCTGCAAGATTGTGATCGATGCAGGCTAATTGTTTGCAACAAAGCAGAATCTGCGTGTGTTGTGTCACCGATGTTCATGCTTGCCTCCTTGCTTTCCGCGATCAAAAGAAACATTGCACGTGCCGGGATCGCCATTGTTGTTCTCTCAAGTACAAATCCCTCGTTACCAACCCTGGCTGACAATCCTGTACCGGCACTGGGCCCTGATCGTCATCCTCTGTGGCTTCGTTACCCGGCCATCTCACCAGACGGAACCACGATCGCTTTCAGCTTTCGCGGGCACATTTTCACGGTGCCTGTTGCCGGAGGCTTAGCCATCCCACTGACCGGCGGTCCCGCACACGACTCATCTCCGGTCTGGTCGCCGGATGGCAAGTTGCTCGCGTTCGCGTCGGACCGGTACGGTCACTACGATGTGTATGTCACGAGTCCACAAGGAGGGGAAGTCAGACGGTTAACGACTTACTCGACGGACGCTGTGCCGACCAGCTTCACGCCCGACGGACAATATGTGCTGTTTAACGCGTATCGGATGGGGACGGCCCAGAGCGCGTTGTTTCCCGTTAAAGTTTTTCCGCAACTCTACAGGGTATCGGTCCAAGGCGGACACGAAGCGGAGATGATCTTGACGACCCCGGCATTGCACGCAAGCTACGACCGTGCCGGAAATCGGATCCTTTACGAAGACTTGAAGGGTTACGAAGATCCATGGCGAAAACATGAGACTTT
>DASXBV010000114.1:0-3510 GCA_036491515.1 Chthoniobacterales bacterium
AGTCAATCTGCTAGATTGCATATCCTTAATTTTTCAAACCGGTGTAGTACTAAGGCTAAACATGACCCTCAAAGAGATCCTTGCAGATCCAAGCATATCCTCCTGGCTTAAAGATGCCATCAAAACGGCGTACGAGCAGGACCCCGTTGACGCGCTGCGCGATGCTCACCGGTTGCTTAAAATGCTTGGTGAACGGTACACACAAATAGTTAACCGAGATGTTGTCCAGTGACCTATTATCTTATGCAGGAGAGGAATTCCCCTCGTGGTCCGTAATGACGGTCAGCATGACTTGCAACGGCTGTTCTGCGACTGGGCTGAGATTCTCAAGGCTAAATCCCGGTCCAAAGATTTGTGAGCGATGCAGGCTACAAAGTCATCCTCCACGTCCGCACGCTGACCGCAGAGAGCTCATTTCGAATCGAATTAGCGAATCGATAGAACTCGCCAGCTAGCCCTCCAATTTCCCCGCTTGGAATGGCCCAGGAAAACACTCGGTGAATTCGCAGACCTGGGATTTCAATTTCTCGCACCGCGCCAGAGGCCAGTTCGTTCTGGATCTCCCAACATGAGAAAAAAGCAACTCCAAGACCGGCGATTACCAGCGACTTAATCGCTTCGGTGCTTCCTATCTCAACTCCCTGATCCAATTTCCTCACGTTCACACCGCTCTCTTTCAGAGCTTCTTCTGCCACGGCCCGCGTGCCTGCTCCTTGTTCGCGCCAGATAAGCGGCAGGTGCTCAAGGTCCCGAGGAGACTTCACGTTCCCAATAGCACGTCGAAGCTTAGGATCTGAAAGTTGAGCTCCACAAACGGGAATGATTTCATCGGGCATGAACGGCTCGAGTCGAACACCCGGACTGCGCTCATGACCTCCAAGCAGCCCGAGCCCAACGCGTTGTTCTCGAACGTGCTCCAGCACTTCCTTTGCGTTACCAACGACGAGTCGAAGACCGACTTCGGGATGGTAATGGCGAAATCGAACGAAAATGGACGGCACAAAATGCGCCGCACTGGTCGTAGCCGCAGCAAAATGCAAAACCCCGGTAAGCTCCTGCGTCGGATCCAATTCTCGTAAGGTTTTTTCTAATTCATCGAAAACCCTTTGCAGTCGTTGTCGTAAACGAACGGCCGGTGGAGTTAGGGCGACTCCGTGCACGGACCGGATGAACAGCGGCGTGTTCAGATCAGATTCCAAACGCCGGATTTGCGCGGTAATAGCGGGCTGGGAGAGATGAAGTCGTCGAGCCGCTTCAGATATCTGGCCTGCATCGGCAACAACCAGGAACGTATACAAGAGACCGGGGTTTAGGCGGTTAAACTCCACAACTGATCGATAACACAAAGCACAGTAAGCGAAAGCTCCAGCTTTCACCCTGCTGCTCAAGAACTCAAGAACTCGAGAACTCAAGTAGTCGAGAAGTGCAGAAGTCCACCAGCCGATCGAGCGCCTCACGGAGCAGTTTTGGAATGGCATCCTAACGATTAATCCGATCGGCCCGTTTCGCTGCACAAAGGCAGCAGTAGAAGCACTTCGGCATTCTCGAGGCTCCGTTGTAAACACCGCATCGGTCACTGGACTTAACGGCGCAGGGAGCAGCATGGCCTACGACGCAAGCAAAGCGGGTTTAATCATTTTAACCAAGGATCTTGCCCGAGGGCTCTCGCCCGAAGTTCGCGTTAACGCCGTTGCGCCAGGTGCAAGCGGTCGAGAAGAATTGCAGCCGCTAGCCGGTCGGCAATTCTTGAGTACTCGAGTGCTTGAGTTCTTGAGTGCTCCCCTTCTTACCCAAACCGAACTGGTTTCTCGTAAATAGCCAGGACAATACAGCCATCATCACTACTCACCTTGTGCCGTGTGCCGGGCGCATTGATCACCAAAGTCCCTGCCTTGAATCTCCCATTTTCGTCCCGCTGCGAACCAGTGAGAATCAAGATATGCTCGTATCCTGTATGTTCGTGCATTGGTATCTCACCGTGCTCGCGGTACCGAACCAGAGCGGCCGTCGGTCCGGTGATCCCGTCCCCGTAAAGGCGGAAGATGTCTACACCCTTTTTGTATGGTTCCCACGCGATCTCATCCTGGTGCTCGGCAAAGTGAAAAACGTCACTCAATACAAATGGGAACGCCCTGGAAAAAGAATCCATGTCCGGTCTCATGAAATCGCAGCAATGAACGACTCGGAGGTCGCGACGGCGCCAAAGACGCCACCTTGCATCTTAATCATTTCCAAGGCGGCCAGATAATTCCCATAATCCGTTGCCCCTGTGCAATCCGAGAGCAGCAGGCATTCATATCCCCGGTCATTTGCCTCCCGCATGGTCGTGTGGACGCACACGTCCGTGGTAATGCCGGATAAAACAATGTTCTGAATGCCCTTACGACGCAGCAGCATGTCAAGGTCTGTTGCGTAGAAAGATCCTTTTCCGGGTTTGTCGATCACCGCTTCGCCCGCAAGCGGAGCAAGCTCCGGAATGAGTTGCCAACCAGGCTCGCCTCGCGTGAGGATCCGTCCGCAAGGTCCGGGATCTCCAATTCCCGCCCCTATCCGCCTGCTGCGCCACCGTTTGTTTTCCGGAAGATCCGAAAGATCGGGCCGGTGGCCTTCGCGAGTATGCATGACATGAAAACCGCGTTCACGCGTCGCGGTCAGTACGTTTTGAATCGGTCGGATAGGAGCCCGCGTCAGCGAAAGATCGTATCCCATCTTGTCGACATACCCTCCTTTATCGCAAAAGTCAGTTTGCATGTCGATCACTAGAAAGAGCGTATTCTGAGGACGCAAATCACCGTTGTAAGGCCAACGATAGGGATCAGCTTCTACATAGCTTTGTTTCATGTTTGGTCGGTAAATGTTCCTGGAACTCCAGAGAGACTGCATTTGCTCCATCATTGGCTTTTCAGAAGGCCGTCGGCCGTAATGTAGCATGGGCTTCCAGCCTGTACGGGGCGATAACTCTACTCGGCAACCTGCGGCAACACCCCGTGCTCTCTGACTTCTGCGGGTTTTTCTGAGACAAACGCAAATTTGGCGCAGTAAACAAGCACCGCTGCAACCGCCAGGTAGCTGACTGAAACTGCTGGAGTCTGCGCCAGACCAATCTTCTCGCCATGGATGAATCCGAAGAAAGTGAGAATCGCACCGGCGGTTGCGAATGCCGCCGCTTTAATGAAATCTCGCTCAATGATGAACACTCCGATCGCACCAAGTATCAATCCCGCCAGGATCGCGCCGCCCCCCAACACTTCCAGCCCACGGTAGAGAACGCCGGTCTGTGCGAGCTTGTCTAACCCGATCGTCGCTGCGTTGGTCCCGGCTGCGGCCAGGGAATTATCGATCTGCAGCTTACCCCAGGCGGCCAGATGTGGCGTCAATGCGAGGATAATGGCAGGGGCATGCGACTTCGGAGTTTCCTGGAAGGCCTGCGCACCTATCAGCATACCGATATAAAGAAGAATTGGGGAGATCGCGACCACTGGGATCAACGCCATCATCACTGAGATGATA
>DASXBV010000115.1:0-11709 GCA_036491515.1 Chthoniobacterales bacterium
AGCTTTTGCCCCGCTTGCAGGTCGGCAAAAGCCGGAGCTTCCGCTTACGATGCTGTATAAAATGCGTCCAGGGCCTTGGCGGTTTCGCCGATCCTTTCAAGCATGCCGGGCAACAATCCGCGCCTCTCATGCGCAATAAGGATGCAAACGTTTCCCTCGGCGAAGACGCTTACCGGCGGGTCGCCAAAAATAGTGAACGCTGAACTCTCGCTCGACTTTAGCCGTCGACCGAATTCTTGGATGGTCCGCATGATAACCGGCGCCGACAGCGCTGAGTCCAGATCGTAGCCCTCGGGAAGATCGCCGCCCACGAGCGTCCCGTCGCCAAGCATGATCAGCGCACCTTTCACTTTTGGAAAACCTGCCAACAATTTTGCTACCTGACACGCGTCGAGGAGGTCCTCCGTGATGAAGATTTCCTGCAGCCGTTCCAGAGCAATCCTGCGCAACGGCTTCTGCCCAATCTCCCTGGCGTTCAGCCCGACTTTAGCAACGGGCGTCCCTTTTGCTTCGGCGTATTCCGGTTGTATTGGTGCGCTGAGCGGGCCCTGCGCAATTGCCGGCTCCGATTTTGCGCGTTCCGTGGAAGGCTTAGTCCTGATCAAAGGGAACGATGGTCGATCAACCGGAGACAGTGTCGACTCGGCCGTGCTTCGCTTTGTTTCAGCCGTTTCTTCAGATGCCGCAGGCGAAGGTTGAGCGAGTTTTTCGAACTTTAAAAATCCTTCGTCTTCGCGAGCGATCTGCGCGATCGGTGTATCAAAATCCGGACCAATCGGCTTCACGACCTCTCCCAGATTCTGCTTCAGGTTTGCCTCTACCTGGAGCACTACCGTTCTCAAGGAAACCGCAAACAGATAGTCGGAATCGAGTTGAACCGGCAACAGCGCGGGATGAATCCGTTGCAGCGTTGACGCCTTGACCGTTACGCGTCCGTCCAACATGCCCTGCGTATCCTTCAATTTAACCGCGATCTTGCCTTGCTCGACTTTCGACCAATCCAGCTCCGGAGCCCCGGGGTCATCTGCGCGAATGTCTTCTCGGCGCAAAATAATCATTTGTTCATTTAATTCGCCAAATGCATGGGCCAAATCGCCTGACGTACTCCGGGACAGTTCAGGCGCCTGGCCTTTCAGGTTGCTAAACAGGTAGTTTCCGAACTTGGGCGGCATAAGACAGCGTGAAATAGTGGCATAATAGCATAACATATCAAATTATATGTTATGGAATCTAGGGCTCCGCTTCCACCCCAGGCTTTAATCTCACCCGCCCTTCGGGCTTCCGGATCGCCAGATTCCAAGCCAGCCGCCAGCGCTCTTTATTTCTTCTTGTCTTGACATTGATCGCCTAGGATCTGGCATAGAATAACGAAATGAATAAGCTTTTGCGGTTCGGTCTATTGTCGGCCCTGGTCTGGCTGGGCGGTTGCGCAGAATTCGATAATCTGACTTACGACCTCGCACGAAAGCCGACCGGGAAAGTCGCTATTCTAATAGATCTGGCCGATCAGCACGCCTACCTCTTAAGCAGGGACCAAGTGCTTTTGACTGCACCTGTTTCGACGGGCCGCGAGGGGTACGACACTCCTGCCGGACAATATTCCGTCATTGAGAAAGATATCGGCCATCGCTCAAGCATCTACGGAGCCTATGTGCGGGATGGCACAATCGTGAAAGAGAACGTCGATGTTCGAAAAGACTCCCGTCCGCCCGGTTCAGTGTTCGTTGGCGCGTCGATGCCGTATTTCCTGCGGATTGTAGGGGGAGTTGGCCTCCACGCCGGCTACCTGCCCGGTTACCCGGCATCGCACGGATGTATTCGCATGCCGGAATCCAAGGCAGAGCGATTCTTTTTCGCCGCCAGGGTGGGTACACCCGTGACTGTCAAGCGCTGACGATGACCGCGCGTTTATTCGTCGCGCACATTACGAACGCCTTGCAAACTCCTCCATGCTGGGATACCGAATCAGTCCCACTTCTATGAATCCGAATCAGATCATGATCTATGATACGACCCTGCGGGATGGCACGCAGGCTGAGGGCATCTCTTTCAGCGTACACGACAAGATTCGTATCGCCGAAAAGCTGGATGCCTTTGGGATTCACTACATCGAGGGCGGATGGCCAGGATCCAACCCAAAAGACATCGCCTTCTTCGACGAGGCCAAAAAGCGAAAGTGGCGCCACGCGAAGATTTGCGCCTTCGGCAGCACCTGCCGGGCGCAAGCTGAGCCGGCGGCAGACCCTCAGATCGCGCTTCTTCTGGCCGCTGAAACACCGACGGTAACGATCGTCGGAAAAACCTGGAGATTGCACGCAGAACGGATACTGGGCGTATCAATCGAAGAGAACCGGCGGATGATTCGGGAATCGGTCGCGTATCTGAAGTCGAAGGAAAAAGAGGTCATGTTTGACGCAGAGCATTTCTTCGACGGTTACAAGGACGATCCTGCGCACGCAATGGCCGCTATCGAAGCCGCAGCCGAAGGCGGAGCCGATGTCATCGTGCTTTGCGACACGAATGGCGGTGCGATGGTCCATGAGGTATCCGAAATCACTTCTGCAGTCGTTCGAGCGCTGCCGATTCCTATCGGTATTCACACCCATAACGACTGCGAGCTCGGAGTAGCGAACGCTTTAGAAGCCCTCAGGTCGGGCGCAAGTCAAGTTCAGGGGACCATCAACGGATACGGTGAACGGACTGGGAACTGCAATTTAACGAGCGTCATCCCTAATCTTCAGCTGAAGCTTGCGAAACCGGTCGTACCCGAATTGAGCCGACTCAGGGAATTGTCTTTGTTTGTCGATGAATTGGCGAATTGTCAGCACAACATTCGAGCGCCTTTCGTGGGAACCACTGCATTCACGCACAAGGGCGGTCTGCATGCGCACGCGGTTCAAAAAGTAGCCCGAAGCTACGAGCATATTGAACCGAGTGACGTCGGGAACCATCAGCACATTGTTGTCTCTGAACTTTCCGGTCAAAGCAACGTGCGCGCGAAGGCCCGTGAACTAGGATTCGAGCTTGAGAAGGGATCCCCGAGCATCGGGGCAATTTTGCAGGAGGTTAAACGCCTTGAGCACCTGGGCTATGAGTATGAGGCGGCCGAAGCATCATTCGAGCTGCTGATTCGCCGCATTCTGGGACCGATCGAAACTTTTTGGGAACTGTTGGAATACCACTGCACCTACATCCGCTCAGTCAGAAACAAGTATGAAACCTGCGAGGCGACCGTGAAGCTCCGTCTGAAGAACGAGGATGTCTACACCGTGGCCGAAGGAGACGGACCTGTGAACGCTTTGGACGCAGCGCTCCGCAAGGCTTTGATCCCACGGTATCCAAGCATTGAAGCAGTGACGCTCGACGACTACAAGGTGCGCATCATCGGCAGCAGCCAGGGTACGGGAGCGCGCACCAGAGTATTGATCGATTCGACCGACCACCACGACAATTGGTGCACCGTCGGTGTTTCAGACAACATTATTGAGGCCAGTTGGTTGGCGTTGGTAGACAGTTACGAGTATAAGCTCAGGCGCAGTTGAGTTCAGATTCCAATAGGATATCCACCGATTAGCGGCTAACGCCGCCAACCGGTGGAATACCTATTGGAATCTATCGTCGGGTAGGGCGAGGCTTCGTCCGCGCCGCGGGTCGGTCCAGACGCGGGAATACCGGCAAAACTGGGCATGACGTAGTTATTCATGACCACCGTTGTCACCCGATTCCCCGCCTGGAGCGTACGGTGCGCTTGGATGAATTCAGAAGGGACGTAGTAATTGGATAAATCCCCTGAGAACATGGTATGGACAACACCGATCGCAAGGTTCTTATGAACCTCGAAGTGGAGATGGGCCGCGTAAAGCCCGTGCGCGTTTCCAATCGTACCGATCTGTTGTCCGCGCGCAACTTGTTGCCCTTCCCGCACCAGGATGCGGTCGAGGTGTGCGTACAACGAATCAGCGTACTTAACCTGACCGTCTTCCATAAAGGCATGCCGGACCACGACGACGTTTCCCCAAGCCCGACGGAAATCTCGAGCGAGCGTCACGATGCCGTGTCCAATCGCATAGACTGGATCACGGAGATCGGTACCGCTGCCTCCCTGCCCAATCCAATCCTCGCCCAGGTGGCCATGAGCCGTGAATCCGCGAGAAATCCGGTATCCATCCGCATTAGGCTTTCCGACCGGATAATCAAAACCGTCCGCCAGCCGCGTTAGCGCCGCACTTGGGTCGGCTTGCGCAAGCACAACGATCAAACCCAAAGTGACTCCGACAAACAACTTTTTGCGCATGGAGGTTGCTTTTAGGCGGATTTCGGACAAGTGGCAAGCTTTTCCACCTTAGAAAAGCTAATTTTTCGTCACTTCAAAAAAAATCGCGGAACTCTGACAATCGTTCGTAAACGAAGGATCCAGCCTTTGCCCTGCGTGGCGCACCATGCCCCGGCAAACGCCGGAGCCTTCGCTTACATTTGTAGAAACGTACCCCTTGCGCTAGTGTACGAGCCTCAATGGCGGAGATCTTCGTTGTCGGATCGGCGTGCGGATTTCCCGTTCCAGGTCGTGGCCACTCCAGTTTGCTGCTTTCCGTGTTCGATCGATCGGTGCTGGTCGATGCGGGTGAGCCATGCAGTCGGTCGCTCATGGAAGCGGGATTTTCGGTGAAAAGCATCGACGCGGTTTTGCTCACTCATGGTCACGCAGATCACCTGGGCGGTTTACCAATGCTGATCCAAACCCTATGGCTCTCGGCGCGCGAGAGCCCACTCACCATTTTTCTGCCGGGAGAGTTGTCAACGCCGTTGCAACAATGGCTCGACGCAATTTATCTAGGGCCCACTTTCATTCCTTTCGAATTGAAGTTCGTTGCTTGGGAAACACAACAAATATTTGAGGAGTTTGGATTAAGGATCTACCCGCGGGAAACGACTCATCTGCGAGCTCTTTCCGAGAAATTCGCACCTCGCAGGTTCAGATCTTACAGTCTGCGAATCGAGCATTCCGATTTTCGTCTGGTGCTGTCGGGCGATCTTGGTTGGCCAACAGATTTGGAGGCACAACTCGGCGATCCTGTGGACCTGTTGGTAAGCGAACTTGCACATTTTCCGCCTCGCGAACTGTTTCGGTTTCTCGGTACACGAAAAGTACGGAAGCTTCTACTTACTCATTTTGCTCCGGAATTGCTCGAGAACCAGGCATCAGTCATTCAGGACGCGAGCAAGGACTTGCCAGAGACATTGACGCTCCTCGCGAACGACCGGCTTCGAGTGTCGTTTTAGTAACCAAAGGCTCCAGCCTTTGCCGGCCATGGCGCCAGGTAAGCGAAGGCTCCAGCCTCCGCTTACATTTGACTTTATGTAACACTATATTAATATGTTGTATATATTCGTCGGATTTTACCACAACCCCTCTGTTGTCATTCCGCCAGCGGGCTCCGTTCGCCGGGTTATTCGTTGCGGCGTCGCTCGGAGTTCTTGCGTCGGATCAGCAACCTGAATGCTGGCCAGGCTGGTTGGCTGGATTCGTTTGCACAGCTCTCATCATTTTAAAGATCCCTTCCACCTTTCTGGCCTGTTTAGTAACCTTCTTCATTTTCGCCTTCTGGCACGGAAATCAGGTTGCAACCGATCCCGGCTATCAGCGAGGTCGAGAGCAGCCCTTTGATGGAGTTGAGCATACCGTGACACTGTTGGTGAAGAGCGAGCCGAAGATTGATCAACTTCGTTCGACTCAGCGGTTTGTAGCGCTGGTTAGCTGCATCGACAATCGACCAGCGCGGTTCCGAGTATTCGCGGAATCCTCCGGCGAGCCGTTCCTGTACGGCGACCGCATCATCAGCCAGGGAAAGTTTTCTCTTCCATCCCCCCCGATGAACCCGGGAGAGTTTGATTTCGGCGCCTATCTTCGGCGCCAGAACATTTATTTGAACTTTCGCGCCCTCCACAATGTACCGGCGATGGTAACTGCACGAAACCAGGGAAATCCGTTCGTCGCCGCGGCGCTCGCCGCTCGTCACCGGCTCGCCGACGTTTTGCAGGAAGGGCTCCAAGATGACCAGGAAGTCGCGCAGACCGTGCAGGGGATGATCCTAGGCGGGAGGGCCGAAACAAGCCCGGAACTGAAAAGACTTTTCCGAGATACCGGGACGATTCATCTGTTTGCAGCCAGCGGTCTCCAAGTAAGTCTGTTTTCGGGACTAGCTTGGAGTTGCATCCGTTACCTACGATTACCGCGGCGTTGGGTCGCTCTCGCGATCATTCCGGTCGTACTTGCGTACTGCGCGATCACCGGCTTTTATCCCGCCACGGTCCGGGCCACGGTAATGGCGACTCTCATGAGCATCGGCATCTCGCTCGAACGGCCTGCCGCAATGATCAATTCGCTTTGCGCATCAGGCTTGTTAATCCTCATTCACGACACTCAAGAACTGTTTCAAACCGGGTTTGAACTTTCGTTTGCCGCGGTAATCGCAATCATGACTACCGCAAGGCCACTTGCCCATCTGTTGTTTCATCCCTTCCAGATTGACCCCTTTTTGCCAATCCAGCTATTGGATCGTTGGCAACGGTTCTGGCACAGAGCGATGCGTCAAACCTGCGAAGTATTCAGCCTCTCGATCGTCTGCTGGTGCGCGACGCTCCCGATTCTGATTCTTCAAGAACACCACGTTTCGCTGGTCGCAATCTTCGCAAACCTCCTTGTTGTGCCGCTGGCCACTACGGTCATGTTGCTCGGGGTTGCCGTGATGCTCTTGAGCAGCCTCTCAGGATGGCTAGCGGCTTGTCTCAATAACACAAGCTGGCTGATCACAAAAGCAATCCTGATCGTCCTCCACGGTGCAAGCTTGATCCCCTGGCAATCCCTAAACGTTTCTGTATCAGAGCTGGTGCAACCAGACCGCGTAACTGCTTTATGTGAACGGTCAGGGCATGTAATCCATGTGCATTTGAGGAACCAGGATTGGCTCATAAACACGGGGAAATTGTCTCAATGGCGGGCGATCACCCAACCGTATCTTCAATCCCAAGGCGTAAATCGGCTCGACACTTTGATTTTCAGCGATGCGCACGCGCGGGAAGCCACGGACCAAGCGAAAAGCGAGTTCCACGTGGAGAGCGTTCTTTGCTCAGCGACGATTCTCGTTCACCTCGGGCAATTTCGAGTTTTGATTTTGCAAGATCTAACCGAGCAGACCTTGGCAAATTTGAAGTGCGATCACGCCGATGTCGTATATTGCGCCCATTTCCCAACGCGGCGTTTCCTCCGCAGCTCGATCGTCGCCAAGCTATCGCCAAATGTTCTCGTTCTGAACGGCACCAAAGCAGAAATCACCTCGAATTCCCTAAACGGTCAAACCAGTCCAAAGTGCTTTTACCTAAAGCGAGACGGAGCAGTAACGACTGCATTGCTGGACGGCGAGCTGGTGATTCAAAGTTACGGCGGATCCGAGTTCCGCTTGCAACTCCCTATTAAATCGACAAGCTCCGAAAACTAGTTGCCAATTCGTTGACAGTTTTGGCAAGTGACTTACTCGGAAGGTTTCAAATAGGTCAATTGAAGAGTCAGCTTAATTTTAATTTCTTGCTCCGACCAGGAAAATTGCGATCAAAGTCGATGCCAGCATCCCGCCGATGACCGTCGTGCCGAGGATCTGCCGCGACGCCCGCACCCTGCCGCTGCCGGCAGGGGAACACAGCCGAGAACGAACGCAAATGCGGTCATCAGAATCGGCCGCATCCGCAGACGGGCGCCGGCTAGCGCCGCATCGACAATCGGCGTTCCTTTTTCGTATTTCGGCCTTGGAAGAGATGTAGGGCAACAGGCCAATGCCGATTCTTACGGTTCTCTTTGTTTGAGAAGAGCGCGATCTCGCGCTGAGCGGATTCGTTTCGCCGCCCGGAATCTGCGGTTAAGGAGTTGCTTCCAGAATAAAAGTCATTTCATGACATGAAAGTCATTTCCTTCTCGCGAACTGTCAGCTCAGACATTCTTTACGGGGAAGGGTTAAAAACCGCGCTTATCCTCAATGCCGGGCAAAAATATATTCTGCCGGACACCTACGTTAAAGGGTTGCAGGTTGTTATGTTGGCAGGGCAACGCCAGAGAAGCGGTAGCATGCATCGATTAATTTTTCCTGTCGTTCCACGTCGAACACCGCCGGGTGAGGCGAGCGAGGACGCAGATGATAGAAATATCTGCCCGAAACCCGTGCGGCGGCATCGTTGCTTACCGCAAGCCAGACCTGGGTCCGGTGCGCGGCGTCCAAATCGTCAGGTGCTCCCGCACCTCCCATCTTGGTTGGCACCCACCCAGGTTCAAGTGCATTAGACAGTACTTCCGACCAACGACGTGCGACCGCAAAAGCTAGTAAGACGTCGTGGAGCTTCGAATCGGCGTACGCTGCTGCGCCCTGCCAAGCTCGACGTTCCCAAGTGAGATCCTCAAGGCTTATGTCGCCGCTCCGGTGCATGCCGGAACTTAGGTAGACCAGACGCTCTGGCCTATCGATAAGCGCCGTCAACAGGTAAGGAGCCAGAGTGTTGATGGCAAACACATGAGGGAAACCGTCTTCGGTCTGAATGCGAGGTTCGCGGTAACCCACGGCAACATTGTGTATGACGGCATCGAACGGGCCGAGCCGATTGATCTGCTCCGCGACGTCCCGAGTTTGTGCGATACTTGCCATGTCGCCGACTGCGACCGTCTCGGCGCCAGGCACAGCGGCCAAGGCCTCTTTTGCCCGCAGCTTGTTGCGAGCGTGCAGAACAACTTGATGCCCCTGATCGATGAGAAGCTGGGCTGCCATTTTGCCGAGCCCATCTGCAGATCCCGTTACAAAGATACGCGACATATTTTATCTCCCGAATCGCGCTCACAGACGATGATCTCGGCGCTCCCGAGCTAAGCGATTTAAAGTAGCGTGCACATCTAATGATCAATTTCTGGGAGATTTGTGAGCAATGCGGACACTGGGTAAAGCGAAGTTCAATTCCGGGCAAAGATGGAGACGCTCTCAAGCGATCGGATTGGGAATCGTTTGGTAAATCACCTCGCTTCCACTGTAGAATGGCTGGTACCATACTCCACCGAATTCAAGGTAGTTGACCCCATTCACCGTCACGTTGGCGGCCCCTTTGGGGAGAGACGTTACCATGACGCCGGGCGGCGGATCCGTGATCTCATAGCCGTTGCTAGTCTTCTCGTAGAACACCCCATTGCAGTACTCGAAGCTTTGGCCTCCGCCATAGACCGTTGTGGAGGAATCAGGGATTGAAGGGATTACCGCTCCCAGAGGAGGGGGCACGACGGTGTAACTGTTTCCCTGTGAACTGGTCCCCTGTGAACTGGTCTCCTGTGAACTGGTCTCCTGTGAACGGGTCCCCTGTGAACTGGTCCCCTGTGAACTGGTCCCCTGTGGCGCGTAATAAACGCCGCCTGAGTAGTAATATGGGTTACCCTGGACGACGACCTGCGTTGAGTCCTCAGGAATGCTTGCAACCGTCTCGCCTATCGCCACGCCGGCCGCACCAGCGGTTGCGAGCCCGGCGTAGTAGCCGTCCCAACTGCCATACGAACCTTGACCATACCCGCCGCCGCCGTACCCCTGATATCCGTAATTGCTGCCGTAATTGTTCGCAGTGTAATTGTTTCCGTTATTGTTCGCAGTCTGGCGGTTACTCGCCGCGTTCAAATTTTGCCCAAAGTTCTGGCGGTTACTTGCCGCGTTCAAATTTTGCCCAAAATTTTGACGGTTACTCGCCCCATTCGCATTTTGCGCATAGTTGTGCACACTGCCCATCCCACCGAAGTGTCCCCTGGCTCCGCCAAGCCGCCCTTCCCCTCCGCCACCGCGAAAGGCCGGCTGGTGTGGACCAACCGTTCGACCTTGTGCAAGGGAGCTAGGTAATCGAGGGCCACCACCGCGCAAGGGGGGGCCACCACCGCGCAAGGGAGGACCACCACCGCCCAAGGGGGGTCCACCGCGCAAGGGAGGACCACCACCGCCCAAGGGAGGTCCACCACCGCCCAAGGGAGGACCAGGAAACCCTGAAGAGACAGACGGGCCGCTGATACAGAGGACACCCACCAGTACTCCACCTGTGATAGATTTTAAAAGACGTTTGTTATCCGCGGAAGTTAATTTCATTGCTTATCCTGTTAGGTCGATGGCTTTTACTGGCTGCTATTCTTTTGTCTTGGGTTCCGCGGCCTTGAGGAAACTTATCAGCCCGGCGTCGGGCGGTAAATCCGTGGAGAACAGTGAATCCGAAAGCGGTGTCGCAAAATCCCAATCCGAGAGCACCGCGATAAATTGTGGTGCACCCGGATAGCTCTTGTAAGTAATGACGAACTTGCGGGGTACGTATGCTTTGCCTGTCTCAATCCATATCTGCCAGTCGATGTTCTTCTCTACAAAAGCCAGGTGCTGGCAGCTCACTCCATCCACATGGGTTTCTCCCAGGTCAGAACCGGAGATCACATCTTGCCGAAGCACAGCTGCGGGATCGTCATAAATAAAATCGGATAAGGGAGGATTAAATCCTAGCTGCTTGCTGACATAGTCGAGCGCCGCATCAATGCTCGGGGGCACCTTCTCGGTGGCATAGACGTTGTGATCTCCATCGTAGAGTGTTACGGTCTGGCCGTCATACCAAAAGCGTTTCCCGGCGGTATCTCCTTCATAGTTGGCATAAATTCGATCAGGGCGGCGAACCGAGATATCATTGGTTGCCCCGAACTGGATCTTCTGTCCTGAGGCCTGGATGTCGTCAAAGGTAATCTCCGCGCGAAAACTGAATTCCTTCGCCGCCTTCAAATAGTCCCCCATTGCCCGCAACAGCCGGTCCGCTCGCGGGTCGACGACCACAGCCCCTCCCTTTGACGTTTCAGTTGCTGGAGACTTTGCTTCTGGGCTAGGCTTGGCGGCTGGCTCCTTGACGGGATTCTCGGCAAACAAGGGAACAACTCCCAGAGCCACCGCGCTGGCCAAAGCCGTTAACTTTGCAATTCTCTTCAAGGGTTTGTACAAGGTGTTTCGGATATCCGAGCATTGATATAATTGTTTCATAGTGACATTCTTAGTTATAACTAGTGAACTATACGCAGGAAGATTAGCGGTTCGATCACTCCAAAGAGCTAGTTTCGTGTGATTAGCCACTAGTTGCGGGCAATAGGTTAATTGAAGAGTCAGCTTAATCTTTATTACTTGCTCCGACTAGTTGCGGAGTCTCCGCAGGGGGCGCTTCGCGTTTGTTACTTTTTCCGGCTTTCTCAACAAGGTAAAACACGACCGGAATCAGGAAGATTGCGATCAAAGTCGAGGCCAGCATCCCGCCGATGACCGTCGTGCCGAGGATCTGCCGCGACGCCGCACCCGATCCTGCCGCCGTCCACAGAGGAACACAGCCGAGAATGAAGGCAAATGCGGTCATCAGAATCGGTCGCAGCCGCAGACGAGCGCCGGCCAACGCCGCCTCTAGAATCGGCGTTCCCTTTTCGTATTCGGCTTTGGAAAATTCGACAATGAGAATCGCGTTTTTTGCCGCCAGACCGATGAGCATCACCAAACCGATTTGCGCATAGACGTTGTTTTCGAACAGCACCGAGCTCTTTCCGTAAACATCATCTGCTAGAAGTCTGGCAAGCAAGACGGCAAAAGCACCCAGAACGGCAATGGGCGTGCAGAGCAGGACACTGAACGGCAATGA
>DASXBV010000116.1:0-13190 GCA_036491515.1 Chthoniobacterales bacterium
TCGTCCTCGATTTCTCTTACGCCGAGGAGGCCAGCTGAATGGTTCTATCGATCGGGGTCTTCTCAGATCGCAAACCGCCTTTAGCCGCGACGTTCAAAGATCGAGGACGAGAGGACGACTATAAGGACGATTGGGGGAGTACCCTATACCGCGCTAAAACACGTATGAAGCCCTTGACTGGTTGGGGAACGGTAGCGGCCTATGCCTGCGGCGGCAGCAACGAGTTTAGCTTTTCGGTCAGGGCCGCGACCTGCTCCTTTAGATCCTTTAACTCTCTAAGCATCCTCGGGAGCCGTTTGATATTCATCTGTTGTTCGAGGAAATCTCGTTTTGATTCTGCGGGCGAGCCGATCACGATAGCTCGCGGCGGTACATGATTGGTGATCCCGGCCTGGGCTTGAATCAGCGCATCGTCTCCAATGATCAAGTGGTCGGGCAGGCCGGCCTGGCCGCCCAGGACCGCGCGATGGCCGACCTTTGAGCTGCCTCCAAGGCCGACCTGCGCAACAATCAAACAGTTCGTACCGATCGTAACGTTGTGTCCGACCTGGACCAGATTGTCCAATTTGGAACTTCGGCACACGCGGGTCTCTCCCAGCGTGCCCCGATCGAGGCAGGTACCGGCGCCGATCTCGACGTCATCCTCGATCACCACGTTTCCGATCGAGTTGATTCGAACCAGTTCGTGGTTAAAGCTTTTGACCTCGCCAGTGGCGCGGGCCGATTCAATGCTGCCGGGCTCGGGCGTAACGTAGGCGAAACCATCTCCACCGATGGTGGCATTCGGTTGGATAATCACTCGGCTACCGATCCGGCAACGATCGCCGATACACACGCCGGCGTGGACGAGCGTGTTGTCGCCGATCTCCACCTCGGCGCCGACGCTGATATGGGAAACAAGTCTGGAGTCATCGCCAACTCGAGTCTCAGGACCGATCCAGCAGAAAGGTCCGATCGAGACGTGCCGGCCGATCGTTGCAGTCGGATCGATCACGGCACTTGGATGCACACCGGGAGACACATGAACTGGGCGGTCGAATAGCTCTAGTAACCTCGCTAGAACCAACCTGGGCCGACGTACAATAATTTGATTCGGCGTCAATCGGCTTTCGATTGCTTCGGGCAGCACTGCGTTCGCGATTTTGCCCGATGCGAGAAGCGAGGCTGCGCTTGGGGAAAGAACCAGTGCGAGATCGGAGTCGCCTCGCGCCAGAGCGGGATGCACCACACGGTTAATTGGTATCGAGGCGTCGCCGCGCATTTCGCCGCCCACATACGTGGCGATCTCACCCAATGTCTTCATCCGGCGGTCTTTGCGAGTTCGAGGATTGTCTCGAATTCATCTTTCGTAAGTTTGATGACGGATAATCTCGGATTCCTCAGCAGAGGAATATTCACGAGCTGGGCGTCGCTCTTGATCTGATCTAATTTCACGGGTGACTGAAGTGCTTTTGCCGGTTTGAGTTCGACTGCAGACCAGTCACCCTCGGCAGCAGTGGGGTCGCGGAAAGCTTCTTTTGTCACCTTCGCGATTCCGACGACGGCCTTGCCGTTTACGCTGTGGTAATAGAGGACCGGATCATCAACTCTCATGGAGCGCAAGTTGTTCCTTGCCTGAAAGTTTCGCACGCCGGTCCAATCCGTCTTTCCGTCCATGACGAATTGATCCCACGAGTAGGCTGTGGGTTCCTGCTTCACTAGCCAGTATTGCGACATGACAATAGAGTAATTGATTAATTCTCCGGTTCTTCTCCCGGCTTAAAGGGAAGGGTAGGGGGAAGTAGGCGGTTGTAAAGTATTACCCCTCATAGATTCAAACGGATTTGAGCAGCGGTGCGAAGGTTTTATTTTGAGCCAGCCCAAGCTAGGCGCTTGATTCAGCGGCATCTCGGGGTGTGATTTCGCCTCAGAATTTCAGGAAATCGATGAGCTGAGGGTAATCGTTGCCGAAATTAATTTGGTTGCCGGAAATCAGCCGCACCTCCTTACGAGCCTTGAAGGCGAGGGCCCTGCGCCCAAAGAGTAGATGTATCATTTTCGGACATCTTATCGTGTGCTGCAGCGCGGTTGCGAGAGTTCGAATTCAAGGCCTGCCATCGTGCTACAAAGCAATATGCTTTCTGACAGTTTTCTGTACTTTTTCCTAACAATTGGTTGATTAGATGTCCTAATTCCGGATAAAAGAAAGCTATATGCGCAGAAAAACGTCAATCTTGCGATATCAACAAACTCCCGGAATGCAGCACAAAACATGGGGTCATCCACTAATCATAACGTATGTATTCTTTGTAGCGATACTATCAGCAACGTCATCTCAGGAGGCACAGGTGCGAATGGTCAAAACGGCCAGACGACCGATCCGGTTGCTTCAGCATGGCTATACGTTTTCGGGCAGTTCGTCGATCATGATCTCGATCTGGAAGAAACGCCGCTAACCTCAGCAGCCATCAACATCCTTGTGCCATCAGGTGATCCGGTTTTTCCTTCTGGTACCAGCATCCTTATGACTCGGGACACGAGAAGCCCGGACACCAACACGATTATTAATACAGTCGCTGGGTACCTCGATCTCTCCCAACTCTACGGCTCGACGGTCGAGATAGCTGCCTCCTTGCGTAACGCCGACGGAACTTTAGTAAGCTCGGATAGTGGGCAAGCGCTCTCGGTAATAAACGACATATTCGTCACCGGCGATCCACGGGTGATGGAGAACCCGGAGTTGACCGCGGTGACGACCCTGTTTATGCGCGAGCATAATTTCTGGGTTCGTACTCTCAAAGCTGAGCATTCCGAATGGACGGGTGATCAGCTTTACAATATGGCAAAAGCCATCACGACGGCGGAATATCAGAACATCGTTTATATGGAATATTTGCCTCTTCTTATCGGGCCTGTGTTGGAACCCTACGGTGGCTATAATCCGAATATAGATGCGCAAGTGACGCAGGAGTTTTCTACCGCTGCTTTCCGGCTACATACACAGATATCGGACACGCAGGAGGGGCTCTACAATAACGGAAACGTAGTCTTCACCGAATCGCTGGCGCAGGCATTCTTTAATACGCCCGAGATAGATGAGTCGAATGGCATCAATCCGTTGATACGCTCCATCGGCGTGGACTTCTCTCAGGCGACCGACGTTTTCGTAGTAGCGGCACTTCGCAACCTACTGTTTGCAGGTCTTGTCGGCGGTGGCATAGACGAAATTGATCTCATCGCCATCGACATACAGCGCGAGAGGGATGTGGGCCTCGGCACGCTCAACCAGACGCGGCAGGCGATTGGGCTTGAGCGATACGATTCCTTCGCGGCGTTGACCCCTGATCCTGTATTGCAGAAAAATCTTCAGGCCGTCTATGGCACCATCGACAACGTTGACTTGTTCATCGGCGGCTTGGCTGAGAATCATGCTCCCGGTGCCATCGTAGGCCCTACTTTCCAAGCGATTATTGCACGCCAGTTTTACGCGCTAAGGGCGGGAGATCGTTTCTTCTGGATGAATGAAGGATTTAACGACGAAACGGCCTCTATGATCTCAAACACCACGCTTGCCGACATTATTAAGCGAAATACCGACACGCCTAACCTGCAAGCAAATGTGTTCATCGAGGCGCCTCTCTCGGCGGCTCTCCCCAGACATGTCAAGCCCCACGTGACTCCGCCTGCCGCGACAGACACGCACGGACGCAAGGGGCCGCCGTTCATAGATGATGGGAAGTAGCAGGGGACGTGGGGCTTCACCCGGGCGCCGAGGCTTCACCCTAGCCAAGTGACGAGGCTCAAAACTTGCTTCCTTCGCGCCGAGGCTTAATCCCCGGCCACGAATCACCGAATTGTTTCGCCGGATTCCGGTAGGATGCCGCCAAATAATCCTTCACGCGAATAAGGCAGCCTCGATAGCTCGAAACCTTGGATTAAAACAACTCACAGAAGAGTTCGCAGAAAAAATTAAGGCGCGGTGAGGATTCAAACCCTCACCGCAGTACCTTAGGCGTCTGCCTCCTGAACTCCTGCAACTCCTGAATTCTTGAATTGTGTTTCGCCGTCCGCTCGTTTATCGGCACAAGGCATGCCCGGTCTGTTTATTACCTTCGAAGGGGGCGAAGCGTCTGGAAAATCGACGCAGGTCAAGCGTTTGGAGCGCCGGCTGGAGAGGAGTGGCCGTAAGGTGTTAACGGTGCACGAACCCGGTTACACCGAGATTGGATCGGCCATTCGGCAACTGCTGCTCTATGCGAAGGAGGGAAGCTCGATGCGGCACGAAACGGAACTCCTGCTGTTCGCGGCCAGTCGCGCACAGCTTGTCGGTGAAGTAGTCAGGCCCGCGCTTGAGAGAGGCTTGGTTGTTGTATCTGATCGTTTCTACGATTCGACCACGGTTTACCAGGGAATTGGCCGAGGGCTCGACGTGAAATTTATCAAGTCGCTGAACGAGTTTACGGTTGGCGCATGCTATCCCGACCGGACATTCTTGTTAGACCTCGATGTCGAAGAGTCACGCGTGCGCCAGATGCGAAGAGTGCGTCCGGTTGGGCGCCAGGATAGAATGGAGCAGCTCACCAAGGATTTCTTCGAACGGGTTCGCCGAGGCTATCTGGAATTGGCCCACGCGGAGCCGGATCGAGTAAAAGTAATTGATGCTTCGCGGCCGGAAGATCAAGTGGAAGAAGCGATCTGGAAAGAAATCAATGGCCTTCTCAGTTGACCAGGCTCTAGGATATCTCAGGGATGCGAATTTGCATGGGAGACTTGCTCACGCGTTTTTGTTCTCGGGGCCGGACGGGAGCGGCAAACGGCGGTTGGTCTCCGATCTTTTTTCAGAAATTAACGCGGAGAAAAGCGATAAGGCCGACTTTCACGAGATCGAGCCGGAATCCAAATCCCGGAAGATTCTCGTGGAGCAGATTCGGGAGTTGGAAAGCTCTCTCCGGATGCGTGCAACTCGGGCTAAGACGAAATTTGGAGTGATTTATGAGGCTGACCGGTTGATGCCGCAAGCGGCTAACGCCTTTTTGAAAACGCTGGAGGAACCTCCCGATCACTCGGTGCTCATACTCGTGTCTGCGCTTCCCGAGGCATTGCTGGATACGATCCGGTCTCGCTGCATTGAGATCCAACTGCGTCCTGTAGGCACCAAAATGCCGACGGCAGAGGAAGCAGAACTGCTGGCGGAACTGTGCCGGATTATCGGAGCCGAGGGATTTTCAGTCGTCTCGGCGCTGAAATTGGCGGGAGTGTTCCGGGAGGTATTGGGAAAGGTGCGAGACAGAATCGAAACGGAGCACGGCAACCAGCTGACTAAGGATCAGACGACTTATAAGCAGACCACGGATGGCGCATGGCTCGAGGAACGAGAGGAACGGCTGTCCGCATTAACGGAGAGCAGATATGTGAAGGCCCGGGCGAACCTGGTTCTTAAAATGATCGAGTGGTTTGGGGATGCATTGCGTGTCAAGCACGGGAGTCCCTATCTGGACCTGATCGAGTATCGACCTGCCGTCACTGACCTCGCGGAGAAGGTTGCTGTCATTCAGCTGCTGAAAAGGCTTGGCGCCCTTCAGTCTCTTTTGGATGCCCTTTCGAAAAACGCACACGAAACGATCGCTGTCGAAGCAGCCTTCCTGGGGGCATTTGGCCCGGCTGGGGCAGGGGAGCGCAGAGGGAAGAAGTGAGAAGTGAGAGGCACGCCGGTGAACGCCAAACGCCAAACGTCGAACGCGGAACGCCAAACGCAGTCCTTGCCATGGGCCGAATCGCTCGATAAAAGAGGTGTCCTGTCATGCAACTTTTCCTGTTACGTCACGCCGAGGCGGCACCTGACCCAGCCAACGACGAGGCGCGGAGTCTAACTGCAAAAGGCTCGAAACAAGCCGAAAGTATGGGCAAGTTTTGTCGCGAGCACGGGTTCGTTCCCGAAATGATTTTATCAAGTCCTCTGAGGCGAGCCGGGGAAACAGCGCGACTCGTTGCACGCGAACTTGATTTATCGAAGCTCGTCCAGATTGAGGAGTTTCTGCGGCCTGGCATGACCGCGGAGCGAGGTATCTCCGGCCTTCGCGAGCTTTTAAAAAACGTCATGAAGCAGGAGAAATACTCAGAAAAGGTGAGCATCATGATGGTGGGTCACGAGCCGGATTTCAGCAAACTGGCTGGGGTGTTGATTGGCGGCCGCGCCGAGAGTGTCCATTTTCGTAAGGCGACGCTCATGGGTGTGACTCTCCAGGAGTTGAAGCCAGGAGCTGGTACCATTGAATTTCTCATACCGGTCAAATGCTTATGAAGCTGGGCCGAAAAATCTCACTCGCGTCGTAGAGCGAGCCATGGAGGGGAGCTGCTTGCAGTTCCTGGGCGTTGCATGCAACGGTACGTGTTTAGCGCCGTATAGGGTACTCCCCCAATCGTTCTCGATCTCGATCTTTGAACGCTGTTGGCAATCGGCGCGTTTCTCGCATCCAAAGAAGTCGAGTCGAGGACGATCGGAGAGGTGCCTATACCGCGCCAAACACATCCATGCAACGCCCCCACGCCGATACGCCCCCACGCCGATACGCCGATACGTTCCTTTCTAGGGCGCTGACACGCGGGTTAACTCGTGATACGGTCGCCGAATGGGAATGTCACCTGCAGGTTTCGCCGTGAGCGAGCTCAGTGAAGTTGTTCGGCTGTGCAATCCGAACTTCGAATCTATGCGGGCGATCTCCTGGCAAGTCAAAGGCCCGGTAGCGGACAGTTGGCGACGGTGGTTGGAATCCTTGTTTGAACCAGTGCTGCTCCCACACCTTTGGCGAGTTCTCCAGCTGTCAGCTCGCCAATCTGCGAGAGAAATCATTGCGCTGGATGCGGAGTTGGACCGGAGCATGAAGCCTTGGCCGCGGCAACGTAGCATGGACGCAGGCCGTCTGTTGCTGCAGCAAAGCACGCCGCGCGGCGAAAGGTTGATGGCCAGGCTGCAGGAGTCGATTCAGGCTGGCGCCGCATGCGGGCATTTCTCGACTTTGTACAGCGTCAGGTGTGTCGCGTTTTCAATTCCGACCAGGGCCGCGGTCCTCGGTTATTTGCTGCAAGAACTTGTCATAGGAGCGCCCAATGAGACTGGGCAGGTGAAATTGCTTGAAGCGGCCGTAGAAACGGTAAACGAGTTCTTGCGTATATCCTCAAACGGATTGAATGAGGGTTTACGTTTCCATGGCTGAAACAGTTGTTGAAACAAAGGTTGAGGTCTCACTCGGAACTCCGTGGAATGTTGTGGTGCACAACGATCCAGTGAATCTGATGAGCTACGTCACGATGGTTTTTCAGAGGGTATTTGGATTTTCTAAGGAGAAGGCGCAGCAGCATATGCTGGAAGTCCACTATAAGGGCCGATCAATCGTTTGGACCGGCTCGCGGGAACGAGCGGAGTTTTACCTCCAGCAGCTTCACGGTTACCTGTTGCTCGCGACGTTGGAGAAAGCAGAATGCTGATTCGCCGATTGAAAGAGAATTCGATCGAGCTCACGGAAATCGAGCCAATTGAAGCCGAATTGCTTCGAAAGGTTCCAAGCGTTTGTGACACTGGCGGAGATAGTCGTTCAGAAGCGCGTCTATTCAGCAATCCCGCCGACACTAGTGAGCGCCAGTTTCTGAACGATTGGAACGAGTACGTGCGGCCAGAGCTTCGCCACCTCTTTCTTTCGGCCAAAAAAACCGTCGAGGAGGATCTGGAAAAACTGTCGGATCATTCGGGCCATCTCAGTCGACTTATCGTTCCTCGCGCGCATGCTGACGCCTGGCTAAACACTCTGAATCAAGCTCGATTGATCCTCGCCAGTAAGTTCGACTTCACTGACGCGGAACTGTCGATGCACGATGTGCCTAAGTCGTTTTCACGTCGCGACCTCGTTCTGCTCCAGATAAACTTTTATGCCGCAATTCAAGAGCGGATTATCGATGCGATTGAAGTTGAAGAGGAGTAATTCGGATCTTGAAGCGTATAGGCGAGTGGCTAGGCTTGCAGTATGAGTAAGCCTGTTGTCGAAGTGCAGGTTCGCGCGGTGATTCCCACGAGTGGTGGCTGCGCGGTATTTCTTGGCAACGAGGAAAAGGTTTTCGTGATCTACGTTGATCAGAGCGTGGGTGCGGCGATCACGATGTTCATGCGAGGAACGCAAAAGGAGCGGCCGCTCACCCACGATCTGTTGGCTCACATATTGAGAGCGCTCGGAGCGAGGGTCGAACGAGCGATCATCAATGATCTTAAGCGAGGCACTTATTTTGCGAGACTCATCCTTAATGCGGAAAACGAATTACAACAAAAGAAGATTGTCGAGATCGATGCGCGACCTAGTGACTGTATCGCAATGGCGACGCAGCAAACGGCCCCGATCTATGTAAGTCGCGAGGTCTGGGAGGAAGTCGAGGACATGAGCGACGTACTTCGGAAAATGGAGGAAGAGAGCTCTCAATCCGAAGAAACGGATGACGAAGAGTGAGGAGGTAGGGACGCGCAGGAGCGCGTCCCCCGCTACGAGCGCATCCTTAACCTAATTTTTTTCAGCTCTTGATTGAATTTGAAACCTTGTCACTTAGTGTGGCGTCGAGATGACTGAAACGTGGGATATCCCTTCCGCCATAGCCCTCTACAATATCGATCGGTGGGGTACCGGCTACTTCACGATCAACGGTTCTGGGAATGTGCAGGTGATGCCGACTCAGGCCTACGGCCAGGCGATCGACCTGATGGACGTGATTAGTGAAGCCCGCGACCGCGGGATGGCTTTTCCTCTCTTGGTTCGGTTCCAGGATCTCCTCAGACATAGGGTCGAGACGATCAACCGCGCCTTCGAATCGGCGATTGCCGAAGCGAACTTTCAAAACGTCTACAAAGGGGTTTTCCCGATCAAGGTTAACCAGCTGCGAGAAGTCGTCGAAGAAATTATGGACGCCGGCCGACCGTTCAACTTCGGCCTGGAAGCCGGCAGTAAACCGGAGCTGATTGCTGCGCTCGCGGTACATCGCGATCCGGACAGTCTGATCATTTGTAACGGCTACAAAGATCCAACTTTCGTTCAGAATGCCTTACTTGGCCGTAAGCTTGGCAAACAGGTGATCATGGTGGTGGAGAAGCTCGAAGAAGTTCGGCAGATCCTGCAGGTTTCCCGGGAAATGAACGTGATGCCGTTGATGGGACTCCGGGTTCGACTCCAATCCAAAGGTTCGGGCAAATGGGCGACCAGCGGTGGAGAGAACGCGAAGTTCGGATTGTCCACCGCTGACTTGGTTGCAGCGAGTAACTACCTTAAGAGCGAGGGAATGGCCGAATCTCTGGTGCTGGTTCATTTCCACGTTGGTTCGCAGGTTACGGATATCGGCGTGATCAAGCGAGCGGTGAGAGAAGCGGCCCGATTCTATGCGAAACTGTCCAAGATGGGCCATCCGATGCAGTTTGTCGATGTTGGCGGTGGCTTGGGCGTGGACTACGACGGTTCGCGTACTGCGTTCGACAGCTCGATGAACTACACGCTGCAGGAGTACGCCCGAGATGTAGTTTACAATATCATCGACGTTTGCGAGTCAGAAAAAGTGCCGCACCCGACCATCGTCAGCGAAAGCGGGCGGGCGATCGTCGCGCATCATTCTGTGCTGGTAGTGGAAGCGTTCGGTTCAATCGAGAAGTGTTCGGCCGATCTGGCCCTGGAGATCAGCGAGACGGACCCGAAGCTGTTGCATGAGATGGTTGAAACTCAGAAGGCTCTATCGAAGCAGAATCGCATGGAAGTGCTGCACGATGCGCAACAGATCAAGGAGCAATGCCAATCGATGTTTGAACTTGGATTGCTCGAGCTGGAGAGCAAAGCCAAGATCGAGACCATTTATTGGCAGATTGCACAGTCGGTTGTCGAACTTTGTCGCGGGATGCGGTATGTCCCGGAAGAAGTCAAAGAGTTGGAGACCGCGCTGGGAGATCAATACCTGTGTAATTTTTCGGTTTTTCAGTCGTTGCTGGATCATTGGGCGCTCGGCCAGTTGTTTCCGATCATGCCCGTCCACCATTTGGAACAACCGCCGGATCGCAACGGTACGTTGGTGGATATCACGTGCGATTCAGATGGCAAGGTGAGCAAATTTATCGATTTACAGGACGTGAAAGAGACTTTGCCGCTGCATCGCATTCGTCCCGGAGAACCTTACTACCTTGGCTTCTTTCTAATGGGCGCTTACCAGGACATCATGGGTGATCTGCATAATCTATTTGGCCGGGTCAACGAGGTACACGTTTTCCTCGATGAAGACGAAGATTCGGGGTGGTACATCGAGGAAGTTATCCAAGGCAGCACCGTCGGAAGTGTTCTATCAATGACTCAGTGGGATGAGCATGAACTCATTCGTCTAGTGAAGGCGCAGGTCGATGCGGCGATTAAAACAAATCGCCTGAAACCGAATGAGGCTATGCGTCTCTTAAGCGAGTACGAACGCGGTCTGAAAGGATATACCTATCTGAATTTTCAAAACGGCGCGCGATAACGGCAGGCGGATCATCTCATCCGCCAAATAAATGGCGTAACGACCGGAACAAATGGGTTGTAAAATCTTCGCGCTCGCCGCGCCGTTCTCTGTAGCTGCCGAAATCCCCGAATTGGCGCCCCTGGTGGGCTGGACAGGATTCCGTTGGAACTACGGATTGAGGGAGCATAATCTCGTAAGAAGTCCCTGCCGCAGCGCAAGCGTCTGTGGCCAAACGATTTGATACTGAGCAAAGTCGGACGCGCACCAATGGCTCGGGTGCGGGAAACGGTCCGTCCGGATATTTTTGCCGAGAGGCTTTTTCCATCACGCGGACCCAAATTGGAAGAGCTAAGGTCGCACCGTAGCCGCGTTCCTGGATCGTTTGCGGCTGATCAAACCCGACCCAGGCACCGCAAGTCAGCGAATTGGTGAAACCGACGAACCATGCATCCTTATAATCATCGGTAGTTCCCGTCTTTCCCGCAGCATAGCGAGTGAGGCCGAGTGATTTTGCGGACGCAGCGGTGCCGCGTTCAATAACGCCGCGCAGGGTTTGGGCGATCATCCACGCGACCGCAGGGGAAATGGCCTGATTCCTGCCTGGACGCGCTTGATAGATTATCTTGCCGTCGGCGTCGTCGATACGTTCGATAAGGTAAGGTTCCTTCCGTTGACCTTGAGCAGCAAAGACCGAATAGGCGGCAGTCACGTCTTTCAAATCCGACTCGAATGCGCCAAGGTAGGTTGCCGGCAAGCGAGGAATATTTGGAGCGAATTTGGCCGATTGGGCGACCGTGATCACTCGATCGAGCGTCGCAAGCTCGCCAACCCGGATCGTCATCATGTTTCTTGAGAAAATCAGACCATCACGAGCCGGTAGAACTCCACGGTTTTCGCGATCGGAGTTGCTTGGATGCCAATTCGCGAATGCCGGTAATTCTCCGTGTCGCAACGGACCGTCATCGATGCCGGTGCCCGGCATCATTCCGCGGAGGTAGGCGGTTGCGTAGACAAACGGCTTAAAACTTGAACCCACCTGCCGGTACGCCTGGAGAGCACGATTAAACTTACTGTCACGATAGTCTCGTCCGCCCACCAATGCGCGAATCGCGCCCGTGCGATTGTCGATCGCGACCACGGCGCCCTGAAGGTAAGTAGTCTGTTCTTCGGCCGCCCGCAACTGATTGGTAAAGCCGCTTTTTTTCGGATGTTGGTAATCCGGTTTGTTTTCGACCTGCGTTAACCAATTGTCGACGGCTTGTTCAGCCATCCGTTGGAGGTCCGCATCAAGTGAGGTGTAGATACGTAATCCGCCACTGTCGATGTCATCCTGGCTCACCAGGCCCTGCAGTTCCCGGTAGATGGCGTCCATCGCGTAGTTCTCCTGCGGTATAGACGCACGCCGGCTGGCGACCCGCACGAGTTCCTTCTTCGCGGAGTCCGCTTCAGAAGAGGAGGTCATTTTCAACTCTGCCATGCGATCGAGTACCTCATCGCGCTGATCAAGCGCGCCTTTGAGGTTGGTAAACGGCGAGTAACGGTTTGGGCTCCGAATCAGTCCTGCGAGCAATGCCGCTTCCGAAAGAGTCAAATCGGCTGAGGGCTTTCCGAAGTAAGCTTGACTGGCGGTCTCAAGGCCATATAAGCCCGAGCCGAAGTAGATCCTGTTTATGTAAAATCCTAAAATTTGGTCCTTCGAATAAGAGGATTCGATTCGGCATGCGACAAAAGCTTCCAAAATCTTCCGGCTTAAATCCCGTCCGCCGAGCGTGAAGCTATTGCGAGCCAGCTGTTGAGTGATCGTACTGCCCCCTTCCCGGACCCCGAGATGCATAAGGTCGTGCGTGAGCGCTCGGAAAATTCCCACGGGATCAATTCCGTGATGCTGGAAGAACCGCGAGTCTTCGCGCGCGAGCAGCGCCTTTTTGAACAGCGGCGATACCTTATCATCCTCGACCAGTATTCTGTTCTCTCCGAAGAGCCGACTATACACTTTCCCGTCCATGTCGTAGACCAATGATCGCTCCGGAATCTTGCCAACGTCCTTCAGCTCGAAAGTCAGCGACCACAAAAAATAAAATGTCCCCAAGATAAAAAAACAGATTGCCGCCGAGAGCCCTAAGCCGATGCCAAGTCGGACAGAAAAGTGTCGTCTCTTTTTCATGAGAGATTGAGGCGGGGCACCGTCACGATCCTTCCAGCAGGTCGGGCCGCCGTTCCTGCGTTTTCCGGAGGGCTTGAGTTTCTCGCCAGTCACGAATTGCACGATGATTGCCGGAGAGCAAGACTTCTGGAACTTTCCAACCTCGGAAATCGGCCGGCCGGGTATACTGTGGGTACTCCAATAACCGGGAGGAAAATGATTCGTCCAGGGCGGACTCCCCCTCTCCGAGGACGCCCGGGATCAAGCGGGCTACCGCGTCGACAATCACCGCGGCACCGATCGCACCATTGGATAGCACGTAGTCACCAATTGAGATCTCATCGTCTACCAGATGTTCACTAACTCGGTGATCGATTCCTTCGTAGTGGCCGCAAACGAAAATCAGATGTTCTTTCCGACTCAGTTCCCAAGCGATTTCTTGCGTGAATCGTCGACCGCCGGGCGCCATAAGAATTACGTACGATCGCTCTGTCCTGATTGATTCCACAGCAGCAAAGATTGGCTCCGGTTTCATCACCATGCCAGGACCGCCCCCGTAAGG
>DASXBV010000117.1:0-3307 GCA_036491515.1 Chthoniobacterales bacterium
CATATCGCCGGTCTTCACCCAGTTACAAATGGATTGCTATCTCCGAGTTTCAGGATTTCTGCCATGCTGAGCTTTGAGTGGAAGACTTGTCAGCTAGCAGACATGGGGTTCGGCGAAAAGTCCAGGCTGAACTCCTCCAGCGCCGTTCCATCCTCGCGACTCTCATCCGTCCGCTGACCGACCGTCACCAGATCTTCGAGCTCCTCTACCGATTCCAGCGGCCTCACGACGTGTCCAAAGCGTTGGAGCACTACCAAATCGGCAGAAATGGCAGCAATAGTTCAAATCATGTGTTAGATTGATGTTCTTGGTGCTACCAGCGGGTCGGCCGCACCAGCGCGGTGAGGCGGCGGAAAGTTATTCTCCAGACTAATCGGTTTCACGGAAGATAAAATTGGGCCCCGAATGAAAAAGATTGGCGTCAAAAGGGTTCGACTTACGTCGCCTCGGACAGCCGATTTTCTGAAAAACAACAACGAGGTTAATTATGACACCAAAGCAGATACTCCTCATGCGCCATGCCGAGAAGCCGGATGATCTGAGTGATCCCCATCTGTCGGATTCAGGCCAGGCTCGCGCCGAGAAACTCGCGGATTATGTTCCGAAAGATCTGGGGGTTCCAGATTTCCACTGTGCGTCGGCTCCGTCTAAACATAGCGTCCGCCCTATCGAAACGATCACGCCGTTGTCGAAGAAGATTGGAGTGCCTATTGACTCTACGATCGCCGATCAGGACTGCCCGGTGCTTGCTCGAGAGCTTTTGACCGATCCCAAGTACGACGGCAAACTCGTACTTATTTGCTGGCATCATGGCCATCTCCCAGAGTTCGCTTTTGCGTTAGGTGCATCTGGCGCTAATGTTCCCAATCCTTGGGATCCGAATGTTTTCAATCTGGTCTTGAAGCTCGACTACAGCGAAGGGTCTGCACCTACCGTCACTCAAATCAAGCAGCCATTTTAACGTCCGGTTCGAGGGAGACCTTCGGGCCCACGTTTTGGGACGACCGGCTGGAAAGGTAGCGGGCGATCCGTCGGTTCGCCAAAAGTGGGCTGAAAGCTCGGATTGGATTTTGGATAGACCGCTGGTTTGGTAGTCTGCTGCCCAGATCGCTGCGATCTCCAAACGCCACAAATTCAACGGCGCCCACGTCGTATTTTTCGAGGGTAGCCGCTCCGATTCCCTGTACGTGATCGTGAGCGGCTCCGTGAAGATTTATCAGAAGGCGCAGGATGGCCGCGAAAAGATCCTGTGCGTGCTCGGTCTCGCTGAATTCTTCGGCGAGTTTTCCCTCGTCGAAGGCCAGCCGCGCTCCGGCCAGCGTCCCCACGCTTCAGCCCACGGAGATGCTCTCTCGTTTGATGGTCAGATCTAAAAAATGAGCAAGTTGGGCTAATCGGGATTCTCCGATTCTGGCACGGAAATTCACTGCGGAACGCTCAGCTTACACACAAACGATTCATTCTCCTTGGCGTAGGCGATCCAGACGGCGTGAGTCGCCGGGTCCAGGGCGAGAGTATGTGCACCGCCGGGAGTAGCGATGTTGCCAAGCAATCGCAGGCCATCGGCAGTTTCTTCCAGCACCGAAAGGCCAGATCGACCGCTGGCGCAGTAGATCCTCTTATTCGCGGGATCAAAAGCGATCTGGTCGACGCCGGACGCGATCTCTGCAGAGGTCACTACATTTCCGGAGACAGAGTCCAATACCGATAACTTCCCGTTTCCGCCGGCTGAGAAAAGCCGGTGGGTTTCGGGGTTGATTGCTAATCCATGCGGACTTTCTGCGGGTTCGGTCGACCATGTTTCGATTACGGAGTTCACCGCGGGGCCGATTGCGAGTGTGACAGGCTTCGACTTTATATTCTGGTAAATCCGGTCCGAAGCCGGATCATACAAAATGAATTCCGGGGCTTTAGGTACTTTGATTGTTGCGACGATGCGGCGCGCACCGGGATCAACCACCCAGACATCTTCCCCGTCGCCGTGGTCCACGTAGACGAGCCCATTTTTTGAATCATACGCACACCCATCCGGCGCGCCAGGGAGTGGCACGCCGCCCTCAACTTTCAACGTTTGGCGATCCACGATCGTCAAATTGCTCCGATCACTGACCGTGACGTAATATTTGTTGCGCTCGGTATCGATTGCAACGTCTTGCGCCGCGCCGATGGCCACGGTTTGGCGCAGTTTGCCGTCTGGTAAGTCGAATACGTCAAGAGTGCCATTCCCTGTGTGATTGGCCAGCAACCTGTGGAACTGCTCGTCGACCTGGAGATAGTCGAATTTGCCTTTGGTCGCTGGAACAAGCATTGGTTCACTCTTCACGAGCGGGGGAGTTTCTGCACGGGATTCGAGAGGCAAGATGAAGACGAGCAGGCCGAAGCGCAGAAAGAAGAGAAAATTTGGTGGCTGGGCAAGCTCGTGCTCGCTTAGGTTCTGGAAAAATGCAACGCGTGCCATAACTCTTTCATTTTTTACGCCTCCGATCACCCAGCGATGAATATCCATTGAAAAGTTGCTCCATTGAAAAGTTGCTTTGACCGGACGCTCTGTGCGCGGTGAACTATTCTACACAAAGTAACAAATGGAATGAGCGACCCGGGTTTCAGGATATCTGCGAATTGCCTACTGGCCCGCAAAAATCACACGCTGGGCACAGCGACGAGCTCATTGCGGGCTCTTAAACAGACGCTTCCGCGTCTGTTTCTGCAGTTTGGACATTTGCGGAAGGTTCACAACATTCCCAGATTGGCAATATACCACTTCACGCCGCAGCGGTTTGCACCACTTCAGCCGCAGAGCGTTACGGACAAATCGACGTGTTGTCCGTCGTGCGGAAAAGCCGAAATTCGTCTGGTGGCCTTTACCGATCCCGCCAGCGTTCTGCACATTATCTGCGCCGGACCAATGCCTGCGATTCCTCATGGACACTCTTCCGGCACCCATCAGCACCGCAATCGATTCATGCGTTTCGCCAAATCTCTCTGGATGCGCTCGTCCTCTCGCTGTTGTCTTCGTGTCGTCCGCGAAGCCTGCCTCCCGCCATCCGAGGTTACTTGCCGGGCACAATGACGGCTCTCGGTCTTTTGGCACCAGTTCAATCCTGCTTCTGGAAAGCCGCTGCTACGGCAACATACCCATCCGAAATCCCTCATTGCCCTCCTCTGCACCCCATCGCTGGGTACTTTTCCCATACCTTGAGGAACGTCAGGGGTAGGCTTCGTCCAACAGTCGAGTAAGTCTCCGCAATCATCCTCAATCTGTAATCACACTCTTGCTCGCGGAGACCTACTCGACTCCAGGTTCTCA
>DASXBV010000118.1:0-16260 GCA_036491515.1 Chthoniobacterales bacterium
ACATTCAGCCGCGTATGGACGGCGCCAGGGAAGCAATCAAAGAGTCAGGGAAAAATATCAAGCTCGACGAAATTGCCACCGGGCCAACCGTGAACGAAGAGCTCTCGCGAATTCAAGCGTATTTTACCGGGCATCCAAACATCAAGGGTATGTTTGCCGTGGAGGCCGGCAGCACTGAAGGAGTGGGGAAAGTGATGGCAGCAAATAAACTGAGTGCGAAGGGCGTTCATGCCGGCGGGTTCGACCTGCTGCCCACGACGCTGGACGCCATCTCAAAAGGCGACCTCGATTTCACGATCGACCAACAGCCCTATCTCCAGGGCTTCTATACGATCCTGGTGCTGTTCGTTTACAAGATCTCCGGCGGTCTTTCCGGGCTAGCGGAGATCAACACGGGTTTGAAGTTCGTCACCAAAGCGAATGTCGACCCTTACCTGAGTACTCAGAGCCGTTTCGAGGGGAGCTCCAGCGAAGAAAAGGTGCTCACACGTTCTGGGCCTATATCATAAAGATCATGCCTGGAGACAAAGTAGATTCTTTGCCGCCGCAGCCCCAACTAGCCCGACGTAGCGAGCGGCCCAGCTTGGCCCGTCGCGTCGGGCTTTTCCTTCTCCGCTCGCGAGAGGCCAGCATCGCGATTGCCGCGATCCTACTGATCATCTACTTCTGGAGTACAGCCCCGGCCTTCCTTTCCATCGGCAATATAGCCAACCTTGCAGAATACGCGGCAACGACCGCCATCATTGCGGCTGGCGAGGTGATGGTGATAATTTGCGCGGAAGTAGACTTGTCCGCCGGTATGGTCTACGCGTTGGCGCCGTTTGTGATGTTTTTCGCGCACCAAGCGGGTGTTCCTTTTGTTCCGGCTATTCTACTAGGGTTGATGGTGGCCGCGATGGTTGGCCTAATCAATGGGTTTATTACGGTAGTCCTGCAGATTCCGTCGTTTATTACTACGCTCGGGACGCTGTTTTTGATCAACGGGTTTACGCTGACCATTTCTAACGGGTATCCCGTGCAGCCTAAAGGCACGCCGCTCGTGACCGATCTCTTCGGTGGCAACCCTATCTCCCAGATCTCATGGGCGATCGGCGTTACCCTTGCTCTTCAGTTCGTGCTCGTCAAGACTCGCTGGGGGCTGTACACGATCGCCACCGGCGGGAATCTGGTAGGCGCCGCAGAGGTGGGCATAAAGGTCGGGTTGATCAAGGTGGGAAATTTCATCCTCTGCAGCACATTGGGTGGTCTCGCTGGGATCCTGGATGCCTTTCGCATTAGCTCGATCGATCCGCTGGCGGGAGGTACCGACATCATGTTTATGGCTATCGCGTCTTCGGTGATCGGCGGTACGCTTCTTACCGGGGGCTCAGGCACAATTATCGGTGCATTCCTTGGCGCTGCAGTGCTTGGCATTCTGAAAAATGGGTTCACGCTCTCCGGGGTGAGCGCTTTTACTTTTGATATGATTCTGGGAGCGGCTATCCTCATAACCATGATTATCAACGTGCGTTTGAGCCAACTGCGGGCGGCCGGAAGAGTGGAATGAGCGAGGAAGTATTACGCACGGAGCATGTCTCCAAATCCTTCGGTCAGGTGACGGCGCTTCGAGACGCCTCCATTCGTCTCGCCAGAGGCGAAGTCCTGGGGTTGCTGGGTGACAACGGCGCCGGCAAGTCCACCCTGCTGAAGATTCTCACCGGGTTTCATCAACCCAGCCGCGGCAAGATTTACTTCGAAGGCAAAGAGGTCCAGCTTAAATCCGTCAGCCATGCCCGGGCGCTCGGGATCGAGCCTGTGTATCAGGATTTGGCGTTGATCAATGAGCTTAACGTCTACCGCAACATGTTCCTGCAAAGGGAAATCATGTATGGCGGGCCCCTCCAAATCCTTAACGATGGCGCAATGCGGGAGCGCGCGAAGGAACAGCTAAAACAGATGCGCGTCAACATTCCTTCGGTGGATGTCGAGATCTCAAAACTTTCGGGCGGTCAACGCCAGGCGATCGCCGTCGCGCGTTCGGTTTACGCTAACGCCAAGGTGCTGCTGCTGGATGAACCCTTGGCGGCGATGGGTCTGAAAGAGAGCACGATGATCCTGGACCTGGTTCGGCACCTCAAGGAAAAGGGCGATGTCTCGATCATTATTGTGGCACACAATTATGCCCAGATTTTCGATTTTTGCGATCGAATCAATCTTCTGCAGAACGGCCAGATCACGTTCGATCAGCGGACCGAAAATACCTCTGTCGAAGAACTGACCAGCCTTGTCGTGCAAGAGTATCGTGCCGCTCGCGCGAGCGTGAAGCCCCCCGCTTCAAAGTAGCCAGGAGTCCAGGAGACTGCCGAGCCGGACAAGGCTCCGGGCCAGGAGCATGGGCTCACCGGCGCAAAAACTGGGAAGCCAGCTGAAATGCTTCATTCAGCAGCGCACCGCCACCCTGGTTAGAACCGAGAAAATTGTTCAGGACTGGATTCGGCGCCTGTGGATCGGTCTGATGCGTTCCGGTGGCGAGCAGCTTCATGACCACAGGAATCAATGCCGGAAGAAACTGCATAATGAGTTGGGGATCCAAACCAGTGCGCTGCCCAATTTCTCCGATCAATTGATTCAACCGATCTTGGCCGAAAAGTTTTTCAATCTCCTGAAGACCAGCACCCGGCTGAGACAGACTCGACACGGTTTGTTGGACCGCAGCCGTGCCACTGGTTTGCTGCTGTTGATTTAACGCGTCCTGCAGATGCGATCCGAGGACGCCGAGAATAGGCTGAACCTGCTGTTCCGCTCCTTCAACACCCGGAAGCAATTGAGCAAGGTTGAGAAGCCCGTGCAAGTCTTGTTGGCTGCCGGCGTGATTCGGGTTCTCGATGGATTCGAGAATAGTTTGAAATAGGCTCATGATGGGGTCATTCCTTGTAGAATAGCGTTCGAGCAGTAGCAAGAAATGAAAAAACCGAATTCCAGGAGCCTTGTTGCCCTTGCGATGATTGCAGATGACCGGTAAGTAATAGGTCAGCAATTTATGGAATCCGTCGAAAATTTTCAGGATCGTCGAATCCTTCTCATTGTTCTCTTGAGCTTGATCTCAGGCCTGACATTCGAGACCGCTCGCACCCAAACCGTCGCTCCTCCTGATCCTGCTCCTGTGGCTGGATCCCCCAGGCCGGTTCCTGTCAACCCGTTTGAGTCGGAGGTCACTTCCCTGCAGGCAAATCTTTCGCAATCTCCGATCGCTTCGAGCCCGGTCGTCTTTTACGGCAGTTCTTCCATCCGGCTTTGGAAATCCCTACAGCAGGATTTTTCCGGATACGCGGTACTGAATTGTGGATTTGGCGGGTCACGCTTGACGGACTGTGTTCGGTACGCCAACAGGATTGTTCTTCCTCTCAAACCTTCGGCGATCGTGATCTATGCCGGCGACAACGACCTGGCCATCGGCACGCCTCCGGAAAAAGTTTTCAGGTCGTTCCAGCAATTGTTTTCGATTTTCCGAGGCTACTCTCCCTCGATACCGATCGCATTCGTCTCGGTGAAACCGAGCCCGGCGCGCCTGATGTTTCTGGATAATATCCTGAAGTTCAATCGGCTTGCGGAAGACTTCCTGAAGACTCAGCCCGAGACAGAATACATCGATGTGTGTTCCGATATGCTCGGGCGGGATCGCAAGCCCATCCGATCTCTGTTCGTGAATGATCAGATTCACCTGAGCCCCGCGGGTTATCAGATCATGCGGCGAGATATCGGGGAGTTCTTATCTCAGGAGTGTCCGAGACACCCAGCCGGCACATCGCAAATAAATTCAAATGTTGCCGGGTCTCGAGATCGAAACAGCGTTTCTTATTGATTTATCTGGGAACCGTAGAATGATCTAGCGTTAAACGACGGCGCCTCCCACCGTTCGTCCAAATGAATTGCTTCTTTTGAAACCTGGGCATGGTTTTTGCGTCTGAATACTGTGGTTAGGTCATTAAAAGAGCCAGGCCGGAGAGACAAGCGAGTGGAACAGATGGAGGGAGGCAATAGCCTGTCGCGATGAAGCGCTTAATCGAGATCGATATTCTGAGGGGATTTTTGCTTCTCATGATGGTGGTGAACCATGCCCCGTCGCCGCTTCGAGTATTCACTGATCAGCCGATCGGCTTTTTCTCGACCGCCGAAGCATTTGTGTTTGTTTCTGCGTTTCTTGCGGGTTTACTTTTCCAGCGTCGATCCGAAAAACTCGGCTTTCAGGCGGCCCGAGCGGCGACCTTGTCGCGAGCTTTGCGAATCTATCGCGCCCATCTTGGAACCCTGTTATTTGCGTTCATTGTGGGTGGCGTTTTCCTCGCAGAATTCCCCGGGATCCAGAACTTGCTTGATCAGTATTTTAAAAATCCGGGAGCAGCGATACTAGCGGCCTTGGCTCTGGTTTTCCAACCTCCGCTAATGGACATTTTGCCAATGTATATCCTCTTCTCGCTGCTGACGCCTTGCGCGTTCTGGGCTGCGAAGCGATGGGGATGGAAAAGAGTTTTGTTTGCCAGCGTGACACTTTGGGTCGTCTCCCAGTTTCGCGTCCGCGAAATGTTCCTCGCCAGCCTGAAAAATGCTTCGTTCCTTAACCTCGGTCCGTTCGATGTGCTTTCCTGGCAGTTGCTTTGGATTGGCGGGTTGATTTTCGGCAAGTGCGTTCAGGAAAAGAGACCTGTCCTTCAGTTGTCATTCAGGGCCGAAGTTCTCCTGCTGCTCCTGGCGATAGGTTTTCTGGGACTTCGCTGGTACACAATAGCGATGCAGGTCGATCCGGGTAAGCAGCTCTGGATTCTTGACAAGTGGCATCTCGGACCTGTGCGAGTGATGAATTTTTTTGCGACTGCCTGGGTCGCATCGAAGCTTCTGCCGGCATTGCAGCGTTGGGAGATCCCGCTGCGACCGTTCAGCGCCGTCGGGCGGAACATGCTCCCGGTGTTTTGTTGCGAGATATGTTTGTCTGTTTTGCTGGTAGGCGTCGTAGATCCCGGCAAAAGCCATAAACCGCTCGCTATGTTTCTGGTCCTCGGCCAGATCTTGAGCGTTTTTTTTGTCGCGTGGCTCCTGGATTGGTGGTCCAACGCTAAAAACAATCATTATTTTGAGGCTGCGCGGCCGGCTGGGCCGTGAGTTGAAAATTTTGCCTCGCCAACCCGTTCGATGCCTCCTATGTTCCCTCCCCTGTTGCTATGTCTTGGAAACGAGCGCAAACACACGCCGAATCGATGCTGGAAAACCTCGGTATAGGCCGGGCGGTAAGGGGCAGAAAAGACCTGCGCGGCAAGAAAGTCGTTTTGGTCGACGACGGTTCGAATCCTTATCGAACCATGTGTTTCACTATCGCCGCGAAGCTGGTTAAAAAGCGGGGAGCGGAGGTCGAGACCATCGCACCCGGGCCGGGCGAAGCGCCACACGCGAAAATCGTTGACGCCGCCTCTCAACCAAAACAGAGAATACAACGACCACTTAACCGCTGGTGAGGAAGCCAGTATACGCATCCTGCCTGTATCTGCCAATGTAGTGCCCGGGGTTTTAATCCCGGGACAGATTGGACATATCCGCAGATTCCACCGATTACGCAGAGTGTAATCTGCGGATATTTCCTTTAAAGGTCGTGCGATCCCACACATCGGCTAAAAACTCGCTCAGGATTGCGGCCCAAGTCGCGGGAACCGTAGCGGGCGCCTTTCTGATATCGAGGTATCTCAACTATCATCCTCGTCCGCTGGAGCAAGAGGAGGCCAGCAACGTCGGGGCTGCTCCCACTCTTTCGACCGATCAGCCGATTAAAGCCATTACCTTCAACGTGCAGTTTATGGCGGGAACCGGCTATCATTTCTTTTACGATGGCGGCCCGCATACCCTTGTTGATCGCCGCGACATCGAATCAACGGTTGCGAGGGTCGGAGCATTCATCGCGAACACAAATCCGGACTTCGTCTTGCTTCAAGAGGTTGACTGCGGCGCCCGCAGAAGCGCCTACCTGGATGAGGTCATGCTGCTTCGAGATGCCCTGCCGGCGGACCTCAGAAATCACGTTTCGACGTTTTACTGGAAATCAAAGTTCGTCCCGCACCCAAAAATCATGGGATCAGCCGGCACTAAGCTCGTTGTCTTCTCGCGATACCGTCTCGGGAAGGCGCGACGCTATCAGCTCCCGAGAGCTCCAGGGAACCCGATCGAACGCGACTTCAATTTCAAACGCGCAATTCTGGAGGTCGAAATTCCGCTCGCTAACGGGAAAAATCTCGTGATCCTCAACACTCATTTGGAGGCTTTTCCCAAAGGCACAAACGTGATGGAACGCCAAATTAAGCGATTGCTATGGCGATTGAAATCTCTGGACGAACAGGCCGTACCCTGGATTCTGGGCGGTGACTTCAACCTGTTGCCACCCGGCCAATCGGCACTGCTGAGCCATGAGGCCAGAGGTATTCACCGTGAACCGACCGAGATTTGCTCAATTTACCAGCGCTACGCGGGCGTACCGATCATAGCGGAGGCAACAGGGGGACACATGCGCCACTACTTCACTTTCACTCAGCGTTCAGGCGCAAACCGTCTGCCCGTCCGAACACTCGATTACTTCTTCGCAGCACCAAACGTTGCCATCGAAACATACAGCGTCATACAGGAGGGTATGATGGAGCTATCCGATCATCTCCCGCTGGTGGCCAACTTCAGGCCAGTGGCTAGTGGCTAGACATCAGCGTAGCTGACAGCTCAGTGTCAAACTAGCCACTGGCCACTAGCCACCAGCCACTATCTGAGGTATACCGGCTAAATCTTCCGGAGTATCCACGTCGATCGCTCCTTCGGACCAATCGATAATTTCGACACCCCCGCGCTCTTTCGGAATCAGGCTTCGGGCTCCCTGATCACCCTCCAGCTTTTTCAACTGCGCAAACCAATCTGAGCCGAACATCATCGGCGCTCCCAATACACCATCATAACGAGCCGCAATTATCAGATCCGTTTGTCCATTTGCTCGAACCAGAAATCTCCTGATTACTGTAGAGTCCAATAACGGTTGATCGGCTAAGAGCAGTAAAACAGCATCGGCACCCACTTCCTCGGCGCGTTCGACTCCGAGCCTCACCGAGCCTGCTAAACCACATTCCCAAAAAGGGTTAACGATGATATCCGCCCCGCAATCTTTGATCGCGGCGAGGCACTCGCATGCGTTGCTGCCAAGGACCACAACCAAATGATCCGGCTCCGCGTCTGCAGCCATTCTCACGACCCTGCGGAGCAAGGGTTCACCAAGTACCGGCAACAGTTGCTTCGGCTGACCCAGTCGTCGCGAGCCTCCCGCTGCCAGAACAACTATCGCACTGCTTCGCAAAATGTTGGTTCCTCCAATGTGTGGATCGGCGCAGTCCGCTCACGCAAAGACCTTCCGGTTCGACCCGCCAGCGCAGCTTGAACTTCAGCGATAATGGCTAGCGCAATTTCCTCTGCTGTCTCAGAACCGATATCTAATCCGGCGGGAGTATGTAAAGTAGATACGCTCTTCGGAGGATATCCCTCATCGATCAGATTGCTCATCAGAAGCTGCTTGCGCCGCCGCGGACCTAGCAAGCCGACATAACCATAATTTCCCGCGAACACCTGTTTCAAGGCTACCATGTCCCGGCCGAAATGATGCGACATCACCACGCAGGCCGTGCGCCCATCCCCGGTCGGCAGTTCGTGGGCGTCGGTGACAACTTCCACCTGCCACCCCAAGTAACCGCCTAGGTAGGCGACTGCCTCCACATCGAAATAATCCCCAAAGATAATCAGACGTATCGGTGGTTGAATCTCCTGGACAAACTCCTCCGCACGATTTGCCGGCAAGGCATTGATTAGCCGGGTGCCCCCAGCCGCGTCGGCCAGCCGATAATTCGTGGACACGGTGATCGGCATGCGATCGCCCAGGACACCGATCAAACCGTCCAGAAACGCGTTCGGCTTCACCAGCCGTTCGATCAAAACCTCAATCGAGCCATCGCACGCGAAGCGGGAACGCAAATCGAAGGAGCATTTCTTCGGTTTGCCATCGAGGATCACCGCTCGCGCGTGACCTGCTATCTCCTCCTCAACACAACCGGCGCTTAGCCGGCCAACAAATATCCCTCCTGGCAGAATGAGCATCCTGGACCCGGGTTGGCGGTAGGTCGATCCTGATGACTTCACCAGCGTGGCTAGCGCGAACGGCCCATCCGACCGTTGATACTCGGTTATGATTTGTTTCAGTTCTTTCCAGGCCATCTGAACGAACCTATTCTACTCTTACGGAGGAGCAACACCTGACCCCTGGTCCCAGCCCGAAAAACTCACAAATTAGTTAGGAGAAGGTCCCATTTTATTCGGTGTTCAAGTTAACATCTAAAACTTGGAGGGCGTTACTGGCAACGCCTGTGGGAGTTTGAGAGTCGCGAGCGACTCCCCTCCCTGAATCAAGTGATACACGGCGCTAACTCCCTGACATACTGATTGCCGGTTGATTAGGGCTCATAGGCAGGAGTTTTTCCGGCCTGATTGGAAACTCGCGTACCCTCCTGCCGGTCGCATTGTAGGCCGCGTTCGCGATCGCCGCCGGCATTCCAGTGATCCCAATTTCTCCAATTCCGCGAGCGCCAACCGGATTAAAAATCGTGTCGGGCTTGTTGATGAAATGGACATCCACGTTAGGGACATCGGCATTCGTTGCGACCAAATAGTCTACGAAATTTGCGTTCGCATACCGGCCCGTCTTTTCCTCAAGAACCGATCCTTCCAGAAGAGCCATCCCGATTCCGAACACGATTCCACCGATAATCTGACTGCGGGCCGCCTTCAGATTGACCACCGTCCCGATATCCATCACCGATACAATGCGATGCAGTCGCACTTCGCCAGTCCACCGATTCACTTTCAGTTCACAAAACTGCGCGCCGAAAGAGTGGAAGGCATACTTTTCCTCCTCTTCGCCCGCCGCGGCCATCTCCGTAGCCTCGACCGAACCCCGACCAATCGCACTGAGGACTGAGCCGAAATCTGCGCTTTTTCCGCCGCCGGCAAGTTCTCCATTTCTATAGGCGATCTCTTCCACTTTCATACCAAAGAAGGGCGATTTCTTGTCCCGGGCCGCGAGCTGGATCAGCTTCTTTTTGGCAGACTCAGCAGCCTTCTGGATGGCGGGGGTAACGCTCGCGACCGACGTAGAACCTCCTGACGTTGGTGCGGGCGGCAGTGCCGAGTCACCGAGCTCCGTACGGATCTTCTCAATTGGTAATTCCAGGCTGTCGGCGCCGACAATCGCCAGCACGGTCCACGTCCCGGTGCCCAGATCTTGGGTTGCGGAGGACACCTGAGCCGTTCCATCGGCTTGAAGTCGGACCTTCGCCGATGCTGGGTTACGGTGGGCAGGATACAGAGCAGAGGCCATTCCCATCCCAACCAGCCAGTCGCCGTCTCGCACGGCGCCTGGCTCCGAATTCCGCTTGGACCATCCAAACTTCTCCTCACCAAGCCGATAACACTCCAGCAAATTCTTGGACGACCATGGAACATTTCTTCCCGGATATATGTCCGCATCATTTTTAATCCGCAATTCAACCGGATCGATGCCTGATTTCGCGGCAAGCTCGTCCATGGCGCACTCGAGAGCGAACATTCCGGGAGCGCATCCCGGAGCGCGCATGAAAGTTGGGCCACCCACATCCCACGGGACCAGCGTCTGGCTGACCTGGATGTTGCGAGACTTGTACAATAGCCGCGACGTACGATGGGCAGCAGCTTCGATAAAGGCTTTGGAAAACGACACGGTTGAGCGAACATCATGTTTGACCACCTGCAACGTCCCGTCCTGGCTTGCCCCAAGCGTCAAGTGTTGGATTAATGCGGGGCGATGGCCCACGAGCGTGAACATTTGTTCACGAGTCAAGATCGTTTTTACCGGTCGATCCAGTGCACGCGCCGCGGCTGCGGTAAGCGGTGAAAACATCCACATGGAGCCTTTGCAGCCGAATGCGCCGCCGACAAATGGACAAAGTACCCGAACCATATCCTCGTCGATCCCAAGAACGGCTGCGACGTTGAGACGATGCGAAACCACACCCTGGGTAGCATCGTAAATCGTCAGTCTATCTCCGTGCCACACAGCGGTAGTCGCATGTGGTTCCATCGGATTATGATGATAGATCGGTTCTGTGTAGGTCGCATCCACAACGACCGGGCTGCCGGTAATCGCGTCGTCGATCGACCTGACGCCATCGGCTAAAATTTTTACGGTTGCGTTTTCTCCCGACACGGACTGGGGCGCAAACGAGTGTTCCATCCCCTGCTCCCACGATGCCACAGGATCTTCTGCTTCGTATTGCGTTTTGACCAGCGCAGCCGCATCACGCGCCTGTTCGAACGAGTCCGCCACGACCAGACCGATGATTTGCCCGTGGTTCAGGATCTTTTGGTCCTGCAACGGCGGCAGAATTTCCCCGCTGTTCGCTCCTTCGGAGGATTCCAGTCCTCGGTACAGCTTTAGCGGATTGAATGGCGTGTATACCGCCGCCACACCCGGCGAGTGCTCGGCAGCGGTTGTGTCCATGGCTTGGATTGAGCCCTTCGCCACCGCGCTGGTCAGGAGATAGCCAAAGGCCAGGTTTTCAATCTGGCGATCTCCCGGATACATGGCACGGCCGGTGACTTTCAATTTTCCATCCACCCGGTCCTGCGGTTTGCCTATGATGTTTGTGCTCATGTTAAATCTCCTAAATTCATTAAAGCGCGGACGATTGTTCGCTGCACAAGATCAACTTTAAATCCGTTATGCCTTAGTGGGTTCGCGCCATCCACTGCGAGTTTCGCCGCTGCCGCGAAGGTCTCTTGTTTTAACGGTTTGCCGGCGATTGCCTCCCGCACTTTTGGCAAGTTCCAAGGCTTGGTTCCGACTCCCCCGACCGCGATTCGAATGTCTCGAATCTTGTCTCCGTCGACATCCAACGCAACAGCTGCAGAAGTCAGCGCGAATTCGTAAGAATCGCGATCACGAATTTTCAGATACGTGGATCTCCTCGCCCACGGCAACCTGGGAACATGCACCTCGGCGATAAGTTCTCCCGAGCGCAATTGGTTTTCATGGTCCGGAGTATCACCGGGCACAAGATAAAAGTCGTCCAGCTTAATCAGACGTTCATTCGCTCCATTCTGGATTTGTATGGACGCATCCAGAGCAACCAAAGCCACCGCGAGATCACTAGGATGAGTCGCGACACAGGACGAACTGGTGCCGAGTATCGCGTGCATCCGGTTTTCACCGCCAATAGCCGGGCAGCCGCTCCCGGGCTCACGCTTGTTGCAAGGAGTGGTCACGTCACGGAAATAACCACAGCGGGTTCGTTGCAACAGGTTTCCCCCGATGCTCGCCATATTGCGAATCTGCGCCGAAGCGCTCTGGAGAAGTGCCTCGGAAATCACCGGATAATTCGCGACGACTTCAGGATGAACAGCCACGTCGCTCATCTTCTCCAGAGCGCCTATTCGCAATCCATCCTCGCGCATTTCTATGCCGCGCATCTGCAGCGCGTTCAAGTCAATTAACCGCGACGGTTTCATCACTTCGAGCTTCATTAAATCGATGATGGTCGTACCGCCGGCAATAAACGCTGAATCCGTGCTGCCGCGCGACGTTGCTTCTTGGCCGCTGGAAGGCGATTCGTAAACAAAAGGACGCATCAATTCACCCCTCCTTTCATCTTTGCCGCCGCGAGCTTGATCGCGTCGACGATGTTTGGGTAGGCCCCGCACCTGCACAGGTTGCCGGACATAAATTCTCGAATCTCGCGGCCCGAACCCGTGTGGCCTTCGTTGATACACGCGACCGCGGACATGATCTGGCCCGGAGTACAATAGCCACACTGAAACGCGTCACATTCAATGAACGCAGCCTGAACCGGGTGCAATTCATCGCCCTTTGCCAGGCCCTCGATGGTAGTGATCTCCTTGCCCTGAGCCATGACTGCGAGAGTCAAACATGATAGTACCCGCCTTCCATCCAGATGCACGGTGCAGGCACCGCAAGCGCCTCGATCGCATCCTTTCTTCGTGCCGGTTAGCTCCAATCGATCTCGCAACGCATCGAGCAACGTGACCCGCGGATCAACGACTAGCCGTTCGCCCTTTCCGTTCACCCTCAAATTGATTTCCGTCAATCCTTGCACCCCGCCTGTATCAGGAGGTGCACTCTTCGGGATACCGTTCTCGGTCACGACGACCGCTCGTGCTAACGGCGCCGCTACTGTCAACCCGGCCGAAATAGCGGCCAGATTACGAATAAATTCTCGACGAGAAGAAGCGCCTTCGCGGTCAGGTCCGGAATCGGCAGGCGGTTCCATTTTACAATCGGATCTTCGCTGCATAAGCTTGAAAAATTAAGTTTTGAGCCTCGTCCTTAAGGCAATGAGTAATGCGGACTCTCCTAACAAATCCAGAATTCCGCCGGTTTCTACAAAAAACTATTGCCTAAAATTGCAGCGAACAGCGAATGCTAAGTTTTGGGGGTTGGAGTTTTGCGTTTTGCGCTCTAGGTTTGCAGCCTTGCGTTTTGCATTAACAAAGCGAGTTCCCACTCCAAACCCAAAACTCCAAACCCAAAACCCAAAATGCTCCTTGACCTAAGCGACCGAGCAAAATTCAAAGTTACCGGCAAAGATCGCGTGCGCTTTCTGAACGGTCAGCTCACCAACGATATCGATGGCCTTCACGCTCATTCGGCGATCTACGCCTGTGCCCTGACCGCAAAAGGCAAGTTGTGTGCGGACCTGTTTGTCGCGGCAACGGACGAAAGCCATTATCTTGACGCCGAGCCTGTTCTCAGAGAATCGCTCGCAGCCCGTTTAGAAAAATACATCATCGCGGACGATGTCACACTCGAAGACGTGACGGACGAATTCGGCCTCTTCCATCTGACAGACCCTAAATCCCCGGTGTCATGTGAAGGCATCGAAATTTTTGACTCCACCCGCTTCGGACTGCCAGGCGTTGATCTCTGGCTGCCCATCACTCAGACTCGCTCGGTCCGGGAGAAGTTAAATCAGACGCCTATCGACGCTGAGGCCATGGAGAATCTCCGCATTGAGCAGGGTATCGCTCGCTGGGGCAGTGAGCTGTCTGAGAACGTGATTCCGAACGAGGCCGGACTGGACGAGCGTGCAATCAGCTATACCAAGGGTTGTTATCTCGGACAGGAAGTAATCAGTCGTATCAAGAGTCTGGGACATGTCAACCGTCACCTGCGCGGCCTCCTGGCGGTTGACAACATCGTACTGGAAGTAGGAGACAAGCTTGTTGGCGCCGCGGAAGAGAGCAAGGAGGTTGGACTGATCACCAGTATCAGCCGAAGCCGGTCGCTTGACCGCGTGATCGCTCTCGGTTACCTCAGACGAGGCTTTGACGCTCCGGGATCAACCTTGCAAGTTCGCCGGAACAATACTTTGATTGGGTCAGTCGAGGTTTGCACGCTTCCAATTATTTCGGCATGAAAAAAATGTTTGTCTTGCTAGCGGCGCTGGGCTTTCCAGTGGTTGCCTGTTTGGCAGACCCGATCGCCGTCTTCGATGTGCAGTGGGGAAAGGGTAAGCAACGGCAGACACGCAGTTTTGAGATTGCTTTTTATGATGCTGACGCACCGCAGACCACTGCAAACTTCAAGAAATTGGTGCAGGACGGCTTTTATAAAAAAACAACGATTCACCGCGTGTTTCCCAACTACCTGGTTCAGGGCGGGGATCCGCTCAGCAAGAAGAAAGACCGCTCGATCATTGGCACCGGCGGTCCTGGTTATACATTGCCTGCGGAAATTCGCAGGAAACATCTTCGCGGTGCTGTGGCGATGGGCCGCCTCCCGGATAACGTCAATCCGACCCGTCAATCCAACGGGAGCCAGTTCTATGTCTGCCTTCAGCCTCTCCCCTCCCAGGACGGACAGGACACCGTCTTCGGCCAGGTGATCGGCGGGCTCGAAGCCCTGGACGAAATCAGCCGTCTACCCGCTGACAGCAATGCGAACCCGGTTGATCGTGTCGAGGTTCGTCGAACGTACATTGTCGATCGATCTCAGCTTGGTCACCCGGTCCAGGTCAGGTAGCATCGGCATGCCGGCTGCAGAGTTTTTGCTCGCAGAAAATCCACTTGCACACCGGTTAGCTGGGACCTATATAGCTTGCTTCCAGCAGCGGCAACTGGGTGGCGAGATGAGAGTTCGAAGACTCGAAACCCGAAACTCAAACGCCAAACTGGTCACGGTCCGGGTAGGTACCGAAGCGGCCAAACGGGGCAGACTGTAAATCTGCTGGCTTTACGCCTTCGCTGGTTCGAATCCAGCCCTGCCCATGCCTCATAATCAACGGCTTACGGCTGAATCACTAGAACGAGAGCGCTCGCACGCGTTATGGATTAGGTGCGATAAATATCGATAAATGGCGTTGATTTCAGATTAATTTGGCCGATTTTGGCCGCTGGTGGCCAAATGGATCTGCTGGGTTCCAAGTCATGGCAAAAACCAATAGAGATTGGCCTCGTGTGAGGAAAGGCCTTAATGGGGCGGGACAGACGATGTGGATTGTCGACTTGCGACCTCACGGGAAACGGAAGTACTTCTCATCCAAGGATGCCGCTCTGGGTGAAGCGCAAATTCAGCGAATCCGCCTGCGCAACGAAGGCACGGAAGGCCTTGAATTTACTCCAGATCAAAGAACTGACGCCAGAGCGGCGATGACAGTTCTTGCCGGAAGCGGCCTTTCATTAACGCAGGCCGCAAAGATAGCCGAGGAATTCCACGGTATCCGTACGTCCGGAATTGCGTTAAATGATGCTGTCGCTGCACTACTCAAGGCTAAGAACAAAAGATCGGAGCGGTACAAAAAAGATTTGAGGCTCAAGCTAAAGAAATTCTCAGAGGATTTTCCGGGCCGGAAACTCGCGGAAATATCAGTCAAGGAGATCAAAAGCTGGCTAAAAAAACGTGGAGCGCCGGTCACCAACAATAACTATCGGACAGCTCTCTCCGTGCTGTTTAGTCATGCCAAAACTGAGGAATGGATAGCGAGCAATCCAATCGAGTATGTGGCCGCGGAAGAAGATGATGATACCAAGCAACCAGGGATTTTAGAGCTGTTCCAGGTTCGCGCTTTACTTAAGGCATGCGTGGAATTTCAACCGGATTTCGTTCCCGCTGTCACGATCGCGCTGTTCGGCGGTGTCCGACCCGAATCCGAACTTTGGCACCTGCATCGACAACACGTCGACTTAAAGAAGGCTGAAATCGACGTCCACAAGTCTAAATCGCAAGGATCGACTCGCTTCCTAAAGATCCAACTAAACCTCGTTGCCTGGCTCCAGCGTTACTTAAAGGATGAGCCAGGACCGATATCTCCTCATGGCGACGCCTTCTACTCCAGGCTGCAACGTATCCGCGCCGAAGCCGGGATCATTAAATGGCCCCAGGACGTGTTAAGACATTCGTTTGCCAGTTATCGTTATGCCGCGTGTAACGACGAAAACCTGACGCGCAAAGAGATGGGCCACTATGGCGATGTACACCTGTTCTTGCGAGACTACAAGAATCGAGTGAGAGACGAGAATGCCACGGAATTCTGGGCCATAACTCCGAATAAAATTAGGTAGTGGGCACGGGATCAGCGAGGGTGCCTCGCATTAATCTTCCAGCTCATCTAAGGCCTTACGAACCTTTGCTCGATCGAACCGGATGAGCTTACGGGAGAACCTGATGGCCGGGATAAGCCGCCTACGAGCGAGCTTAAGGACGTCTTTGCGCGGTATGTCAAGATACGCCGCGATAGCATCAGCATCGACTAATCCTTCCTCAGCCATTCTTCTCTTAGATACCTAGATGACGAAGCTCATCGCCGATAAACTTCATGATTAGTCCCTTGGCGGACATGGGTCTGGTTGGTAAAACCGCTCATTGCTTTTTTCATCTTGCTCCGTATATAGCACGCGCGGTAAAAGAGGTGCCCCTGCAAGCTAAATGCCACGAAATGAAGTACTTCCTACACTTGACCCGGTCGACGCCGAGCGAATCGCCGGAAGCATCTCTTGCCTGCGCCGACGGAGCGCTGATTTCAAAGCCCGCGGACTCCACGGACTCCCGTTCAGTACAATTGACGCTCAATCGTGCCAGATTCAGACCGAAAGCGGTTAAGGATGTTAATATTTCTTGTTGCATGGCTTCATGCGTTCAGAGTGATATCGACAGAGCTCTGTCCAGCCTAG
>DASXBV010000119.1:0-4065 GCA_036491515.1 Chthoniobacterales bacterium
TCCCGCAGGGTGGGTGGGACAGCGACCAGGGCCGTGCGGGAAATTGCAGTTATCGTCGGCAGGACCATGATCGCCAGGACCAGACTGGCAGTTAACATGCTGTTGCCGGTCGCGGGTCCGCTAAACAATGGGATAAACCCAAGGTAGTCGGAGAGGTATCCGCCAAACTGCTGAACGATTGGGATAACCACTGCGATGCCCCAAAGTCCGTAGACAACGCTCGGAATCGCCGCCAGCAGCTCGACAACAAACCTGATCACGTGGCGGACTGCCAAAGGTAGAAAATTTTCGCTCAGGAAAAGGGCGATGAACACTCCCAAAGGCAGCGCGAAACACAGGGCAATCAGTGAACTTATTGCCGTCCCGATCAGAAACGGGAATGCACCGTAACGGTCCCTGTTGACATCCCAGGCCGTGCTGGTGAAGAAGCCCAGGCCGGTTTGTTGGATCGCCGGCCAAGCCGGCGTAACGATGCTCTCTAAAATCCAGAGTAGGGTCACGACGGCCGCTATTGAAGCCATCCACGTGAGCACCATGAAGAGGTCAAACCGGCGTTTGATTTTTCTTATCTTACCACCAGCCACGCTGGTTGTTTCGTCATTTGCCATGATTTTTGACCTCTTCTGACTTTGGCGGGTAGATTATTCCACAGTCTTCAGCGCTTCCAAGACTTTGTCCTCAACTTCCTTGGGCAAAGGAATGTAACCAAGGTCCTCCGAGAATTGCTGTCCGTCAGTGAGACCCCAGTTGACGAACTTCTTTACAGCCTCACCTATCGCGGCATCGTCATACTTCTTGTAAAGCAACAGCCACGTGAAGGTAGCGATCGGGTAACATTCTTTACAGTCCGGATCAGAAGGCCAGGCGCGAAGCAAATTCGGCGGAAACTGAGTTGTCGCCAAAGTGGCTTCGCCAGATGCGGTCGTCGCAGTTACAAACTCGCCAGCCTTGTTCTGCAGTGCTGCGAACGGGAGCTTGTTATGTTGCGCGTATCCATATTCGACATAGCCGATCGCCCCTCGGTTCTGTTTGATCAGGGCGGTCACACCATCGTTGCCTTTACCGGCAACGCCGACTGGCCAGGTAACGCTCGTACCAAATCCGACTTTGTCATTAAATTCCGGGCTGATCGCGCTGAGATGCTTTGTAAAAACAAAATTCGTTCCGCTACCATCAGAACGTTCACACGCCGTGATCGACAAGTCAGGCAACTTCACTCCTTCGTTTGTCTTAGTGATCGCGGGGTCATTCCACTTCTTGATCTTGCCAAGGAAAATACCGACGTAGGCTTCTCTGGAAAGCTTGAGGTTATCGACGCCCGGGATGTTGTACGCCAGCACGATGCTGCCAGCAGTTGCGGGAATGAGCACGACGCCCTGCTTGACAGCGGCGATCTCTTTGTCCGTCATCGCCGCGTCGCTTGCCCCAAAACTGACCAGATTCTGTGTGAATTGTTTGATCCCGGCGCCGCTGCCGATCCCTTGATAGTTGATCTGCACATCCGGATTGGCCTTTGTATATTCAGCGATCCAACGTTGATAAAGCGGGGCTGGGAAGGTCGCGCCCGCACCCTGTAATTGCGTAGCCGCCGAGGCGGACCAGGAAAGAAACTGGGTGATCAGAGCGCCCAGGAGGAAAAATGATAGTTTGGATGTCTTCATAGGCAGTAGCTTCCACCCACTCGGCAAATTTCGCTGGTTCGGCAATCTTTCAATTGTTACAATCACGTGACGGCGACGTAGGCGAAGCGTCTCGCTTTGCTTCTTGCCGGAGGGCAAAGCGAGGACGCTTCGCCTACACCCGCGGCTCCGCCTGAGCATGCCTGCTTGGCGCCGAAGGCGCGATGTCAAGATAGCCTAGAGCAAGCGAAGCGCCGTTTTCGCCACTTCGTGCAGGCCTAGGTGATCGCAAAAAAGAAGCATAAGCGCGACACAAGGAGAACCGATATGAAAGATCCGCGATCTATGGTTTGACAGGTGAATGTAGCATCCAGATTGACGCGCGCCTTCAGCGCTAACCCTTCTTTTTTTCCGTTTACCTAGGGCTGCGCTACGGGCTGACAACTGACAACGGCCCTTCGCTTGCCCTAGGCTATCCCTGTATCGCGCCTTCGGCGCTCGGGTCCGTCAACGGCGCTAGACACATATACGACCTGATCTGGAGCTTTGTTAACGGAACAACCATTTTACTTCTTTTGCCGCATCTGCGACATAGTGATCCTGCGAATTTACTCATAGGTGCGATTCTTCCGAACACTTCTTCTGGTTGTGATAGCCTCGCCGTTTGTTGCGGGCGGAGCTCCACTCACTGATCTCACACCTCGACCGGAGATGAGCCCGGAACAGGTCGTCCAATTTCAAGTCGCGGCGCTAGCGCATAATGACGATCCGCAGACCGATGCGGGCATCGAACGCGCGTTTCGGTTTGCCTCGCCGTCCAACAAAACGGCAACGGGGCCCTTAGAAAAGTTTGCGCAGATCGTTAAAAGCCCCGTGTATTCCCCAATGCTCAATAATGTCTCCTCGTCGATCGTTGGATCCGACGTCGAGGGCAACGAAGCAAAGGTCGCTGTGAAAGTTTTTGGCGCAACCGGGCGTCAGGTGACTTTTGTGTTTGTACTTTCTAAGCAGAGCGAGGGTGAATTCAGTAATTGTTGGATGACTGATGCCGTCATGCCGCTCGACGGAAGTGAAGATGCTTCGGACCAAGGCCTGACGATTTGAATTTGACCTCCCACTTTCGCGTGCCGATCTGGGCGGGATGTCCGCTCTGGCTGGTACGTCGTCCCATAAGTGGGAGGCATACCGCCGTCGGGGATTTGGCCGATTTTCAAGGCGCGAGCGACGATCATACTAAGATTCGCACGTGAGACGATGGACTAATTCGACGAGCGTTTACCAACTTCCGCTTCTGACGCGCATCTTGATTTGGTTTGGTTCGCTTCTGGTAAACCTCTTGTGCGGGACTTTGCGCTACAAAGTGATCGACGAAGCAGGTTTTCTTAATGGACCCTTCCCCGGACCAGTGGTCATCTTGATTTGGCATAACCGCATTCTCGCGATGCCGGCGCTGTTTCGCCGATATTATCCGAAGCGGAAGGGTCTGCTCGTTTTGACGAGTGCCAGCCGCGATGGCGCGTATCTTTGCGAGTTCGTGCGCTATTTCGGGATGGGTGCAGTCCGTGGCTCGAGTTCTCGTCGCGGCGCTGCGGCCCTTCTCGACCTGGTCCGAAGTTTGGAAAATGGGTTTGATCTCTGCATCACTCCGGATGGACCCAGAGGCCCCAGGTATAGTCTCGGACCCGGTGCCATTCATCTGTCGCAAAGATGCCAAGTGCCTCTCCTGCCATTGCTTATCGAGTATTCCGCGTATTGGCGATTCAATTCCTGGGACGGATTCGCTGTTCCGAAGCCCTTTTCCCATGTGACCGTTACGGTGTTGCCATTGATGAAAATCGGGTCCACTCGATCGGAAGCAGAGTTTGAAAAAGAACGAACACGGGTAGAAAGCGCGATGACTGAGCGATTAGTAATGAGGTAAGGGTTGAAAGATCATCGAGCCATGATAGAAGGCGAACGATGCGTCTCTTAGTGACAGGCGGTTGCGGATTTGTTGGGAGCAATTTTATCCGCTACGTATTGGAGCATTACCAGCCCGAAATGATCACGAATGTTGACGCACTGACCTACGCCGGTTCGCTGGTATCGACCGCTGATTTTTCGAGCGAGTTCGGCGACCGTTATGAGTTCTTACACGCAGATATCGCGAACTCGGAAGCAATCGAAAAGATCTTGGCGAATCACAGTTATTTTGCAGTTGTTAACTTTGCTGCCGAAAGTCACGTCGACCGCAGTATTGCGTCCCCCGAAAACTTCATTCACACGAACATCGTTGGAACGAGTAGCCTGCTGGATGCCGCCCGATACCATGGCGTCAAGAGGTTTGTCCAGATTTCCACTGACGAAGTATACGGCTCCCTCGGAGAGGGGGGTAGATTTACCGAGCAAAGCCGCCTGAACCCGAGTTCGTCCTATTCAGCGAGCAAGGCGGCGGCTGATCTCTTGG
>DASXBV010000120.1:0-2029 GCA_036491515.1 Chthoniobacterales bacterium
ACTTCGCTCAGCGATGGCACACAAATCTGAGGGGGAGCGTGCGCATCGTGGCCACTCTTCGATGCTGGCCGTCAATACCACCTGTGGTGGTCCGCCAGTCATCGGGAGTCGCATGAGATCGTTTTTTGCGGTTGGATCCGCGGGAGTAACACGGACTCCCATAATTTTATTTGTTGTAATGATGCCACCTTTGTCCAGGACAACCATATAGATGAGCCAGGATCCGTCTGGGCTTATGCACGCACCGGTTATGTTTTCATCTTTCCTGAAGGTGAGCAGGGATTCGGGGCCAACCGCGCCAATCGACTGTTTGAAAACCTGATCTACCCCTGCTCGATCAGAAGAAAAAAGTACTGTCTTGCTATCGACCGACCAGGCCAAGGGATGATTCCAGCTTTCGTCCAACGTCAGCCGGGAAGGGGCGGACGCGCGCGTTCCACCGGCTTGCAGCTCGCTGACATAAACGTTGCTGTGGGGTCTCCACTCATGGAGGACAACCTGCTTGCCGTCTGCCGTCGTGTTCTCCGGGATCACGCAAAGCTCTGCGAAGTTCGTGAGGCGCCGCGGCTTTCCGATGAATTCCGTCAGTTGTGGGTTCATTCGTATCTCGAAAAGATTGCAGGTCGTCACCTTGAAGCCCGGCTCACCCAGCCCGTAAATCAGCCGGTTATCGGGCAACCAGAGCGCGGATTGCACTCTTTCCGGCGCAAACGGGGCCACGATCCTGGTAAGAGGTCCGCCATTAATATCGCCGCTCATGAAGTATGAGTCCGCGGGGTTGGGTCCATCCTGCCTCTGGAAAACAACACGTTTCCCATCCTCCGACCATCCGAGCGGCCCAAAAATCGAACTATTTTCATCGACTTCAAAGACTTTCCGGGCGTGTTCACCCTCAGGCCCCATTACCCAGATTTCGCGATCGAAAAACTTCCCCTTGTGTGTTTCAAAGGAGATGAGCGAGCCATCTGGAGAAATGGAATCGAGGTAAGCTTCGTCGCGTATCCTATGGAGAGGCCCACCCGACACCGAGACGATCCAAATACTGCTGCCTTGGGAAGTCGTCGCCTCGGCAGAAAGCGCGCGCGGATAGGAAGCGGCAAGAAACTTGGTGCCATCTGGGAGCCAGGGGCCAATTCCGCCAAAGCCCTCCCGACTGGTATCGAAATTGGCGGGTTGAGGAATCGTCCGTGTCTCGTCGGTTTCGATGCGTTTGAGGCGTATCTTTTCTCTCTCGATGTATGCCAGGTATTTTCCATCGGGCGAGATGGCACCGCTGCCAACGCCGTTCTCGCTGGAGTTGCTGGTGAGTTGACGCAACTTGATCGCTGGCAGAGCAGTAGGGGACTTCACTGATCGTTTGGCGAACCAATAGGCCGCACTAGCGATAGAAAGCACGACGACGCCCGCTGCCGCCAGGGCCCTCCAACGAGCGCGATGCCTCGGCGCAATTTCCAGTCTCAAAGCCTCAAGATCCGAGCGCATTTCGGAGGCCGACTGGTATCTCGTGTCACGATCTTTTTCAAGCGCTTTTGCAATAATGTTTTCAAGTTTTGCCGGGAGTACGGGATTTAATTCCCGCGCCGGGCGCGGCGTTGTCGTGAGGATGGCGTCATGAAACTCTGGCCCAGTGTCACCGGCAAAAGCGCGCTTACCAGTGGCCATTTCGTAGAGTACCGAACCAAAGGAAAATAGATCTGTCCGCGCGTCAAGTTTCTCCCCGCGCACCTGCTCCGGAGACATGTAGCCCGCCGTTCCCATGGCTACGCCTGTTCGACTAAGGAAAGGACTCGAGGCAGTGAGTGATTCGGCTTCGTAGTTTGGTTGGTGCGGAGCCACTTCTTCGCGATGGTCCGTGGCTGGCGGACTAGCCGAAGCGGCTTCAGCAGTCGACAGCTTGGCTAATCCGAAATCAAGAATCTTAGCTTGCCCTTCGCTGGTGACGAATATGTTTGCTGGTTTAACGTCGCGATGGATGATGCCCTGCCCATGGGCCGCTTCCAATCCCGAGGCAATCTGCACGGCGAGATCG
>DASXBV010000121.1:0-9731 GCA_036491515.1 Chthoniobacterales bacterium
CGTGTTTGCACAAAACTGCATCGCTTGTCATTCCAGCAAGCAGCCCGACTTTTTCGAAGAGGTGAAGGACACTGATCTCCTCGATCTTTTACATAAGCCGGATCACCCTTTTAATGCCCGGTACCGGGAGTGGGCCCTGGCCGCTGTGGAAAAGCCGGAATTCTGGCAGGAAAATTATTTATCTACCGACCGGCGCGTGCCGGTGAGTTTGATCGGGACAAACGCGGGCCGGGCCCTCGCAACAAATGGGATCGCTGACCAGCCGATAGAGAGAGCGGTCTCGCTTGCTCACTGCGTCCGATTGGCGTCCTCAAGGATCACGTCCGCGGCCTTTTCGCTGATCATATAAACAGGTGTAACGATGAAAAAGCCGGGTATTCTGGGGAATACGGAAGCGTCTACCACCCGAAGGTTACTGACACCACGCACTCGGAACTTACTGTCCAGAACTGCCGCCGGATCGTTATCTGCACCGATTTTGCAGGTGCACGAGGCGTGATGGCCCCACGCTTCATTCTTGATCCATTCACGCATTTCGTCGTCGGTATCGACCTTAACGCCGGGGAGAAATCCTGCTCGGTCTAAAAACTTAATTCTATCGGATAATTCCCTGACGAACTTCACGCCTCGCAAAACTGATTCGAGATCGCTTTGACCATGGTCCGTACCTTCATCAAAATAATGGAAATTGATCTCTGGCGGGTCGCGTGGATCAACTGATTGCAATCTCACGGATCCGCCCGTGTTCTCGGTGTGGGCTTTCAAGATTGCCCACGTGAAAACATCTCGCTTTTTCTCAAGGAACGCAGAATAACCCGGGAAATAGCCTTTAAAGAAGCCTGGTAACCCAAAGATAAAAAGGTCTGGCTCGGGTTTCTCTGGACTGGAGCGGGTTACGATACCAAGAACCGCACCGTTGCTGGTGTATAGGCCTTCTCTGCGCTGCTGCCACGCCAGCAAATCCGGATCCGGCTGTTCGCCCGGCTTTGGTGGCTTAAATGTCGCACCTTTGAGGGCGCTGAAGTCCACCTTCAGCTCATTGATGACGCCCACTTCATACCTGTCTTGTAGGTTCTCCCCGACCCCCGGTGAGTCAACGAGCGTTTTGATCCCAAATCTCTGCAATTGCGCTGCCGGCCCTATTCCGGACAGCATTAGAAGCTGCGGCGTATTAAACGCGCCACCAGCCAGGATAACCTCGCGCCGAACGCTCACCACACGCTTTTCGAACGTATGATCCGGCGACGAATTGGGATCTGCCTTGTAAAGGTGTTCGCCAGAGAGGTATTCCACACCTACCGCGCGCTTCTTGTCGTCGAAGATCACGCGAGTCACCAGCGAGTGAGTGCGAAGTTCGAGCTTCGAGCCGGTTTGTGCCGCGGTTTGACGAATAAACTCCCGCGTTCCAATACGACTCCCACGTTCTGTCGCAAGCGGAATCAGCACTATTCCAGTTCCACTCGGCTGATTCCACTCCCAGTCATTTGGATCGGCCGTCTCCACTAAGAAATCCCGTAACTCAACTCCGGGACGGGAAACGTCCTTGACCTTAGCCAAATGCAAAAGCGCACCGAACCAGTCCCGCATGCGAAATTGCGACAAGCCGGTCTGAAAGACAGCAGCCGTGATCTCGCCAAGGAGATCGATATCGGTCAGGGCAACCTCGGGGTTAGCGAGACTGGTCGCCAACCATCCGGCAAACCCATGTCGGGAAGGATTTTCGCCGTTCGATGGCGCTACACGATAACCGCATTTCTCGAGCCGCTCGAAGTAGCTTCGCATCCGGTCCGGTTCCCAGCTCGAATCGCTAGTTAACTCAGCGATATGTTTCCAGTCGCTGTTGTGCGGATACACTGTGATCATCGCGTTGTGCGCTGTACATCCGCCTAATGTGCCGGAACGGGGGTAAAGGATCCCCTTTCGATCCGGAACATATTTCGAGTCACGAGCCTGTTGACTCTCGTCTGTGTAATGGCGAACAAAGAAATCCCATCTTAAGGCAGGATCTTCGGTGGCTAAACCGTTGAAAGCCGGCACCTGATACGACAGCCCTTCGTCGGTTCCGCCGGCTTCCAGAATTAATACGCGATAGCCCGCCAACGCCAGGCGACATGACACCGGACCACCTCCGGCCCCAGAGCCAACTACAACGTAATCAAAGATTTCTTCACCCATAAATGCAATCAATTGAAGTTAGGTTAAACGGTCTTCAGGATAGCCTTCTGTCAATATGAATCCGTAGTGCTAATGGAGCCTATTTCCACAACAAAAGCTTGTCACGTGTTAAAAAAACATTCTATGTTTGGGGAACTTTTTGGATATCGTTGCCCCGGCAAGCCCACACTCAGTTATTTCTAAGGTCACGCTGGAACAACACCGACGCGAGCTACACTAGCTTTCTGATCGATACGACTGCCCTCCAGGACTATCTGGCCCCGAACACAGCTGCTTTGGTACAACTCAGCGTGTCGGTGCCGAATATCTCGGAGCGCATCGGATATCAGAGCCCACCCGGCGGTGTCCCGGTGTTTACAAAAGCCAATCGACGGCTGATTTTCCCTAACGAGCCGGTGCTAGTGGATGAGGTAGTTAGTCGAGTGCCGATTCCGGAGGTCTTTAAGCTGCTGACCTGCCCCTTAGCGGAGTAGCCGTCGAGGGCCTCAATAAATCTTCTCGGACATCAACGTCAGCGCAGCCGACCTCTATGATCTGTTCGACTTGGCGCTAACTTCTGGCTGGGGCCTCACTTCGTGACGCGCCTAGCTCATCTGGGATGGGGATTCGGGCCATCGATTAGCGCACTCGGTCTCCAAACCTCTTTTGACCATGACAATTCGCCGGTTTCGGTCCACAAAACCTATGATCTTGTCCTTGAATTCTTGAGCCGCCCACGTGGCAGCTTGCCCGTCGCGGCGAGGGGTCTAGGTTGAGTCCATGACCAATTCCTCACTGTTCGCGGAAGCCAAGCGATTCATCCCTGGCGGTGTCAATTCTCCGGTTCGAGCATTTCGCAATGTTGGAGGAGAGCCCTTCTTTGTCTCAAGAGCCAAAGGATCGCATGTTTGGGATATTGAGGGGCGGGAATTGATTGATTATGTCGGCACTTGGGGTCCGGCAATCCTTGGCCATGCTCCGGATGTGGTCGTCGAGGCAGTTCGGGAAGCGGCATTGGCAGGTCTTAGCTTCGGCATCCCGAACCCGCTCGAGGTCGAGATGGCGCGATTGATTTGTACCTGGGTGCCCTCGGTTGAGAAAGTCAGGATGGTAAACAGCGGCACGGAGGCGACGATGTCATGCGTACGGTTAGCCCGCGGCTTTACAGGACGTAAGATGATTGTGAAATTTGAGGGCTGCTACCATGGCCACGTCGATTCGCTGCTGGTCAAAGCCGGTAGCGGGGCGCTCACCCACGGCAGCCCGGATAGCGCCGGCGTACCGCCAGAGTTTGCGCAACTGACCATCACAATCCCCTTCAACAATCCCGAAGTGCTTGCCGAAACCTTCCAAAAGTTCGGCGAACAAATCGCGGCGGTGATCGTTGAGGCTGTCCCGGCTAACGCCGGACTTTTTCTCCCACGATCGGGATTTTACGAGGGCCTCCGCCGGTTCTGCGATGAGTACAGCACATTGCTGATCTTTGATGAAGTGATGACCGGGTTTCGTGTTGCCAAAGGCGGATACCAGGAGCTAGCCAGAATCAAACCCGATCTCACGGCGATGGGAAAGGTCATTGGAGGCGGTCTCCCAGTTGGGGCATTTGGGGGCCGAAGTGAAATTATGAATTTTCTATCTCCGGACGGACCGGTTTATCAGGCAGGAACGCTTTCCGGCAATCCGCTGGCGATGGCGGCTGGGCTCGCCCAGTTACGGGAACTGGAACGAGTCGACGGCTGGGGCAAGCTCGAGGAGATTGGTCAGCAGATGGAAACAGATGTCCTGAGAATTCTACACCAACTCGGCAGAGGCTACCAATTTCATCGGATCGGCTCGATGTTTTGCCTCTTCTTCACGGAAGAGCCGGTCTGGAGTTTCGCGGACGCAATGAAATCCGATCTAGCTGCCTTCAGGAAATTGTTTCATCTTTGCCTTGAGCGGGGAGTCTATTTCGCACCGTCCCAGTTTGAAACAGGTTTCCTCTGTCTGATGCATTCGGTAGACGACATCGATCAAACAACGGATGTGCTGGATCAGTGTCTCCGTGAAATCTGAGGAGCGGCTTCGCTAGACGCTGAATCCCGCCAACCGGCGGTCGAGCGGCCAGGTCTCCAAAATCTCAAAGTTCTCGATCCGCCAGATTCCACTCTCTTGGATCATCGTGAAAAGGGCGGGTGTGACCTGGTTTCGGGCGCTCAGGAAAAAGACCTGAACGATAGCTCGGTGATGCTCCAGGGAAGTCGTACCAAATTGTAATTTTTCCGCACGGGAGATGCGGCCGTACTCGGTCCGAATCTTTGAGACATACTGAACCAGCGTAAAATGCTCCTGAGCGGCGCTCGATGCCTGGCCGTACGCTTTTCCAAAATCATCGGAACGGCATGCCTGAAATTGCGCAAAGATCACTACAAAGAGCGGTCTCGGGTCAAATTCAGCTTCGACCCGCTGACGCCAGACGTGGGTGGCAATGGCCGCCATGGCGCAGGCGACAAAAAAACTTGTCAAAACGAGGGATTTCAGCCCCGGTATCATGCGACATTCGGATCCAAAGATCTCAAATAGCTGAATGAATAAATTCCAGAAGCATGTCCGTCCCTCCATTCGGGCTGAACTCCATATCCGCCCACGATCGTACAGCGCTTCAACCGAAAACTTTCCGGACTCCATTTCGCCTCTCCCCTATACACATTTCCCAGGAGATCCTTCTCTCCGCTGCAAAGCGCGCACGGACACCGTTTTCGCAAAAAATCGAGCGGCAAGTAGCTTTCGGTTCCGTCCGTCCATCGAAGAGCGAGCTCGTTGCCGATGACCGTCATATTTTCCAAGCCCTGCTGCATCGACTCTACAGTAATCATGGTTGCGAAAGGAAACAAGGTGGACTGTCAGTGGCGGCACTGGCACCCTCATTGACTCTGAAGCGGATCGAGCTTAGGAAGTGAAACTATGAGTATTAGCTATTTTGCCGAATGCACTGTCCTGATCACAGGAGCATCGGCCGGGATCGGCCGTGAATTCGCGCGCCAATTAGCCCCTATCGTAAACACCATGGTCCTGGTAGCACGCCGGTATGATCGCCTTGAAGCGCTCGAACTGGAGCTAAAAATAGTTAATCCTCGTCTGGAGGTTTTCTGCCGACAGCTCGACCTCCGCGATCAATCTGAGCTCGAGAGGTTTTGCGATTGGCTCGACGAAAGCGGGTTGTCCGTTGATCTGCTCGTCAATAATGCCGGCTTGGGAGATCGGGGAGCTTTTATCGACTCCGAATGGGAACGCCTCCATTCGATCCTGCAGGTTAACATGGTAGCGCTGACCTATCTGACATATCGAATTCTTCCCGGTATGCGAAAATCGGGTTGCGGCGCAATTTTGAACGTGAGTTCCGTGGTAGGTTTTTTCCCGATACCGAACTTCGCTGTTTATGCCGCCACCAAGGCTTACGTCACGAGCTTCAGTGAAGCCCTCAGGGTCGAACTCCGAAATTCCAACATCTCGGTCACGGCCGTTTGCCCGGGACCAGTCCCGAGCGAGTTTAATGACGTCGCAAGCCGGCTTCCCCAAGGACACGCTGCTCCGATGCCGGAACTGTTTACGGTGTCGGTACAAGAGGTGGTGCGTACGGCATTGCAGGCGGTCTCTCGCGACCGGGCACGCGTCATTCCGGGGACTTTGGTGAACCTATTGACCACCACCTTGATATTCATTCCGATGTTTCTCAAGCGGTTGATCCTTAACTTGCAAGCCGCTCGAGAGCAGGCGTCCTCTTCGCCGGCAACGGCCAGAGGCTACGAAATCTCAGGCATGGTGTAGATCTACCGCATGGTCACGCAGGTCTTTTATTATCTTTTCGGAATAATAGCAATCGCCGGTGGAGCATTCGGATATGCGCGCGCCAAGAGCAAGGCTTCTCTCATCGCCGGTGGCGTGAGCGGAGCGCTCTTGATAGTCGCCGGCTTGCTCTATCCGAGAGTGCCCGGTTTTATCCTCGCATTGGTCGTCTCCATTTTGTTGTTGGCGCACTTCGGCCGTTCATATGCGGCTAAGAAAAAACCGATGCCGGCGATCCCGATGATCGCCCTTAGCGGCATCTGCATCGTTTTGACCGCGATCGCCTGGTTTGCCAAATAGCGACATTCATGGGAACTGACTCGCCTCGGCAATTTGGAACCCGAGTCTGGCTGGTTATTTTGGCTTGCCTGCTAACGAGCTGCCCGGGACCAAAATCTTCGAATCCTGAGACCCCCAGCCCGCCGTCGCCCGCTGTTGCCCCAACTCCCACCGCGTTACCGGGATCGTTCGTCCCGTCATCACGGATGGAGACTGCACGACTCTTCAACGGTATGGAGATTCATTCGCGAGTAACAACGACCGAGGGTGCTCCGGCAATTATCGAACGTAAGACGCCCGATGCATACCTCCTCGATCTCGAAGTGAAAATACAGGTACCGAAGCCTGCCCAGACTCTAGAGGAACTCTCCGGAGCGGACCCGCTGATCGGCTCGGTTTTGCCAAGCTTAAAGGACGAACTCCTGACCGCGACAGTGTCAAGCTTCTATCACGGCCTTTACCAGTTGAAGGTGGACGCTGTGAATCGGGAACTGGCTCGCCTCGATCAACTCGTTTCACGCCATAATTTTTTTGACTGCAACACGATCCTGGAACTCAAGGACCCCAAAACGAATCGAAAAGCTCTTTTAATTCAAAGCGACATGGACGTGAACTCCGACGGATCCGACGCTGATCGTGACTCCCGTGTGGATGGATCGCCGACAAATTTCCAACCGTTTACGAGTTATCGTTGGCCAAAGAAAACCAATAAACCGAACCAATTCATTCCAGAGCGAGAAGAAAAATTAAAGCAACTTCAATCTGAGTACGATGCTAAGACAACTCCGCCCGATCGCAAAAAGCTTCTCAAAGAACAACTGGAACAGATGCAGAGGGAAGTGACCGATCTGAAAAAGTACAGCTTTCTTATCGCAAAAGCTGATCCTTACGTCGTATTGCCCGGATTCATGCTCCGGCAGACGAACCATCCGTTCCAGCCAAGGCTCGGGGATTACGTCGTCGTGATCTATCAAGGAAAACTATACCCGGCACTCCTCGGAGATGCCGGACCATCCTACAAGATCGGAGAGGCCTCGCTGCGGATTTGTAGCGAACTGGATCCGCGATCGAATCCGTACAACCGGCCGGTAAGCGATCTGAATATCACGTATATTGTCTTTCCCGGCTCTGCAGAAGACCCGCCCGGGCCACCCGATTTGCAGAAGCTGCACGATCGTTGTGCGGCTCTGCTAAACGAGATCGGGGGATACACCGGTGAACTCTGGACGTGGGAAGACATCCTGGCCAAACCGTCCCCTGCTCCGCAAGAGAGCGCCGCTTTGCGAGGAACCGCCTCTCCGACACCAACGCCATCTCCGGCACCGGCTGCCAGCTCGTCAGCTTCTCCAGGGCCATCCGCTAAGAACCCTCCGGCGCCGCTGCCACAACCGTCCTGAAGTCTGCCGCCCTTTGGGCATCAACGCATTCATTCGCACCCGCGCTTCAATGGGAGCAAATACAGGCTGGAAGCCTATCGGAAGCTTTTCCACTGGATTAAGTAATTATTTTAGTTACATTAGGAAGTGCAAAGTTGCCGGTTTACCTTTGCGGTACATGTAATGGCGGTACTTGCATTGAAGAAGGCTAATTGTTGCCCCTCTTCAAGTTTGGCGGAGACCGTTAACACCAATCCTGTGGTCATTCGCCGGCTCCTGATCGAACTCCAGGATGCCGGACTCATTACTACTTTACGAGGTCCGCACGGCGGAGCTGTCCTGAAACGCAAACCTGAAAAAGTGACTCTCCGCGAAATCCATAGCGCGGTTGATCAAGGCAACATCTTCGGCACACATCCAAACGAACCCTCACAGGAATGCCCGGTCGGCAAGAGCATCGCTAAGGTGATGCAGCGAATCCAGGATCGGGCCAACCGGGCGCTCGAACAAGAACTGGCAAAGATCACGCTTGCGGATGTGCTGCGTGATTTGCGTAGAGGCTGAAAAGTTTCCCTTTGATTTGTAACAAAACTGGTTACTTTTATACCTGCTTTCCTCTTATTCAAAAGGAATGATTATGCTTTCCGAATTTGAACCAACCTGGTTCCCGGTCCTGCTCGAAAATTCCGGAGATGGGTCGCCCTCAGTCAGGCGTTCGCCTACCGACCACCAACTGCTGGACGCCTACTCAGAGACCGTGAGCGGAGCCGCGAACGATGTCGCCCCCGCGGTCGTAAATATTCGGGTCAGAAATCCATCGTTAGGCCAGCGAGGCGAAGGCGGCGGCAGCGGTTTCCTGATCGCCCCGGACGGCTTCGTCCTGACTAATAGTCACGTCGTTCATGGCGCCAAGTCGATCGAGGTCACTCTGCACGATGCCCGAACGTTTGCTGCAGCATTGATTGGCGATGATCCCGACACCGATTTGGCCGTAATTCGCATTGACTCCGCGCAACTTCCCTTCCTGGTGTTTGCGGATTCGAAGAAGCTGCGGGTCGGTCAGATTGCGATCGCGATCGGCAGTCCGTATGGTTTTCAACAAACCGTTACCGCCGGAGTGGTGAGCGCGCTGGGTAGGTCCATGAGAGCTCAATCCGGCCGATTGATGGACGATATCATTCAAACGGACGCGGCGCTGAATCCGGGAAACTCCGGTGGCCCGTTGGTAAATTCCTCTGGTCAAGTCATAGGAGTGAACACGGCTGTTATCCTGCCCGCGCAAGGACTTTCTTTCGCGATAGCAGCCAATATGGCACAACTGGTCGCAGCGTGGCTAATTCGGGATGGTAAGATTCGAAGGAGTTATCTCGGATTAGCCGGTCAAAACACCACGATCCATCCCAGATTGGTTCGCCACCACAGGCTATCTAACAACCAGGGTGTATTGGTAGCCGGAACAGAACCAAACGGTCCTGCTCAGCAAAGCGGCCTCGCAGAGGGAGACCTCATCATCGCCTTTAAAGGTTCGCCCGTCTCGAGTATCGATGATCTCCATCGTGCGCTGGTTGGAGAAGAAATTGGAATCAAATCGACTTTGACGCTAATCCGCGGCGTGGAGATGGTAAACCTGACCGTAGTACCTCAGGAGCTACCACCCCGCGAGTAGGCTCTAAGCGTTTCCGCCGGTAGGGACGCGCTCCTTAGAAGTCAGAAGGCAGAAGTGAGAAGGCAGAATTCAAGAAGGCACTCGGAGCAGGCGGTAATTAATTCGGCGGCGTCGACCATGCGTCGTTGTCTCCTGAGCTCCTCGCCTTCTGCCTTCTGACTTCTGACTTCTGCCTTCTGACTTCTCGGGAGCGATGCAGGCTTGGCTCATTATTTCGTTGATCATTGGCACCCGTATGGTGATTTCTTATCAATGACCTTCGAACAGGAAGTCCGTATCGTGGATGGATACGCAGAACTGGGGATGTTGGACGATGCGCTGACGCAATTGGACGAGCTCGAACCCGAGTACCACGATCGCCTGGAGATTCTGCGAATGAGAGTCGATGTCGTCCTGCAGAAACGAGATTGGCAAAACGGTCTCCAGCTTAG
>DASXBV010000122.1:0-24554 GCA_036491515.1 Chthoniobacterales bacterium
GCCAGTTCTCGCGCGCCGAAAAAATTGCGGAGTTGACCCACCGGTACCTGGAGCTGAAGCTGCCGTTGCAGACCGCACTTGTAGCCGCGGAGGCAGATCTGCAACATTTCGAATCGCTGGCTAGCCCGTAAAAATCACGCAAAGGCCGAAGCGGCAAGGCGGCCTAGGCGAAGCGTCTCGCTTTGCTTCTTCCCGGAGGGCAAAGCGAGGACGCTTCGCTTACATCACGCAGCCGCCGGGCCATTTTCATCGCAACCCTCGGAAAGCGGGCCAGGCGCAAACTTGTTAAAAAGTCGCTTGACATAGTTTGTTTTTACAACAAACTATTTCGCGTCCCCAAACCCTTCCACTTAAACGCTGCTCGCTGATTAAACTCGTGATGAAAGCCATTGTTTACGATGCCCCTCGGAAATTCGCATACCGGGATATTGCTATTCCCAGAATCCAACCCGACGAAATCCTGCTCCGCGTTCACGCTTGCGGGGTCTGCGGCACAGATCTCCACGTCCACGATGGTGAATTCGGACCACGGTTTCCGCTCACGCCTGGTCACGAATTTTCGGGTGAGATCGTGGAGCTCGGCTCCGGAGTCACTGGGCTCAAGAAAGGCCAGCGGGCTACCGCCAGCACCACGATGGCTTGCGGTAAATGTTTCTACTGTAAACGGGGAGACTTCCTGGAATGCGAAAACCTGGACGGCATCGGCGTAGAGATTAATGGAGCTTTTGCGGAGTACATTAAACTTCGCGCCGACCTGGTGTTCCCCATCGAAAAGCTTTCCACGCGCGAATCCGTCATGGTCGAGCCGACAGCTTGCGCTGTACACGGCATGCAAACTCTCGCGATGAAGCCGGCCAGCAGAGTTCTTTTGTTTGGCGCCGGGCCCACCGGACAGGTGTTAGCTCAACTACTAAAACTGAATGGCGCGTCCCATTTAACCGTCGCGGCCCCTGCAGGTCCGAAGTTGGATCTCATCGCGCGCCTCGCTGCAGATGAGGTGGTAGCGATTGATCGGAAAGATCCCGAAGTTCATCGTCGCGGCCTCCGAAATGTTAGTGCAAATGGATTCGACTACGTCGTTGAGGCAACCGGTTCTACAGACCTATTGCAGGACGCGATTCGTTTCACCCGACGCCGCGGCACCATCATGGTCTATGCCGTTTATGCCGACCATGCGATTGCCCAGATAACCCCCGCTGACATCATGCGTCGCGAATTAACGATCAAGGGCTCCTTCGCTCAGATCGACTGTTTCCCCAGAGCGCTCGATTACCTGGAGAGCGGAAAGGTCAAGGTCGACGAAATCGTCACCCACGAGATTCCCTTACGAGACTATCAAAAAGCATTGGATTTGGCCTTCGCACGAGAAGGAATCAAAATTGCCATCATCCCATGATTGGATTTTAACTGGAGCGCAACAGATGATTCTACAAAAGAGTCTTACAAAACCGTTGCCACTTGCAGGTGGTGGAGACCAGAAGGCATTCCGTTGGCTAGCACTTTTCGCCGCCTTTCGGGCGTGGCTGTTTCTGGGCATACTCCTGGTCACGTTCGAGATATGGGCGCATGCAGCGTACAACACCACGTTTTTGTTCAACCCGTTTAACGTAAAATCGATCGCGCTGTTTACCGTGACGCCGCTCCTGCTCGGGCTCGGCCAGACGTTCGTCATCATCTCTGGCGGGATCGATTTATCCGTAGGATTTACGATGGGACTTTCTGCCGTCGTGACCGCCCATGTTTACAATTGGGCTGCGCAGTTTGGAAATTCGGGGATAAGTCTCGTCGTGGCGGTTGCTGCCGGGTTGGGCATTGCTGTCGTACCCGGCCTGATCAACGGCCTGCTGATTGCCGACTTACGTGTGCCGCCGTTTATCGGCACACTTGGAATGTACGGCGTCGCCAGAGGCGTGGCCTTCCTGTTAGCAAAAGGGACGACCGTTCCTGTGCAGGGCGGCTTGTTGGGAGAGATCGGGAATGGCGAAACCATCGGGTTTCCCAACTTGGTTCTCCTGACAATCGCGATCATCCTGGTAATGCACTATTTACTCTCTCAGACGCGCTATGGCCAGCACCTCTATGCAATCGGGGGTAACGTGAATGCCGCGCTGCGGGCGGGAATCAATGTGCGCAATAATACCATTGCGCTCTATATCCTATCCGCGCTAACCGCGGCATGCGCAGGTATTTTCTATACTGCGAAATTTTCTGCAGGCGCAGCTCAGGCAGGTGAACCGGTGCTACTCGACAGTATCGCTGCGGTGGTGATCGGGGGCGCCAGCCTGTTCGGAGGGTCAGGAACGATCATTGGCACGATCATCGGCGCCTTGATTGTTGCAGTGATTCAATACGGCTTGGTTTTTGTGAACGTGGAACCATTCTGGCAGTTTGTGGCGGTCGGCGTGGTGATCATTATCTCTGTACTGGTCGATCAGATGCAGAAAGGCGGGAGGAAATAAAGTGAATTCTAATAAGGACCCTCTACTAGATCTGGAACATATCTCGAAACGCTTTGGAGGCCTCCAAGCACTTAAAGATGTATCGTTAACTCTCCATCCTGGCGAAGTTCTCGCCTTGGCAGGAGATAACGGTGCGGGCAAATCTACGTTGATTAAGACCATCTCCGGTGTGCACAAGCCCGACACGGGCACTATTAAATATTGTGGTAAGCTAATACATCTCGAGACACCTCACCAGGCAAGGGATGCGGGCATCGAGACCATCTATCAAGATTTGGCGATTGCGGACAATCTAGATGTCGGTGGCAACGTGTTTCTTGGCCGGGAAATGGTCAAGCGCATCTTCGGACTGCCATTTGTCGACCGTCGACGAATGCGGCAAGAGGCCCTCGAGACCTTGCAGGACCTCGATATCCATATCCAGTACCCAGAGAGCCCGCTCCGGTCTCTGTCAGGGGGGCAACGTCAATCTGTTGCCATTGGACGTGCCATCCATTGGAAAGCGCGCGTGTTGATCATGGATGAACCGACGGCGGCTCTGGGTGTGCCCGAGCAAAGGAAAGTCATGCAAATAATCGAGAAACTCAAAAAGAGCGGCGTAGGAGTGATTTTCATTTCTCATAATCTCAACGACATTTTTCAGGTTAGCGATCGGATACTGGTTTTGCGTCGTGGCGAAAAAGTCGGGGAGCGCCTTATCTCGCAAACGAATCACGATGAGGTCGTTCGACTTATGGTGGCGGGTTAAAGAAAGCTTGGAAGAACAAACAACAACCTTTGGCAACAAACGCATCATTTATATATGATCACATCACTATCAGAAACATCGTTAATGAACGGCAGGGTACCACGCCCGTCGTAACGGGGCCTATTCATTCTCACGTCTTCCCAAGGATCAACTTATGTTTGTTACAAAACCACGATTATTTCTCGCTTACGTCTTCGAAAATAGGTTTGCCGTGCCATCTTTCAATGTCAGCAACCTCGAGATGGCGCGCGCGGTCATCGAGGCCGCTGAGCTTGAAGACGCGCCCGTGATGGTTCAAACCGACTTTATAAATTTCAACTACGGCGGAATGGACGAACTCTCTGCCTTGATTCGCACCCTGGCCGAAAACGCTCCGGTACCGGTCTTGATGCACCAAGATCATCCCGGAAAAGACAGCAACATTTTTCGCAGCTTACGTCGAGGCTATTATTCGGTCATGTATGACGGAGGGCATCTGCCGTTGGCCGAGAACATAGCTGGCGCAACCCGCTTCGCCGAAATGGCACACGAATCGGGTGCAATTCTCGAATCTGAAATCGGGTTGTTTGGGGGTGAATATCAGGGGGGAGAGGCCATCACAGCTGCTGCCCATGACACGGCGGAGATGGTAGAGAAGAGCGGAACCGACACCTTGGCAGTTTCGGTGGGATCCGTACACGGGCAGGAGACCCGCCTTGATCTGGAACTCTTGAGTGAGATTGCCAAAAGCACCGGAATTCCGCTGGTCCTGCATGGCGGTAGTGGAATTCACCCCGAAGATACTAAAGCTGCTGCGATGCTGAATGTTTATAAGATTAACATCGGAGCTGCCCTGATCCATGGCTTCGTGCGCGGGTTAGAGGAGGGAGCGGCCCTACCTCCCGACCACGAGCCGAGGCATCAGCAAATCTTGCGACATGTCATCGGGAAGTTACGTGATATCGCGCGGAATCGCCTCTCATCGTTTGGAGCGTCTGGCCACGGGAAAAGGCTGCTTACTAGGCTTGTTTCCGCGAAGAAAGACTTTGCCGGGCGAGTTCAAAAGGGGAGAGCTTGCGTGCCTTCCATGGAGCCGCTTAATTTTTAATTTAGCCGCTGTGACTGCGCCCGTTCTAGTAGGTCTAGATTTCGGCACGACGAACCTGAAAGCTGTCTGCTTTACGACGACTGGTCAATCATTGGTGCGAGCGGAGGTGCAAACGCCGCGAAATCATCCACAAGAGGGCTGGACCGAATGGGATCCTGCTCGGATCTGGGACGCCGTGATCAAGCTTCTCCAAGGATTACTTCAACGCTTGCCATCCGGGTACATCCCTGTCGGTATCAGCGTGGCAAGTGTTGCTGAATCCGTAGTCGGAATCGACAAGAGAGGCCATCCAACTGGTCCGATTATCGCATGGCATGATCGTCGGAGCGGGTTGGAAGCGGAATGGCTGCGTTCGCGAATTTCGGAAGAAGAAGTGTTCGCGATCACCGGTTCACCGATCGATGCAACATTTGCATTGTTCAAGCTGTTGTGGCTGCAGCGGCAACGGCCGGAGCAGTTTAATGCTGCGGTTCACTGGCTGCCCGTGGCCGACTGGATAGCGTTTGCTCTCACCGGAGAAATGGCCGCAAGCGCCAGTTTGGCATCCCGTACCTTAGCCTTTGACATTTCTACGCTAGAGTGGTCCGACCAGATATTACAAGCTGCGGGTTTAGACCGCATGACCTTTGCGGAAGTGTGTCCAAGCGGTACTTCGATCGGAAAAGTAACCCCCGAAATCGCCAATCGATGTGGTTTGCCCAAAGACGTGGTGGTGGCGGTTGGCGGCCACGATCATGTATGTGGTGCCATAGCGGCAGGAGCTGTCAGACCCGGTATCTTACTTGATAGTATCGGGACTTCAGAAGCACTATTTGCTCCAATCGCTGCCCCGACAAAGGCCGCTAAGTTTCTAAGGGCATCGTTTTGCCAGGGGGTAGTCCAGGTGGTTCAACAATCTCCGTCGTACTACGCGATCGGCGGGATGCCATCCGCGGGAGAGTGTGTCGAATGGTTTCTCAAGCTGCTCCAAGGCGACGAAGACATTGAATCTCTAAGTGAGGCCGCATCTGGCTGCGAGGCCAATCGTACGTTCTTTGTTCCGCACCTCAGGTATGTGTCGAGTCCGACTCCGCAAAGAAATGGGCGAGGGGCTTTCTTTGGTCTGACCATAGACACCTCGAGTGGTGAACTTTTTCGGGCTGTATTGGAAGGGATTGCATTCGAAGGCAAGTATATCATCGATAATCTCATCTCCATGGCCCAAGCGGAACCGGTGGCGGAGATCTGGTGCGTAGGAAAGGTTTTCCAGAATAACTTGTTCCAGCAAATCAAAGCCAATATTAATGGTGTGCCGCTCCGGGTTGCAGAGCAACCGGATCTGGCAGCGCGCGGAGCAGCGATCTTGGCTGGCCTCGGTGCAGGAACCTATGGATCGATCGAGGAAGCCTTGCAAATGAGTCGCGGAAATTGGAGCAAAAGATCTCCCGAAGATGCACTACAGCAGACATATCGGCAGGGACAAATGCGTTATAATCGCGTGCGTGAAAATGTGCGGCTACTTGCTCAGGAGTTATCTGCGCCGGAATCCCTAACGTGAACGCCGATTTTCTTCCAGCGACTCGATCAGTTCCGCCACTACTTTGCGAAACAGACTAGCCCTGGCTGATAGGTCCAGTTTGCTCGCCGCCGCTGTGCGGCAGGCACTCATGCCATGCCAGTCGCCATCAATCTTCTGACCGCTTGCGCAACACCCCCTTTGTCGTTTGTACCGGTTACCCAGCCAGCAGCCGCTTTGGCATCGTCGCACGCATTTCCCATCGCAATTCCGAGACCGACCTCTTTGAGCATTTCCACGTCATTTTCTCCATCTCCGACCGCGGCGACCTGCGATAAGTCCACGCCCAGAGTTCGGGCGAGTGTCGCCACCGCCTTTGCCTTATTGACTCCGGGAGCGATGATCTCGAGATAGTTGGGTTTTGAAAAAGTCGCCGTGCAAAACGATTGCACCGAATTCGCGATCGTACGAAGCATCTTCGCAGGCTCACCGGGGCTGGTAATCAACATGATTTTGCTCGGTTCTTCATCGGCACCCAGCAAATCCGGCGCGATTAGGGGATGAAAATTAACGATCCGACTCTCGGCAAGAATTTCACCCGTCATGGTTCTAACCCGCCACGTCTCAGGCGTGAAGACGCTCGGCTCGATGCGGTGTGCTAAAGCGGTCGTCAGGATGGATCGTGCTGCGGATGCAGCCAGTCGCTTGTCGAAGCGCACACTGATGACGGTCGACGATTCCGCATCCCATTTGCCGATCCAGGCTCCTGAGAAACAGACCAATAAAGGGGCAAAACGTAGTTTGTGCACGATCTCACTGAGAGCCATCGGGCCGCGAGCGGTGGCCAATACAACAGTAACGCCGGATAGGGATAATAGCCCCAACGCATCCCTGACGTCAGCCCTCAAAGCGTGAGAGCTGTCAAGCAGCGTTCCATCGACATCGACCGCAAGGATCCGTATCATTGGACGATCCCACTTCACTCCGAGTTTAATACCGTTCTCATAACACGGGTCGCTTTAAAAGTTGAGAAGGCTCATATTCATCGAAGAATAATCAAGCTCTGGAACCAAAACCTTATGAATATCCCCGCAATCTGTTTAATCGATCCGTCCGATCGCTAGGAGATGTGCCGTATGCCAACTCTGCAAGACCGCATCGTTTGGATCACGGGTGCCGGCAGCGGTATTGGGCGGGCCATTGCAATCGGCTTTGCAGCGGCGGGTGCGCGGGTCGCGCTGACGGGGCGACGTGTCGACGCGCTGGCCCAAACGGCATCGGAGATCGGGCAGGCCGCGATCGTGGCCCCGGCCGATGTGACCAATGCGAATCAGGTCGTGGAAGCATACGAAACCGTTAAAAACGCGTGGGGCGCTGTAGATGTCCTGGTGAACAACGCCGGCCGGAATTCCAGCAAGCGGCACTTGCATGAGCTTACCGTGGCAGAGATGTCCAGCCTTCTGGACGTGAATCTGAAGGCGGCCTTCCTCTGCTCCATGGCCGTGTTGCCCGCAATGCGAGCAAGGAAAACCGGTACGCTGATCCATATCGGGTCTATGGCGGCAACGATGGTGTTCCCTACTGCCGGTGCCAGCTATGCCGCAGCGAAGTCGGGTGTGCGACTCATGAGCGCGCATATCAATGCCGAGGAAGGTATACATAGTATTCGGTCAATCTGCATCAACCCCGGCGAGGTCGCGACCGAGATATTGGCCGCACGCCCCAACCCACCGACGCAGGCAGAACAAGCACTAATGCTGCAAGCGGAGGATATCGCCACGGCCGCCTTATTCGCCGCCGGATTGCCGCCACGCGCCACAGTCTCAGATATGACAATCGTGCCGACGGACAACCAAGCTTGGCGGTCCTATGCGCATGCAATCGCAAAATCCACCCAACAGTAAAAATCTGGATGGCGCTGCCGACGCGCGCTGATCATGAGCTCGCATGGATAACAGCGACTTTCTTGGATAGTCAGAATCCGCTGTGATGTTTCGGCGCGCAGCGTGGCGCAGGCAAGCTGCCTACGCTACCTTGTCGCACCTACGGCGCTTAGTTAGCATTTGGTTGGTGAGACCCTGGGCCGGTCAGCGGCCGGTCAGCCCAGGCCGCCGTCGCTGCGCTTCGGCGCGCCCTAGTCTAGCGCCTGGCTGGTATAGCCGAATTACCTGGCCGCGACGTAGGCCGTGCGGAGTCGGGCTGTCGTCTTTTTGCCCCGAATGCTTTCGGGGCTCAGGAGGCGCATTGGCGCAGAATTCTGCCGCGTTCCCAGATCGCGCTCGGAGAGCGCAACCTGCAACCGGCACAGAAACATCAGTAGCACCAAAGTACAATAGCGGACCCTAATTTCTTTGAGTAGTTTAAAAAAGAAAGGACCCCCCTTTGTGTTTCTACGAATTCACGGCAAGCTCGACACCGCAACATATCGTTTCTCGGCGACTCCCACTCTCAGCGATTTTCCACTTCTGATCGGTGAGATGTTGCGCCTCGGCGACCTGCGTTCTCAACGGAAAGCTCAACGTAGTTCGCTTGTTCGAAAGATCAGAGCGTTTTGGGCTATTCGCTAACACCTGCTAAGAGGATCCGCAGCATTGGACTAACTTCTAGATCGATGGAAGAGCTAATTACCAAACTCATCTTAGTTGGGATTATTTTCACCTTAGACTTTAAAGACCCTATCGCTGACCACGCCCAGGTAGCAGCATATTATGAAGTAGAGAAAAGCAGCAATATAACCGAGCTGAGACCAGGACGCCATCCTGATCTGCACACTATCCAGAAAGAACAGCTAACTGGAAAGAGAGTCTTTCACTGATGGCCCTGGCATATTCACAGGAACGGCCACCCCTGGAGTTCCAGTTTCGACCAGCCCAATACGGAAAGTCACAATCAAGAAAAAGAACAGCAAAGATGGACAAGAGTGTGATATCTCAACTATTGGATGGCGCGGCTTTCCCTGCCATCATGCTCGCGGTAGCTGTAAGTCAAATGAACGTCGAACCTAACCGAAAGGACACTCTTCGTCACCGCGAAAGACCGGCTGCGGGCCTGCAGATGGATGACCGCGATCAACCAAAAGCCCAAAAAGCGCATAAACATTGAGGTCTTTAGTTTATTCCACGGAGACTTATATGAAAATGTTTATGGGATTGCTAAGCCCTCTACCAGCGGTCGTCTGGACAAGCGTAGCGGCGCCTGCGGAGACGAAGGTTATCATCGATCTCTCTGAGCAGAGAGCCTACCTGATAGAACAAGGAGAGGTCACATGCAGAACTCCCAGCATCAATTGACACTGAACTTTCGATGTGCGCTTGTTATCGCGGAAGCAGACGCTCTTCGCACTTTCCTTGTCCAACTTCTCAGGAAGCAAGGTTGGTTGGTACACGGGATTAGGCAAGCCCAGCAGGCGTTCAATATCTTGGCTCACATACCATATGAGCTTATTATTATGGATGCTGAAATGCCTGAAATAAGTGGCATAGACTTTATCCGTATCCTGCACAACGCCAGAGAATGGCGAGCCATTAAACTAGTCGTCATCACGAGCTCACAGCGCGCAGGGTTTGCGGCCCAAACCGCGGAATCCGGTGCATTTCTGGCCAGAAAATCAAACTGGGAGGACGACATTTGTGGATTCCTATCGACTTACGACGAAGAACCCACGAAGAGGAATGCTTACAGTTAACTAGGCTGACATGCGATCTATACGAAGCTTCCCCTCGTACTCGGAAGCTGTGACCGCAAGCTTACGCTCGCCATCACACAGTAATCAGCAGTCCTTCAACTAGAAACCCTGAAACTAGCCTGTGGAGGTTGAAATAGCCGTGACCGATCAAAGTCCTGGCTTTTCCAAGGACAAGGTGCGAGAAAAAGCGATGGCATGGAAATGGGCTGAGGATCTGCCAGACGATCACATCGGGGCGCATAGCGGGCAGTTTAGCCCAGAAAATAGTCCCGATCGCGGTTGCTTCGGCACGTTTCACCTTTCCGGATAGCCACCAGAAAAAATGAGGAACCCGCATGAGCCACCAAGCCGCCAGCCCACCCCAGAACGAAGGCCAGCGTCAGCGTGCGCCGATCATCTATTTGGTGGATGACGATCCCTCGTTTCTGCGCGCTTTGTCCCGGCGTCTCCTGGCTGCAGATTACGAAGTCGAAACCTTTGGTTCGGCGGAGGAATTCCTCAGCCGCCGCCGTTCGGAGGCCGCCGGTTGCGCGGTGCTCGACCTACAGATGTCGGGCCCCAGCGGTCTGGAGTTGCAGAAGGCGCTCGCCCAGGCCGAAGAACCCCTGCCGGTGGTCTTTCTCACGGCCCACGGCGACGTTTCCTCCTCGGTGCGCGCGATGAAGGGGGGCGCGGTGGATTTCCTGACTAAGCCGGTAAAGGGGGATGAGCTGATCGAAGCGGTGGAGCGGGCGCTGGCCCGGCAAGCCGCCGAGCAGCAAACGCGACGCCAGAAGCGAGAATGGCGCGCCCGCTACGAAAGCCTGACCCCGCGCGAGCGCGAGGTCTTTGTGCTCGTGGTGAGCGGCCGGCCCAATAAGCAGATCGCCGACGTGCTCGGTATCTCCGAGCGCACGGTCAAAGAGCATCGCGGCCGGGTGATGCACAAAATGGGTGCGCAATCGTCTGCCGAGTTGGGGCGGTCGGTCGAGTGGCTCCGCGGGCTCCTCCAGGCTGCACCCGTGGCCCAACATGGACCAATAACTTCTCATCAATCGGGCACACCTTAGCTTCGGCAGAGGAATTCCTCCGGGACGCTGCGCCCGAGTCGCATGCCTGCCTAATTCTGGATATTCAGCTGCCGGGATGTCGGGTTTCGAGTTATTCGACCATCTTACCGCATCTGGCCAGCCCCGCCCGGCGGTATTCATCACCGCACAGGACGCGGACAGCCTGGGGGAACGAGCGTCGCGGACTCCCGACAGTGTCTATCTGCGCAAGCCGTTTGTGGGCAGGGTGTTGTTGGAGGCCCTGCGTTCGATGCTCAGGCGCAACATTTCCTGAGCGCAGGCTCATCCGCTTTTCCTTGGTGCAAAGAATTAGCCAGGGCGGTACAATCGCGGCAAGGTGCCAACGTTGTGCTTGGCTCCCTGGGAGGTCAGGCATTCTGGCAGAGCCGCAAGGAGGTCCATACTCCAAGTCGCCTCACGGCGTCCGCTTGACGCCCTGCAATCGGTTGCATATAAGTGTCTGCAACCGATTGCACAGGTAGCAATGCCATGAACGCCCCCACGTCATCCTCATCCGAGAGGCCGCCGGCCTACGGCATCATTGAGAGTGTGGACGGTGTCACCGATGTCGTCTTGCGCGCCAAGGCGGGTACGCCCAACAAGCGGCTGCGAGAGGTGATGGCCGCCTTCGTCCGCCACCTGCACGCGTTTGCGCGCGAGGTGCGGCTCACCCAGGACGAGTACGACGTCGCCGTCGACTTCCTCAACCGCATCGGCAAGGCCACAACCGACACCCATAACGAGGGCATGCTTTTCGCCGACGCAGTCGGGCTCTCCAGCCTCGTCGTGCTGATGAACAACGGCGGGAAAGGCCCCACCGAGACCCAAGCCGCCCTGCTCGGCCCGTTTTGGCGCGATCACTCCCCGCTCACCGCGAGCGGCGGCAGCATTGTGCGCTCGCCCACACCCGGCCCGGCGCTGCTCGTCGATTGCCGGATCGTCGACCCGGACGGACAACCGATTCCGGGCGTGGAGGTGGATGTCTGGCACGCCTCTCCGGTCGGCCTCTACGAGAGCCAGGATCCCAATCAGGCTGAGATGAACCTGCGCGGGCGCTTCGAGACGCACGCGGACGGCCGGTTCTGGTTCCGCTCCATCAAGCCCGCCGGCTACCCCGTTCCCACTCACGGGCCAACCGGGGAGCTGCTGCGCGCCCAGCGCCGGCATCCCTATCGTCCGGCGCATCTGCACGTGCTCGGCTTCAAGCCGGGCTACCGGACAATGATCACCCAGGTCTTCGTTGACGACGACGAATACCTGCAGAGCGACGCCATGTTCGGCGTCACCAAGGATCTGATTGGCAACTATCGCCGCCATGACGCAGGCGAAACACCGCCGGCGCCGGACGTGCAAGCGCCCTGGTACACGCTCGACTACACCTTTGTTATGCAACCGGGCGAGGCCAAACGGCCCATTCCCCCGATCAAATAGAGACACGCCATGCCATCCTCCCTCGACGGCCGGCTCGCCAAGGCTGATGACGTGGCCGAAGCTGTGCTCGCCTGCGCGACGTCACTCTGCTTCTCGACCGGCACAACCGTCGTCGTGGACGGCGGCCGATCCCTCTGAGGCCCAGATGCGCCAGCCGCTCCCCCGTGTTTTCATCACCGCCGCCGTCACCGGCAACCTGACCACGCCTGAGCAGACGCCTTATCTGCCGATCACGCCCGCTCAGATTGCCGATGCCTGTCTGGAGGCGGCCGAGGCAGGCGCCGCCATCGCCCATATCCATGTGCGCGATCCCGCAACCGGCCGCCCGTCCATGGAGCTCGCGCTCTACCGGGAGGTCATCGAGCGCATCCGCGCGTGCAACCCGGACCTGATCTTGAACCTCACGACCGGGCCGGGCGGACGCTACGTGCCGTCGAAGGACAACCCCGCCGTCGCTGGCCCCGGCACCACACTCGTGCGCCCGGAGGCGCGGGTCGAGCACATCGCAGTCCTGCGGCCGGAGCTGTGCACGCTCGACGTCAACACCATGAACTCCGGCGGGCAGGTCGTCATCAACACGCCGGAGAACGTGCGCCGCATGGCCCGCGTCATCCGGGAGTCCGGGGTGAAGCCGGAGATCGAGCTGTTCGATTCTGGCGACATCGCCCTGCTGAACGATCTCATCGCGGACGGAACGCTGGACCCGGCGCCGCTCTGTTCCTTAGTCATGGGCGTGCGTTATGGATTCCAGCCTTCGCTGGAGACCATGCTTTATGCGCAGAGCCTGCTGCCGGACGGCGCCGCCTTCACCGCCATCGGCATCGGTCGGTACGTCTTTACCACGGCGACGCAGAGTTACCTCGGCGGCGGGCACGTCCGCGTCGGCCTTGAGGACGGCGTCTATCTCTCCCGTGGCGTGCTCGCCCCGAGCAATGCGGCGATGGTCACGAAGATCCGCGGCATCGTCGAGGCGCTCGGGGCGGAGATCGCCACCCCCGGACAGGCACGGGAAGCGCTCGGTCTGCCGCAGCGCGCCACCTGATCCCCCGTGCACGGTTATTGGCTAGGCTTAGCTAGCTTGCTTAGTCCGTCGGACCTTATGTGCTTAGCGCGGTATAGGCACCTCTCCAATCGTGCTCGTCGTCGTCCTCGTTCTCGATCTTTGAACGTTGTTGGCAATCGGCGCGTTTCCCGCATCCAAAGAAGTCGAGCACGAGGACGATCGGGGGAGTACCCTATACCGCGCTAACTAACCGTTCGTTACGCCAAAAAGTTGAACAAATGAGCCGGGCTTTTTCAGGCAGCCCGAGTATGGACCACTGGTCGGTTTGAGGTCGAAGACTTCGCTATACACATACTTCGGACTAGGCAAGCCCCAGCGGGTGATTTTTGCGGGTTAGTCTTCGAGCGAAATGGAGAGTTGCCGGGCCGTATCGCGCAGTGCTCGATCACGGGTCCAAAGAATGTTCCCGCTGATCAGCGTTGATGCAAGAAGGTGAATGTCGGTCCATCCCAACCCGCGGCCCCATAGCATTCTTTGTTCGAGCAATGACCATGCCTCTTCAAAAGATACTTTGGCAACGCGCGGAAGGGCTAAACAGAGCAAGAGAAACTCTTCGCGATCGGGGATAGCTCCACAAGCCAGTTCCCCAAGGACCGCCGGATGCATTAAAACGCGATTCTGTCGTAGAAGAACCGCCAGATGACGGTCGCCCCTGCGGAGGTGATCGATCCAGACGGACGTGTCAATAAGCACCCGCATCGCATGATCTATTTTGCGCTGCGCCTGCGGCGCCCTGCTTTTGCATCCGCTGCGGTACCGCCTAGCGCCGCAAGGCGCAGGGCGGCCTCGCGCTGGATGAGAGCTTCCAGGCCGAGATGAATCAAACGAGTTTTCTCTTTGATACCGGTGAAGTCCTGTGCTTTCGCCACGAGCTCGTCATCCAGGTTAATGGTTGTCCGCATACATATGAATATGCACGTTTAATATGTATCAGTCAACGCAGCAGCCCACGTTCAGATTAGCGTTTCGGCGTTCGGCGTTCCCCGCATTTGTTTATCCCTTGCGTAAGGTTCGCCATTGTTCGATCGCCTCGAAATAAGCGGACTCCAACGCTTCAACCTGGCGAGGTTGCGCAAACTCTGCGGCCACTGTGCGGGATGCCGCCGCGCCCATTTCTTTCCAGCGGTCCGAGTTCTGAGCCAGCTTGGATAAAGAGTTCGCCAACATTTCGTGATTTCGTTCGGGAACCAGAAAGCCGCTCAGACCGTCGGTAACGGCTTCGGGAATTCCTCCATGCAGGGTTGCTACGACGGGCAATCCGCTGGCCATCGCTTCAAGCATCGAGTTTGGCACTCCTTCCTGGTTCGAATCCGACGGCAGTTCGCTAGGATGAATGAAGACATGGGACTTTTCAAACAGGTCGCGTAGCTCGCTTTGGTCGAGAAATCCAGCAAAGGTGACTGCACTCTTCAGACTTAACTGACTTACTAACTCCTCCAGCTCCTGGCGCAGCGGTCCCTCCCCGGCAATCACAAACCGGGATTTCGGAAATTCCTTAGCGAATGTTGCGTATCCACGCAAAGCGGTAGGCAATCCTTTTTTGCGCACCAGCCGGCAGGCTTGAACGAGTGTCCACGCGCCGTCCGCCGGGAACCTTCTTTCAGTATAGGGAAATTCTGCCAGCGGAATTCCGGTGCGATTTAACCGAATCTTCTCGGGGTCGCAATCCAGTTCGATCAAGCGCTCGGCAATAGATCGGCTTCGGACCAGCACAAGCGGGACTAAGCGAAGGAGTTTTCGTAAATTAGCCTCATACCCTCGCTCAGTTTCCCGGCGCTGGACATCCATTCCATGAAAAGAAACGACGCAAGGGCGATCCCATCGTTCGATTAGCGGAAGCAGATGGACGCCGGTATTCCCAAAGTAAACATGCATCAGATCTGGATCGCGCCTCAGAAGAACCCGCCGAATGATTTCAAACTCTCCCCGATAAATCAACGCGGGCGCTTGGGCCACATACTTCAGGAATCCGCGGCGAATCAGGTTGGTGCTAGGTCGTTCGAGCAGCTCCAAATCCGGAAAAGGAAAGCGCTCGCCATTTTCCCGAAATTTTGTGATCACAAAAGTATCGACATTTCGAAGCGCCGTGATCTGTCGATAGATGTGAAGCATCTCCGCCTTGAGAAAATAGGTGCAATAACTGGCTACGACAGGTTTCAAGTTAAAGGATTCTTATTTAGGCGACGGGCCCTGCTGCGCATTTAAGCGGACTCAACCAAGAACTCAAGCACTCGAGAACTCAAGCACTCGAGATTCAAGGACTCAAGCACGGAAGCAGAACCCGCCAGCTAACGCCATCTTTCTCATTGCCGCATTCTTGAGTTCTCGAGTTCTCGAGCGCTTGAGTTCTTAACGTTCAAAAGCTAGAGGCCCAAAAGCTTTTGAAGCGCCCTTTTGAAATCCTCGATGCCCACTCCGTGGGCTGCGGCCATTGGGATTACCACTTTGTCGGAGAACCGGTTTCGGATGGTCATCAAATTTTTTTCGGCGCCGGGAAGATCCATTTTATTAGCGGCAATCATCCAGGGCCTTTGACTGAGTGTCGGATCGTACAGATCAAGTTCACGCCGCAAAGATCCAAGGTCCTCTAACGGGTTGCGTCCTTCGCTACCGGCTATATCGAGAACAAAAAGCAGCAGTTTACAGCGCACGATGTGGCGCAGAAAATCATGACCGAGTCCTACATTGTCGTGAGCTCCGGCAATAAGGCCCGGGATATCCGCGAGGGTCGCCCGCTTGTACCCATCGAACTCGATAACGCCTACAACAGGATTCAGCGTCGTGAATGGATAAGCTGCAACCTTGGGATGTGCCGCCGAAATCTTGCCGAGCAGGGTGGACTTTCCAGCATTCGGATAACCCACAAAACCAACGTCGGCAATCTTCCGAAGTTCCAAAAGGAAAAAACCCTCTTCTCCCGGTTGACCCTCGGTGAACTGTCTTGGCGCACGGTTAGTAGAACTTTTGAAGTGAGTGTTTCCCTTGCCACCCGAACCTCCCCGGCACAAAACCAACTCTTGATTTTCTTGTGTTAGATCGGCGATCAACTCACAACCTGCAGGCGCGACAGTTGTCTTCGGAGGAGGTTCACCCTCGTCGACCGAGGGGGGTCTGAGAACTTGAGCGGGAATCCGACAGACTACCGTGCCTACCGGCACCTTGTAGATGGCATCTGCACCCGCCTTACCGTACATGTTCTTACCCATACCGTGTTCGCCCCGGGTCGCTTTCAGCAATGGCTGGTAATAGAAATCCACGAGATTGTCGGTATGCACGTCGGCCCGAAGAATGATGTCGCCCCCCTTTCCGCCGTCGCCGCCATTTGGTCCGCCTCTTGGCACAAACTTTTCCCGCCGAAAACTGACACATCCGTTTCCGCCGTCGCCGGCTTTTGCATGGACTCTGATCTGATCGACGAACACGGGAGTGAGTTTTGACTTGAGCGGGTTCGGGTTTTGAGTTGAGCGGGTAGGGCGAGGCTCCCGGTAGTAAGTAAAGCGTCCCGCTTTACCCGGGGTAAGACCAGCGTGCCGCTTTGCCTACGAAGAGGTAAAGCGGGACGCTTTACTTTACTACCCGGGAGCCTCGCCCTACCCGCTTACGTAAAACCCAAAACGCTAAACCCAAAACCTACCTTAGCAGCGATTCGTACATTTTCTTTGTCTCGGCAGCGATCGTGGCCCAGCTGAATTTCTCGACGGCTCGCCTGCGTCCGGCTTCACCGAACTTTTGGCGCAAACGTTCGTCCCTCATCAATTGATTAATTTTCTCGGCCAGATCGCGGGAAAATTTGTCCGGATCAACCGGTTCGAACGGGCTCTCTTTCATCTGCTCCAGTGGCACGAGAAAACCGGTCTCACCATCGACTACCACCTCTTTAATTCCTCCCACGGCCGAGGCTACGACTGCGGTTTCACAAGCCATGGCTTCGAGATTGATGATTCCGAAAGGCTCGTAGATTGACGGACAGCAAAAGACCGCCGCGTGGCTGTAAAGTTGATAAACAACCTCTTTGGGAACCATTTGCTCGATCCAGATGACCCCATCCCTTTTGCTTTGTGCCTCCGCAACAGCTCGCTTCATTTCCTCTGCAATCTCAGGCGTGTCCGGCGCTCCAGCGCAAAGTACGACTTGAAACCCTGGCTCCAGGTATTTGATCGCGTTGGCTAGATGAATAATACCTTTCTGCCGAGCGATTCGACCGACGAACAAAATGAAAGGCTTATTCGGATCAATTCCGTTCTTTTCCAACTGATCGCGCGATTTACGTGGATAGTACTCTTCAGGATCAATGCCATTATAGATCAGCCGAACTCGTTTCGGATCCACGTTGAAGAGCCGCAACACGTCGCGACGGGTTTCCTCGGACACAGCAACCACCGCATCGGCCATTTCGGTAGCGGTTTTCTCCAGCCAACTCGAACAGTCATACCCGTATCCCAGCTGTTCCCGCTTCCACGGACGCAGCGGCTCCAGTGAATGAACGGTGAGAACCATTGGAATGTGATAGTTGAGCTTGGCCAAAATCCCGCCGAAATGGGAGTACCAGGTGTGACAGTGAACGACGTTTGCATCCACGCCGACTGTGTTGAAGTCTGTACAGCGCCGAATTGCTCCAAATACGGAGTTCAAATTCTTCGGACAACGAAAGATTGCCGTATTAACACCGAATCCCCGGACAGTTAGATTCGGCTTGTCAATTTCCTGGTCGCCAAAGCAGCGCACCTCGACGTCCATAATTTTTGCCAATTCGCGGCTCAGGTAATCGACATGGACACCTGCACCCCCATAGATATTTGGGGGATACTCGTTCGTCAGAAGGAGAGCTTTCATACTGGAAGTAAGGACTCAAGAATTCAAGAATTCAAGAACTCCCTTGGAAAGCTCATTTGAACACTATGGGGATAATCAGGATGGCCAGTACGTTCGCCACCTTAATCATGGGATTGATGGCAGGTCCGGCCGTGTCCTTGTACGGATCACCAACCGTATCGCCAGTGACAGCGGCCTGGTGCGCAGGAGATCCCTTTCCGCCATGGCGACCTTCCTCGATATATTTTTTAGCGTTGTCCCAAGCACCGCCGCCGGAGGTCATCGAGATCGCCACAAACAGCCCGGTTACGATCGTCCCGACCAATACCGCTCCTAACATCACACAACCGAAAAACGACGCGACCAGGACAAAGAACACCGGAAGCAAAGCCGGGATAATCATCTCTTTCAGAGCCGCCTTCGTTACGATGTCAACGCAAGTTGCATACTCGGGGGTTTCCGTCCCCTTCAATATTCCCGGTTTGGCCTGGATCTGGCGTCGGACTTCTTTGACGACTGCACCGGCAGCCTTCCCAACGGCCTGCATGCTAAATGAACTGAAAAGGAACGGCAAGAGGCCGCCAATGAATAGTCCGACGATGACTTGAGGCTGCTCCAGCGAAAAATCGGAAGACTGCATTTCGCGTCCGCCGATGGCTAGGAAATGCGCTTTCAATTCGGAGACATACGAACCGAAAAGAACGAGCGCTGCGAGCCCGGCCGAAGCGATGGCGTATCCCTTTGTGACCGCCTTCATCGTGTTCCCGACCGCATCGAGTTCGTCGGTGACTGCTCTGGTCGATTTGGGTAGATCGCTCATTACCGCAACCCCCCCTGCATTGTCGGTGATCGGACCAAAGGCATCGAGTGAAATAATGATCCCGCCCATGGATAGCATACTCATAACGGCGATCGAGATCCCATAAAGTCCCGCACAATGATAACTCAGAATGATCGCCAGCCCTATAAAGATGACCGGCAATGCAGTCGCCTGTTGACCGATCGCCAACCCGGCGATGATATTGGTTGCGTGACCCGTCTCCGAGGCCAGCGCAATCTTTCGAACTGGCCCGAACGACATCGAAGTGTAGTAATTCGTAATCACAACGATGATCCCCGTCATCGCAAGTCCAATCAGAGCCGCCAGGTAGAACTGATCGGGAAAGTAGGTGGATTGACCGACCTGGATCGGGCCTGGAAAAAGCAGTTTCGTTGCCGGCCAATATAGAATCGCCGAAACGAGGGCATTCATGCCGACCGCCTCCACCAGAACCTGCGTTGGATTGCTCTTGCGGAAGTTCACCCACCAGATACCGATAACTCCTCCGATCACCGAAATACCGCCCAACAGGAACGGAAAAACTACCACTTCTGGCGATTTGGGAATCGTCAGAAACCCAACAAGAATCGCTCCGATAACACTCACCGCGTAGGTCTCGAAAACATCCGCAGCCATACCGGCGCAATCACCGACGTTGTCACCCACGTTATCCGCTATCGTGGCGGGATTACGAGGATCGTCTTCTTCAAGGTGGCTTTCAATCTTGCCGACTAAATCTGCACCCACATCTGCCGCCTTGGTATAAATGCCACCTCCCAGTCGGGCAAAGACGCTAATTAAGCTGGCGCCCAGCGCTAACCCCACCAAACTACTGACGGCCTGTTCCCGGTTTCCTAAGATGGTCTCTCCCAGCTTGTAATAGAGCCCGACCGCAAGCAAAGCCAACCCGACAACCAGTAACCCCGTTACAGCTCCTCCGTTAAAGGCAACTCGAAGAGCCGCGTGTTTTGAATTGGTGGCTGCCTGCGCCGTGCGAGAGTTCGCCAACACGGCGATACGCATGCCGATGTACCCTGCTGCCATCGAACAAGCAGCCCCGATCAGAAAACCAAAGGACGCAAAGAATCCTTTGGCAAAGATCAGGATCACAAAAATCACCGCCGCGATCAGACTTACGGAAATGATCTGACGATTCAAATATGCCTTCGCACCTTCCTGGACCGCCCCTGCGATCTGACGCATTCGCTCATTGCCTGCGGGACGGGAAATTACCCATCGAATCAAATAGTAGGCGAAACCCAGACCAACCAGCGAGCAAAGGAGAGCCAACCAAACACCTGAACGCAAAAGGAAAGTTGCCAATAACGGGACAATCATAAGTGAACCTGGGAAGGAAAATAGTGGCTGACCAACTGCACCATTGCTTCCTGCAACGCAATCATTTTCTCACATGACTCAGAATCGCTTTCTGCGCATGTAGCCGGTTTTCGGCCTGGTCAAAGATCGTCTGGGCATGCTTCTCTAAGGTCTCTTCGGTGATCTCTTTTCCGCGGTATGCAGGCAGACAGTGAAGCACGAGGGCTCCGGAAGCCGCTCTAGCGACTAGCTGTTCGTTTACCTGAAAGGACGATAGCTCCCGGAGACGCCTCGCGCTTTCTTCTTCAAATCCCATGCTCACCCAGACATCGGTGTAGAGAACGTCTGCCCGATCAGCCCCGGTGGTTGGATCATCTGTTAGGATGATCTTCCGGTTTGTCAGTTTCTGCAGGAGTGAAGCCTGGGGCCGGTAGTTCTCCGGAGCTGCAATTCTAAGCTCGAACCCAAGCCGTTCAGCAGCCCAGATCCAGGAACGCGCAACATTATTGTCGCCATCGCCGATGAAACAGACCGTGAGTTCGTCCAAGCTTCCACGCCTTTCCAAAATAGTGAGAAGGTCAGCTAAGATCTGGCAAGGATGTTCTTCGTCGGTCAGCGCGTTAATCGTTGGAATCCGGCCATATTCTGCAAACGTCTCCACATCATACTGAGCAAAGGTCCGTATCACTGCGCCGTGAACCATCCGCCCAAGGACCCGAGCGGTATCGATAATCGGTTCGCCTCTACCTAATTGCAGGTCGTTTTGCGAAAGAAATATGACGCTCCCCCCCAGTTCACGAATGCCTACTTCAAAACTCACTCGCGTTCTGGTCGACGGCTTATTGAAAATCAGTGCCCATGTTTGCCCGGAAAGGGGCCGCTCGAATGCTTTGCCTCGATCTGCCTTAAATTTCATGGACAAATCCAGCAGAGCCGTGAGCTGTTCGGCGGTCTGCGATTCAATCGAAAGAAAATGCTTCATGAAGCCATCGCCGCCAGAGTCGTACTGAGAATTGACACCGCCTCGTCGATCTCCGCCCCGGACACGTTCAGCGGAGGCAACCAGCGAATCACCGATGGGCCAGCCGGCACCGCCAGGAGACCGTTGCGCATTAAAGCAATCACGACCATCTGGGAAGGCGTCTTCCCGCTTGCGGTCATGCGAACGAACTCCTCGCTCAGTTCAATACCCAGCATCAAGCCCATACCTCGAATCTCTTTGATTCCTGGGACAACCTCGAGTTTTCGTTTAGCGTAATCGCCCTGCGTCCGCGCATTTGCGAACAACTGCTCCTTTTCGATAGTTTCCAAGACCGCCAAAGAGGCGGCGCACGCAAGAGGAGTACCTCCAAAGGTTGTGCCATGACTCCCGGGCTGCAATAGGTCGCAGAGGTCAATCGGACCCGCCGTCAAACGTTGAACTAATCTTTTGCGAATCCAGGTAGCGCCCAGCGGGAACCCCCCTCCGATCCCCTTTGCCCAGCTGACTGTATCCGGTACGAAATCCTCACCAACAATCTCATTCCAGCCGCACCAGGTCCCCAGACGACCCAGCCCGCACTGGATTTCGTCCAGCATCAAAAGCATACCGTACTGGTCGCAAATACGCCGTAGCCCGAGCAAGAACTCCGTGCTTGCCGGGTAAATACCACCCTCGCCTTGCACCGGCTCAACCAAAACAGCCACAGTTCGCTCGGTGATCGCGTTTTCGACGGCACTTAAGTCATTGAATGGCAAATGATGAAATCCAAGCAGCAATGGGGCGAAGCCTTCTTTTACCTTCTCTTGCCCGGTTGCGGATATTCCTGCCATGGTTCGCCCGTGAAAGGACCGGTGAAATGTCAAAATTTCAAACCTAGGTTGGCTCCCGGGGGTGACTCCCGCGCACTCGTTGCCGAATTTGCGAGCCAGCTTGATAACCGCCTCATTCGCCTCCGCGCCGCTGTTCGAAAAGAAAACCTTCCCGGGCGAGCCAACGATTTCGACGAGTTTGCGGGCAAGCTCAGCCTGAGGCCGCGTATAATAGAGATTGGAAGTGTGGATCAACTCTCGCGCTTGGCGATTCAAGGCCTCGACCAATCGCGGATGTGCGTGCCCGATAGTGGAGACAGCAATTCCTGCCCCGAAGTCCAAATACTCTTTACCGTCCTCATCCCAAACACGGGAACCCAGTCCACGAACGAAAACGACATCGTACCTGGCGTAATTGGGCACAACGAATTGTTCAAAAAGCTGTCGAGTGTCTGGGGCTCTCATCGGAAAAAACGGAGAATAACCTGTCCCGCACGTTCGCACAAGCACGGTGCTGGGGCTGGCTTCACAAGATTGCACATCCGAAGGAACGCCCTCCCGCCCGATCCGGGGCTGCGCGTCCGAAGGGACGCGCTCCCGCGCGATCCGGGCGTACACGTCCGATCGAATCTCCTAAACTCTCGACTTGCCAGCGGTCGTTTCGGATTAAACAATTAAGCCGTTTAGTTTCCCCCGTAAAATCACCTGTTAACACTGCCAAACTTCAAGATTCGAAGGAGTATCAACGATCATGCGTATCAAGTTCCTCCATATTTTGCCGATCGTAGCCGCGCTCGCGGCTACCGCGTCGGTCGGGTTCGCCGCAGAGCTCGCTCTCTGGTTCACTCCCATGTCTTCCGAAGGGCCCATGAAGGCGCCCTTGACCCAGTGGTTGAAAGAACACCTGTCCAAGGATCTCCCTGGGGTGACCGTTGGCGACAACTTCGGACCTCCAGTCTATCAGGATGGTCAGCAAAAGTTTGTCGTGCAAGGTCGCAAAGGCAAACCCGACGTGATCGAGTCCGTGCTCGAAGGGATGATCGCTTATCAGAGAGCCGGATTGCTCGCGCCACTCGACGATCTGTTCGCCAAATGGCCCGACAAAGACCAGTTCATCCCGAGCACCATCAAGGCTCTGACGCTGAACGGAAAACTGTACGGCGTACCTTACAACACGAATGTTCGCGTCCTGCTTTATCGGAAAGATCTGTTCCAGAAATATGGGCTGACTCCGCCAAAAACGTGGGCCGAATTCCTCCAGGACGCGGCGACAATTTCCTCGAAGGAATCGGGCGTCGCGGGTCTTGGGTTAACGACAAAAAACGGAAGTGTAAGAACATTCCAGGAATTCATTTCGTTCTTCTTCGAAGTGAATAATGGCGAAAACCCATACAAGTATGATGACGCCAACAAGAAATGGGTGATGAATACGACGGCCGAAAAACTGGCCGAGGTCCTGAAGCTGTATACCGATTGCTTTTATGCGGCGACCCCGTCGGCTGCGAATCAGAATACGCGTGGGAACGACTATCAAGCCACCGACACCGATTATGTATCCGGCAAGAGCGCAATGGTACCGATGGGTCCGTGGATCTACAGTTACCGAACGAGCGGCGACGTTGCGAAAAAGATCCTCGAAGAAGAAACGGGGGTAGTTCCGCTACCGCTGCCGCCGGGGGGCGTCCAGGCGACTTATTTGGAAGTGAAGCCGATCTCGATCAACGCATTCAGCAAGGATAAGAAGGACGCCTGGGATCTCGTCAAGCTGCTGACCAGTAAAGAGTTCGTCGCGACGGCGAATCGGATCGAAGGAGTTAACCCGCCCAGAAAAGATGTCGCGGACCTGCCCGAGTTCAAAAACGATTGGTGGGAACAGGCCTTCATCGCGCAGTTGCCAACCGGTGTGGCCCTGGCGCCGATTAACTGGGGCCTTGTCATTAACGATATTACGGAAGCCCTGCAAAAGGCGATTTACAAGAACGCAACTCCGGAAGATGCCGGCAAGGCGCTTTACAATACGCTGCAGCAACGGGCTAAAGACAATCAGCTCTAACTTGTCTCACAAGGATCGGAAGATTAGACAATTGTAGCATAGGCTTTAGGCCGAGAAGACAGGAGTCAGGAGTTGCAGGAGTTCAGGAGTTGCAGAAAGAGACGGCGGCTTTTCGGTCTGTGACGGTGATTCATGAGCTTCCACACGATGAATTCAACTCGGCTACCAGTCGATTCGACCAAGGATTTGTTCCCGGTTATCCTCCTGAACTCCTGGCAACTCCTGACTCCTGTCTTCTCGGCTATCAGCCTATGCTACACCATCTCCGGACTCTACGAATGACCTCTGTCCCTCGGGCCGGAACCAGCTCACTCACACTTTTGCAAAGTCTGGGCCGGAGGAGCTTCGGTTACTGGCTCATTTTCCCCGCCCTCCTGGTCATCCTCGGATTGAACCTTTACCCGACGATTCAGGGAATCCTGACCTCGTTTACCAATCAGTCCCTCATCGATCCCGGTCATTCCGTTTTCATCGGGCTCGACAATTATTTCAAACTCCTGAAGGACCCGGTCTTCCAGGTGTCGCTGCTGCATTCTCTGGAGCTGACTTTTTTTGCGGTTGCGCTCCAGGTGCTTCTCGGTCTGATACTGGCTCACCTCCTGATCCAGAAAGTCCCGGGCATCCATTTTTTTCGAAGCGTCGCTATGATCACGTGGGTGCTCCCGATCATTGCTTCGGTCGTCATGTTCCGGTTTATGACATTGCCGAATTATGGGCTGATCAACATCGTTTTGAAGGGGGTGG
>DASXBV010000123.1:0-14927 GCA_036491515.1 Chthoniobacterales bacterium
GCTTTGCCTTCTCGGTGAACGAGCCGCCCTCGAGTTGGCTCTTCCAGTAAAACGCAACGCGAGACGCTGGGCTGGCTTACCGCGGGTAAAGCGGGACGCTTTATTTACTCCGCGGGCAATGCGGGATGCTTTATTTACGGCATTAGTGGGCACGCCACGATTACTGCGAGCGCTCCGACAACAATCGGTCAGGATTCATACCCCGACTTTCCCGGTGCACGGACGCAACATTCGTCACATCGGCCCGGGCTACCTGACCCGCAAAGTACAAGTATTATCCGCGCACTGCTCTACTATCTAGGTCTTACTTCCGGCCGTGAATGCCAGGCTTAGCAGTCGTCTGTGAAGACGGAGACTGCTAGTGCACCGTCTCGCATATAATGGTGACGTCGCCGCAGGTCAGTTGGCTGTTTTTCAAGGCGCGAGCGAAGCGCCCATATCTGGATTCATACGGGCCGAGCGAGCAACGCGGAAAAACAGCCAACTGGCCGCGGCCCGGAGGGTTGCGTTGAAAATGGGCCGGCGGCTGCGTTGCTCGTCGGTTACGTATCGATTTAGATATGCGCCCTCCTCGCGCCTTGCCGGCGGCCCATTTTGAACGCAACGACGTCACCATTATATGCGAGACGGTGCACCAGGCAGAACTCTCCTTGGTTACTGATGATTGAACGCAAACCTCGTTGACGATCTTATGATGCACGGTGATCTTCCCGACTCTCCATCGTCTTCTATGGACCGCATTCGTAATATCGCTATTGTCGCTCATGTCGACCATGGGAAGACGACACTCGTAGACCAACTGTTGCGGCAGTCCGGTACTTTCAGGCTTAATCAGAAGCTCGAGGAACGCGTGATGGACTCGATGGACCTCGAAAAGGAAAAAGGGATCACCATTAGGGCGAAGAACGCCGCTTTCAGATACAAGGATCACCACGTCAACATCATCGATACACCTGGTCACGCCGATTTCGGTGGCGAAGTGGAGCGCATTATGAAAATGGTGGATGGCGTGCTGCTCGTCGTTGATTCACATGACGGTCCGCAAGCTCAGACTAAGTTTGTGCTCCGCAAGGCCTTAGAGAATCATGCACGTCCGCTCGTGGTCATTAATAAGGTCGATCGGGAAAATGGTCGTCCGCATAAGGTCCTGGATATGGTGTTTGACCTCTTCGTCGAGCTCAATGCTACCGATGAACAACTCGATTTCCCTGTTATCTATGCGAGTGCGAAGGAGGGGTACGCGATGAGGGAAATTCATGAGCCGAGTACCTCGATGGAACCGTTGTTCGAGGCGATCATCAAGCACATTCCAGCGCCGCCAAAAGCGCTCGAAACCTATTTTCGGATGTTGGTGTCCAACCTGGATTATTCAGATTATCTCGGCAGGCTGGCATTTGGTCGCATTGTGAGCGGACGAGTAAAAGTCGGTGATTCGATTGTTTGCATTCACAAAGACGGCCGGCGTGAGCGGAACACGGTGACAGCTCTGTTTGGGCACCAGGGCCTTGAGCGGATCGAGGTCAAACACGCTGCTGCCGGGGACATTATCGGTCTGGCCGGCTTTGAGGAGGTTTTCATTGGAGAAACGTTGACCGATTTGGAGGAGCGGACCGCGCTCGAATTCGTCGAAATCGATCCGCCGACGATTCAGATGAACTTCCTGGTGAACGATTCTCCGCTTGCCGGACGTGAAGGCAAGTTTCTGACGGCGCGTCATCTCAAAGAGCGCCTGGTTCGCGAATGCCGGACGAACGTTTCGCTGCAATTCAGCGAGACGGAAACTGCCGGAGTATTCACGCTTAGCGCTCGAGGTGAGATGCAGATTGCGATTCTCGTCGAACAAATGCGACGTGAGGGATTCGAACTCCTGGTATCGCGGCCCGAGGTAATCTTTCGCAAGGACAATTTTGGCAATATCACGGAGCCGTTCGAGACGCTCTATGTCGACGTTCCAAACGAAAACCTCGGAGATATTCTGCAATCGCTCGCTGGCCGGAAGGCCGACATAGTCAGCATGAACCATCAGACCAACACGGTGTTGGTCGAGGCGGTGATTCCGACTCGCGGATTGATCGGCTTTGAGAGCGATCTGGTGAATCTCACGAGAGGACTCGGCTCGATGAGCCATCTATTTAAGGAATACGGGCCATCGAAGGGTGAAATTTCGAATCGTGACAATGGCGTGCTGGTTGCCATGGAGGGTGGAACCTCAACGGCCTACGCTCTAAATAATGTTCAAGAGCGCGGGAAACTCTTTATTGGCCCTCAAGAAGACGTCTATGAAGGGATGATCGTCGGGGAGAATTCTCGTCCGGACGATCTGAACGTGAATCCCTGCAAGGCAAAGCATCTCACCAACATGCGGAGCCAGGGAGAGGGAAAAGGTGTACAATTGGCGACTCCCCTGCGCATGACCCTCGAGCGGTCGTTGGAATATATCGGCCGTGATGAGTATGTCGAAGCGACGCCGAAGTCGCTGCGGTTGCGAAAGAAAATCCTCGATTCGACCGTTCGTAAGCGAGCTTCTTCCAAAGTAAGTTGACAAACCGGTCCATCTGCGGTTTTTTTGGCGTATCGCTTGTTGATGCGCTAATCGGCGGTTCTCTCTTGGATGTCGTCTGGCTTTCTCATCGGTCGCAAGTGCGTCGCTAGTAAAACTTAAACCCCTTTATTTCCGAACTGATTTTGTTTTTACCCGAAGTATGGCGGGTCACAGTAAATGGTCGAAGGTCAAGCGCTTTAAAGGCGCATTGGATGCAAAGCGCGGGAAAATATTCAGCAGGTTCTCAAAAGAAATTATGGTTGCGGCCCGGATGGGAGGCGGTGACCTTAATCTGAATCCTCGCCTGAGAACGGCTGTCCTCGCTGCGCGTGCCCAAAACATGCCGAATGATACGATTGAACGGGCAATCAAAAAAGGGACGGGCGAGATCGAGGGAGGGATCGTTGAAGAGTTAATATATGAAGGATATGGGCCTGGCGGAGTTGCCATAATTGCCGAGGCTGCAACCGATAATAGAAATCGGACTGCCGCGGATGTCCGGAGCATTTTTGCCAAGAACCACGGGAACTTGGCTGCATCAGGGGCAGTCTCGTACATGTTCAGGCGAAAGGGTCAAATAACTCTGGGGAGAAAAGGAGTTGATGAAGACAAACTAATGGAGATCGCTTTGGAGGCGGGAGCCGAAGATCTAACCACGGATGAGGATCTGTATGTCGTCACCACACCTCACGATCAGTTGTACCAGGTCGGAGAGGCGATCAAGAATGCTGGAATGCACGTCGACTCGCAAAAGTTAACCTTTTTACCGAACACCATGGTTGCAGTAGCAAAGGAAGAGTTAGCATCCCAAGTTCTCAGGCTGTGCGATGCCCTCGAGGATAACGACGACGTACAGAATGTTTACAGCAATTTCGACATCTCCGATGAGTTAATAACAAAGCTTTCGAGCTAACCGTTCGGAGAGGAAATATTTTTTTAAATGGAAGTTATGTCAGAAGCACACGAACAGCCCGCTTTGCTGAATGAAGACGTGGACCGTGTCAAAAAACCTCGGCGAACGAAAACCACTGCAGGCGTGCGAAAGACAACAGCAAACAAAACGGGTACGAGAAGAACTAAAAAGCCGGCAAAGGTAGAAGACCCTTCCGAGACGAACAACTATTCGACATTGGCGGAGGGCCAGGATAGCCGTCCACCTGAAAACGATCTGGGCGCGCCTGAGCCCCTCTCGACGCCTAACCGCAAGACAACGCAGGACGCAGAGCGTTTGCCTGAAACAGGGCGTTCCGAGACTGATGAAGCGGGGGAAGAACCCGCCAGGGTAGCAACTGTCTCTATACGGGAAACCTCCCCTGCGGTGGAAGCTCCCAGATATGAATCAATTTTCGGTGAAGGGTTAATTGAGGTTTCTGGTAAAGGTTTTGGGTTTCTGCGAGATCCAAAGCGTAACTACACCCAGTCTCCGCAGGATATCTTTGTTACACCGGAGGTAGTTCGAAAGCACGCGTTGCGAGACGGCCTGTGGATCAAGGGAGAAATTCGTCGGGGCAGTCGCGGCCCGCAGCTCTTTAAACTGGCTCTGATCAACTCCGAAGATCCCGAAAAATATCGGAACCTGCCCGTCTTCGAGGAGCTTACCTCGATCAATCCATTAGAAAGAATTCGCCTCGAGACCGTTCCGGACAGGTATACGACGCGTGTCATGGATTTAATGACGCCGATCGGGAAAGGACAACGAGGATTAATCGTGGCTCCTCCCCGGACCGGAAAAACCACGCTTTTGCAACATATCGCGGACGCGGTTGTTCGGAATCATCCGGAAATGAAGCTCATCATTCTTCTGGTCGATGAGCGCCCTGAGGAAGTAACCGAAATTCGTCGGACTGTACCAAAAGGTGACATCATGGCGAGTTCCAACGACAGCGATATCAAAAGCCACACGCGGATAGCTCAACTCGCGATCGAAAGGGCAAAGCGTTTGGTCGAGGCCGGAAAAGACGTGTTCGTGCTGATGGATTCTTTGACGCGAATCGGCCGCGCATTCAACAACGCAATCTCCGGTAGTGGCCGGACGATGAGCGGCGGCATGGATTCTCGCGCCATGGAAATTCCGCGCAAGCTCTTTGCTGCTGCGCGAAATACTGAAGAAGCGGGTTCGCTCACCATCATGGCAACGGCCCTGATTGAGACCGGCTCCAAGATGGATGAACTGATTTTTCAGGAGTTCAAAGGTACCGGTAACATGGAAATGGTATTGGATCGGCAGATCAGCGATCAACGGATTTATCCGGCCATCGATATCTTCAAATCGGGCACACGCAGGGAAGAGTTGTTGCTGCCAGTGCACGATCTGGAGAAAATTAACACGATCAGGCGCGGCTTGGCCGGACACCGGCCGCCCGAAGCGATCGAAAGGCTTTTGTCTTTCCTCAAGAAATTCCCGACAAATTCTCAGATGTTGCGAGAAATTCCGGGCTAGGGAACGCTGTCCTTCGTTCAGAACCGAATCCTGCGCGGCACGTGTTTCATAAAAGTCGGCAGGACAGAGGCAGATTTCCCCTTGAAAGGTTTATAATGGAAAGCGGTCCAAGAACCGGCCGACCAGTAGAAGGGCCGGATTATATCGACGTGGAGGTTTTGCCTCCTGAGAGGAAAGCGAAGCAGTGGAACGATCCCGATCCGTTCATTAGGTTCGTCAGTCGCTTATTGGATACGTTTTTTGTGATTCCGGGAACGCGTATCCGCTTTGGCTTGGAGCCGATCATCGGACTGATACCGATTCTGGGTGATCAAGCGACTTCGCTCATGTCCGCGGGTCTTTTATATCGGAGCGTCCGGCATCGGTTGCCGAAAATCGCGGTTATTCGCATGGCGCTGAACATCCTGATCAATGGGGTCGTGGGAATGGTGCCGTTTTTTGGTGATATTTTTGTACTCTGGTACAAGCCAAATATTCGAAACTACAAGATCCTGCAACGATACGCCGGCCAAGCCAAGGGGGTCACCAGAGGCGACTGGTTGTTTGTATCTATAGTGATTGGCTCGACTTTCTTTTTGATGGTGATAGTGACGCTGTTGTTGGTGTACGCGACGCTCAGCCAGTTTCGCTGGTGGTAATTTTGGGGCAAACGGGAAGCAAATTTTAATTATGAATACAGTCTACCTTGTCGCCAACGGCGATCTTCGTTTATCAGCCAACCAAAAATGCGAAGCCGCACAGGCCGCGATGGAAAAGGCTCTGGTTGGAGCAATTCAACGCGAAGGTTTTAGCGTCAAGCGAGCGCATCCATTTGATGAAACCAAGGGACACGGATTCATCGACTCCCAAAAGATGGGCTTGCGTGTATTTAAGTCAATACCGCAAGAGGCTCCGCTGGTCGCGGCGGAGGCTGTTTGGCAGTACACGCAGCATCTGCTGGGGGGTCTCATTTCGCACCACGGCCCGATACTCACGGCTGCAAACTGGAGTGGTACGTGGCCAGGTTTGGTTGGGTTGCTAAATTTAAATGGAAGCCTCACCAAGGCGGGCGTGAAGTATAGCACTCTCTGGAGCGAGGATTTCAAAGATAAATTTTTTATTAAGAATCTGCGAGAGTGGCTCCAAAAGGGGAAAGTAAAACATGACACCTCACACGTTTTGAAATTCAAGGATGTCAAAATCCCTTCTGCGGCGCGAAAATACGGGGAGAAGATTGCCCGGCGTTTCCTCTCTGGGAAAGCGATCATGGGGGTGTTCGACGAGGGTTGCATGGGTATGTACAACGCGATCATTCCAGACGAGCTGCTACACCCGACCGGCGTTTATAAGGAGAGACTGAGTCAGTCGACTCTGTATGCAAAAATGCTCACCGTTTCAGACGAAGAAGCTCGCAGAGTTTACGAGTGGCTGATTTCGCGAGGAGTGAAATTCAATTTCGGTCCGAATGAAGAAGTCGACCTTACGGAGAATCAGGTTCTTCAACAGTGCAAGATGTATGTCGCAGCGGTCCGGTTGGCAGACGAATTTGGTTGTGCAACGATCGGCATTCAATATCAGCAAGGGCTGAAGGATCTTGTCCCTGCGTCGGACCTTGTTGAGGGACTCTTGAATAACGTTGACAGGCCCCCGGTTCATCATGAGGGGACAGGCCGGGAACTCTATGTGGGTGAAGCGTTACCGCACTTTAACGAAGTCGACGAGTGCGCCGGCCTTGATGGTCTGATCACCAACCGCGTATGGCAGGAACTGGGTTATCCACCCGAGACGACATTGCACGATCTAAGGTGGGGGCGTCATTTCAAGAACGCTGATGTCGACGCGTATGTCTGGGTTTTTTTGATTAGCGGAGGTGCCCCGTCCGCTCATTTCGTTGGTGGGTACGAGGGGACCTCAAGCGAACGCCAACCGCCAATGTATTTTCGCTTGGGTGGCGGTACCTGCAAGGGGATCAGCAAACCAGGCTGGGTTGTCTGGAGCCGTGTTTACATCTCAGGTGGCGAGCTTCATTTTGATACCGGGTTAGCCGAAGTGGTTCGTCTCCCGGATAAAGAAACAAACGAACGCTGGCAACTAACCACCCCGCAGTGGCCAATCATGCACGCTGTCCTGCAAGGTATAAGTCGCGACCAGATGATGGCTCAACACAAATCGAACCATATCCAGGTGGCCTATGGTCCTGAGCGCGCAGATGCTCGCCTGGCAATGTTTACCAAAGCGGCCGTTATGCATGAGCTCGGACTCAAGGTACACTTCTGCGGCAATTTGTAGGCTGGTGGCTGTTCCAGTGTGCCGTCTCCCATATAAGCAATGTTATCGCGTTCAAAATGGGCCGTCGGTAGGGACGCGCTCCTGCGCGTTCGGGCGCGTGTGTTGCTGGTGATGTGGACGTGTTGGCCCGGACGCGCAGGAGCGCGTCCCTACCAGTTCTGAACCTATGACAGACCAAGACCCAGTCCTGGTGCATGCGCGGCTCCTAGAGCTCTCCCATGAATTCGGGCAGGCCCGCTGGACGATCTTAGGGGAAGGAAATACCTCCGGCCGCATAGACGATAGGGTCTTTGCAGTGAAAGCAAGCGGGAGCAGCCTGGCGACACTCACCGAAATCGAACTCACCCATTGTTACTTCGATAGGCTCCTTCCAGTTTTGGATCGAGAAAATGTGTCGGAAGCCGAGATCGAAGAAATTCTCCGCGACTCTCGCGTTCGAGAGACCGCCCTGAAGCCGTCTGTGGAAACCTTTTTTCACGCCTTTTTGCTTACGCTTTCCGGCGTCAACTATGTCGGCCACACGCACCCGATTCCGGTGAATCAGATTCTTTGTTCTTCACTCGGTGCCTCGTTTGCGGAAGAAAGACGTTTCCCGGATGAAGTCGTTTGTTGTGGGCCTTTGTCACTGTTCATTCCATACGAGGATCCTGGACTGGCCTTGGCCAGACGAATTCGGCAGGATGTACAAAGCTTTGAACGCAGGCACGGCAGACCGCCGAAGGTGATCCTGCTCGAGAACCATGGTGTGATCACGATCGGACAATCAGTTGATGCGGTCCGCGTCGCGATGTCGATGACGGTGAAAGCCGCGGAGATTTTTGTCGGAGCCTTTGCGTTAGGCGGGATTGTTCCGATGTCGCAAGCGGAGGTCGATCGGATCGAGAATCGCCTTGATGAGGAGTACAGGCGAAGGATGCTGCGGATCTAGTCCGGATTGAGAAGTTCGTCCTCGTTCTCGTCGTCGTCCTCGATAAGTCGTTTTCTGCAGGCAAAAGAGCCCGATTGTCCCGCAATTATTTTGTCCCGTTATTCTGATTGTGAAACTCGGATGTTCGAGGACGAGGACGACGACGAGGCCAGGAGCGAGGAGTCCCTACCCCGTGCAATGGCGATTTCGTCCGTTATCGCTTGGGGCGCCGGATCGCGCGGCAGGCCGCTCGCATAGGCTCAAATAAACCTCTTCGAGCCTCTCGATTTGGGTTGTCAGATCGAATTTCTTCGCGATCGTCTGGGCCGCTTGTATTCCTAAGGAGTCTCGCAGTTCATCGTCACGAGCCAAACGCTCCAACCAGTTTTCAAGTCTCTCGAGATCCGACTCTCCCACCAGTATTCCGGACTCCAAATGAGTGACGGCTTCAGGGATCCCGCCATGGCGTGTCGCGATGCAGGGGAGTCCTGTTGCCATCGCTTCCAACAGGCTGTTTGGGATGCCCTCTCGATCGCCACCTGGTGTTTGCTCACTTGGATGGAGAAAAAGGTGACTTTCGCGATAAAATTCCAAGAGCGCTGCCTGGCTGACAAATCCCGCAAAATAGATTCTATCGTCTAATCGCAATCTCTTCGCCAAGTCCTCCAAGGCGCCGCGGAGGGGGCCGTCGCCCGCGATGATGAGCTTGGCGTTCGGGTATCCTTTCGAGAATGTAGCGAAGGCTCGAATTGTCAATTCAAGCCCTTTCTTCGCGATCAGGCGGCAGGCCTGCAGCAGTCGCCACGCTCCATCCGCTGGTTTCCGGCGAGGCATATAGCGAAACGTATCCAGCGGGATCCCGGCGCGCTGGATCCGAAGCTTAGCCGGAGGACATCCAAGGTCCAAAAGCGAAGAAGCGAGTGATTCGGACCGCGCCAGGACCAGCGTACTGGATGCGAAAAGTTCCAGAAACAAGCGCCGAGCAGGCGGCGAATCCACATTTACCCGGACATCCGCTCCATGAAAGGACACGACGCTTGGAACAGGGCGGCGGTGCAGGAGCGGCAGCCAGAAGAGCCCGTTGTTGCCAAAGTAAATGTGCAGCAGTTGGCAACGATCCGCGGTTAGTATACCGCGCATCGACCTGACTTCATCTGGGAGAGCTCGCGGTGGAACGTTTCTAATCTGAACGCTCCAGATCCGGCGCAGCCAGCGAAAGAGAGAGCGGCGGACCAATCGGACGGGTTCAAACGGAAAACGATCAGAGTTCTCCCGCTTAAATGTAGAAACCACCGGCGCGACCTTGTGAAGTCCCACCACCTGGCGGTACACATGAAGCATCTCCGGCTTCAGAAATGTGGGACAAAAGATCGCAATACGTAATTTACCCGTTGCCGATAGCCTTTAAGTTAAAATTCGATCGAGAACAATCGGATGGCATACGGCCTCTCCTTCGGGTCTTGAGGGTTTGCAACGACAACTTGCTGGCCGCTACCATATTGTGGAGGCGCCCCCGGGTTCAGCAGCTGCAGTTTATTTCGAGCTGTCACAAATTTTTTGAACCAGGACGAATTCGAATTCTGTTCGACGGACGGCCGTGACGGTCCAGGTTGGGGAGCAACGCGAGGGGTGGCCGTAAATTCCTGGGCCAAGCCTACACCGGCAGTCACCGCAAAAATCGCACAAACCGCGATCAAATATTTTCTCATAAGTTCCCTCTCTTCATTAGCAACAATATCTTAACCTTCTATTAGACGAAGCGAAAGAGCGGTTTTTCAGGTATTTGTCGTAAGCAAACCGTCCCGCTTTGCCTTCTCGGCAAACGAACCTCCTCGATTTGGCTCTTCCAGTATAAACGCAATGCGGCACGCTACTAGGCCTCCTTCGCTACGCTACGGCGCGCCCTCGTCTTGGGGCCAGCATAGTCGGACAACTTGGCCGCGACGTAGCCCTTGCAGAGTCGGGCTACCGCGGGTAAAGCGGGACGCTTTCACTTATGATCCGGGCGGCTTTAGCGGTCGCCAAACCGGAATGTGGTAACCCCGCTCTGCCAACTCCGGAACCGTAAATGATTCGATTTTTGGCGTTGCTGAGATTTTCCGGTTCGGACCGAAGTAATACTCATATTTCGATTCTTGTTCAGGGTCATCACGGTCCAGCGCTCCGGTGCCTTGCTGAATCAACTTTTCGTCCTCGATGTAATAAAAAGTGAGGTCACTGATCATATTTGATTGGCCCCGATCTTTGTTGTCGAGTTCCAGACTGTAAGCCTGAGCCATTCCGGTTCGACCAAGATCGGGGAGATAACCCACATAAATCCCGTCGAAGTCGATCAAGATGTCGGAATCCGGCGGAGTGATGCGTACGTAGCCGCCGGCGACCGGCGAGTAGCCAGCCCAAAGCCAGGTGTTGGGTCCGGAATTTCGGTACCAGGTCCCGACAAAAACTTCGTTCTTTCCATTACCCTCCATGTCAACCGTAACTTTCTTGATCACCAGGAGACGCCCTACATTAGTCACACGATCCGGTACATTCATCGCTAAGTAGTCGGCGATCGGATCCTGGATAGGCGGCTCCGCCGAAGCTCGGAAAGTAAGAATGGCAAATGCCAACTGAACTATGGAGAGAGTCCTTTTGAACACAGTGAACTGGAAACGAAGAACTCTTTCTTAGAGTTTTCAATGGTTAGTGTGGGAATTTCTCAAGTAAATTTGAATGATGGAACAGAATGAAGACGAATCAACGCGTCAGCTCGCTTTCGAATTCGCCGGGAATGCCAGCGATGGTCTGTCGCTCTGGCGAGAGCAGCAGAAAGCGGCGTTGCGTCGTCTCGGGACCGAATTGGGGCTTCCTCTCGGCGCCCACTGTGAGGTCTTGCTGGAATCGGGCTTACTTCTGCGAGGTCGCCTCCTTTTCAACGAGGACGAGTTATTCCCTGTAGCGCGGCGCGGCGCCGCCCTGTTGCGGATCGGCGACGTCAATTTTTTTAATGGGGAGATTGCCTCCTGCGTTCGAATCGATTGAGGTGTCCATCATGGTCTTGTCGCCGATTTTGGCTTCTTTTCGGTTTTCGCCAGAAATGAGCAGAAAACGGCGAGCAAAAATTCCGAAAATGCGCAACTATCTGGTTGGGGCCATTTCTTTTATAGCGGTCGCCAATTTCGATGCAGGGTCAGGCGATCGCGCTAAAGGCTAGTCTAAAAGTTCATAGAGGAAATATCACTCCAAACCAAAACACAAATCCATGAGTGCAATAGTCGATAAACTACCAAAAACCATGCCGGCAGTGATGACGCATGGCCCGCACGATTACCGGTTCGAAGAACGTCCGGTTCCGAAGCCTGGTCCTGGCGAAGTACTGCTGAAGGTTAAGAGCACCGGCGTGTGCGCCAGCGACATAAAGTGTTACACAGGTGCCGCCCTTTTTTGGGGTGACGAACATAGGACAGGGTACTGCCAGGCTCCGGTAACTCCCGGTCACGAGTTTGTCGGTGAGGTGGTAGGACTGGGAGATGGTGCCGCTGAATTGTATGGCCTCGAAATTGGGGACCATGCAATCAGCGAACAAATAGTCCCTTGTTGGAACTGCAGATACTGTAAAAGTGGCTCCTACTGGATGTGCAATGTCCATGATATCTACGGCTTTCACCAGCGCACTTTCGGGTCCTGGGCCGACTACATGGTATTCCCCGCCGGCGCCCTGAACTACAAAGTTCCGAATTCCATTCCGATGCATCATGCGGTATTCATCGAGCCGCTCGCATGTTCGATTCACGCGGTGGAGCGAGGCGACATTAAGTTCCAGGATACCGTCGTGATTGCCGGCTGCGGTCCGCTTGGATTAGGGATGGTAGCCGCTGCCAAGATGAAAGGACCCGAGCGGATCATCGCGCTCGACCTCAGTGATGACCGGCTGGAAGTTGCGAAACGTTCTGGCGCTGACCTCGGTATCAATCCGCAGAAGGAGGACGCGGTCCAGAAAGTTCGCGATCTGACCGACGGTTACGGTTGCGACGTTTACATTGAAGCGACGGGTCATCCCGCCGCTGTGGAGCAGGGTCTGCACATGATCCGAAAACTCGGGACATTGGTTGAGTTTAGCGTCATGCGCGAAAAGGTGACGGTGGACTGGACCATCATTGGTGACACCAAAGAATTGAACATTCATGGGTCCCACCTGGGTCCCCGATGTTATCCAGTGGCCACACGCATGATCGAGCAAGGGCTTTTGCCGATGGATGAGATTGTCACCCATCGTCTCCCGTTGAGTGATTACCAGAAAGGTATCGATCTCGTGATCTCAGGGTTGACTTCGGTAAAAGTCACCCTCGAGCCTTAGTTAGGCCGCCATTTTGAGTGGCGAATGATTCCCGGCGAGGTCGTCGGGTTCGTTGGCTCATCCTGACTCTTGGTAATTAAAGCGTCTCGCTTTACCCTCTTCGTAAGTCGGTCAAGTTCGGCTAATCCACCGCGCGGACAAGCAGTGATTCGACGGCCTTGAAAGGCATACCCTCGAGATGATGCCTTTCAGTCAGGTATTCAGCGGAATTAAAGGTTAAATAGACTGTCCCTGTTTCGGATTCCCAGGCGACAGCCTTCAATGGAAGGTCGATCGCCAGCGACGGATAAAGATTCATTAGCGGCGAACCTGATTTCGGATCACCGAAGATCAAAAGCTCCGTAGGACGCATAGAAAGGCCGACTGCCTGAGCCTCCGCGGCTTGATCGAAACGAGCGAAGATTTTTATACCTTTCGACTTTAGCAAGTCTACCAATCGATCGATCGTTTCATGCACCGAATAGCGACTCTCCGTATTTATTAGGCCGGGTATTTCCATTGTTTGACTTGATCTGAATGTCGGCCGTCTAATTAAAAGCAGCCACTTTTTTCATTTAAATCGGTCACAGATCTCACCACAACATTGCTTGGGATCTGGCCCGTTGAGCGACACATCCGAAATGCGTAGCGTAATCAATCTGATTTATGAGCACAATTACTCGAGAGCAATTAAAAGAGAAGCTGGATGGCGGCGAGGAATTCAAGCTGGTCAATTGTCTGGATGACTGGATGTTCCGGGCCAAACGTATTCCCGGTTCTCTCCATTTCAAGAGCCTGCAACATGCTCTGGAAACCCTCGATCCCAAGGAGGAGGTCATCGTCTATTGCTCGAACTTCGGCTGCACGGCCAGTGTGCTCGTGTATCAGCAACTAGTCGACCATGGGTTTCAGAACGTCAGGCATTATGCGGGCGGAATAGCGGACTGGGAGGACGCCGGTTATCCGCTCGAAGGGGATCGCGTGAACCAGACGCCATTCGATGAAGAATCACAGTAAGGCGAGGCTCCGAGTAGGGACGGCGGCCAAAGTAGCCTAGCCTAGCTAGCTAGCCTAGCTTAGCTAGCTAGCTAGCCTATGGTACTTTTGCCCGTGGTCCCTACTCGGAGCCTCGCCGGCTTCTTCTGTCTCGAGAATGAGAGGTCCGCTGCTTGTTACTTTTCGGTTGGCCTTGACGCGGCTCTTCGATTGATCTCGCTCCCTGGCTCTCGAGATTGCGCGTATCGTCCTTCCGCAATTCATGAATCACTGCGCAGGCAATGTCGGTCGACGAAAATCCCTGCTCAAGGAGTCGGTCCACGACTCGCGATTCTTTTTCAAAATCGCCCCTTTGAAGTGCCGCCCGGATCTTCTCGAAGAAGAGGTTGGTGCGTTTCTCGTCGACTTCGTCGAGAGACGGCACTTGGTACCGCGCGATCTTCATCCTGGTGTAGCGTTCGATGCTCTGCAACTTGTAAATCTCACGTCCAGCCACTAAAGAGAATGCGCGCCCGGATCTGCCTACGCGTCCGGTCCGACCGATCCGGTGCACGTAATCTTCTTCGTCCCAGGGTAGGTCGTAGTTAAAGACAACTTCAATGTTATCGACATCAATACCGCGCGCGGCCACGTCAGTTGCCACGAGGAATTCCAGGCCTGAGTTCCGGAATCTCGTCATTACCCGGTCCCGCTGAGCCTGGCTCATATCGCCGTGGATGCGATCGGCGGAATAACCGCGAGCCACCAATTCGTCCGTCAGGTCGTCCACCATTCGCTTCGTGTTACAAAAGATGATGCCGAGCTTGAGATCATGGAGATCGATGAGTCGGGTCAAAGCCTCGGTCTTGGATCGGCCTCGAATCTCGTAGTAAGCTTGTTCGACCGTGGGGACAGTCAGGACCTTGTGCTCAATCCGAATCGCCTTCGGATCGCGGCCGAACTTATTGATCAGGTCCATGATCGCTTCGGCCATGGTGGCCGAAAAACAGATAAACTGGCGTTCTGTCGGAACGTTTTTCAGGACTTGTTCAATATCGTCGCGAAAGCCCATGGCGAGCATCTCATCCGCTTCATCCAAAACGACCATTTTAACTTGATCCAGTGCCAGAGTTCTTCGGTCGATGTGGTCAAGAATTCGCCCGGGTGTACCGATGACAATCTGTGCGCCCTGCTTCAAGGCCCGGATCTGGCGGTCGTACGACTGACCACCGTAAATTGGTACAGATTGAACCCCGCGTTTGAATATGGAGAGCTTGAATATTTCTTCTGCGACTTGAACCGCTAGCTCGCGGGTAGGGCAAAGGATAATGACTTGGACAGCGTGCAGATGCGGGTCCACAAGTTCGACCGCGGGAATTCCAAAAGCTGCCGTTTTTCCCGAACCCGTCTGCGATTGGCCGACCACATCACTTCCACTCATAATCAACGGAATGGCTTCGGACTGGATTGGGGCGGC
>DASXBV010000124.1:0-6321 GCA_036491515.1 Chthoniobacterales bacterium
CGGCGCAGAAGAAAATGACCGATATACTTCTCGTCGTGCGTCTCGATATAGCACCTACCACCATCTGACGTTTCGAATTGTCGTTGGATCAAAAAATAAGGGCTATCAGGATCATTCGTATCTTCCTCGGCCTCGAACATGACTTGGTAGTAGTCGCCAGAGACCGAACTGGATACGTGGTTCGCGTGAAACCGCATAGTTCGCGTATCGCGCGCTAACGCCAAGGTTCGGCTATGGGTCTGTCGCTGCGAAGCGGAGGCAACACCGTCGCCTGGAACCGCCGATTGGGCGGACCCAGCCGGAACGAGCATCTTATCGGCCCTGCGTGGTTGTTTCTTTTTGCGCCACATCTCTTCAGCCTGTACCACTTCCTCCAAAGATCGCACATGCTCTGGCTCTGATCGGCCAAAGCTTTTACGGTAGCATTCGACGATAAACTCCGGGAGAGGCAATTTCCATGGCTCCTGCCCTTTGTCGGCAAGCGAGCTCTTGGATCCTTCAGCTAAAAGAATGTGAATAACGATCATTTTTTCCCTTGCAGACCGATAGAAAGTCTTCCCTTGTGTTGGCCCTTATTGCCGTAAGCCTTGTAAATCAGTCATTGGGGTTGCCCTCTAAGATCACCGCGAAATCCGGAAAGCCAACGGGTAGGACGATGCCGACTTGCTCCAGGAATTCGCCGGATACCGTTACCATTGTTTCCAACATCAAGTCTGAATCGAACCGCTGCATGGCGGGACTCGGCACCTCGGGTTTGTCCCAAAGGAAAAGCTCGTAGGATCGGCTTGGGTCGAGCCCGGTGATGCGCACCGGACCTTGTACGCTGTTCAGAGTTGTATCTGTGAAGAAGACGAAGAGAAGAAAGCGTTTGCGGTCTTCGCTGATGACGGCGTGGGCGTAGATGGCTGGGTCATCCGTTTGAAGTCGTCGAACGGAGCCGCTATGGAGCAGGTTTCGATGTTGTTTGTAGCGCGCGGTCCAGCACTCCAACGTTGGGAGTTCTTCCGGCGACAAGTCGCGGAGGTCAATCTCCATTCCCATGTGCCCAGTCAAAGCCACTGCGCATCGGAACGGCAGCGAGAGTTTCCGCTTTGTTTGGTGCCCCGTGGATGGTCCAACGTGCGAACCCATGACAATCGGAGGGAAGAAATAGCTGAGCCCACGTTGGATCAGGACTCTTTCGTGAGCGTCGTTGCTATCGGATGCCCAGATCCGGCAAGTTTGTTCGAGAATCCCGAAGTCCGCCCGCGCTCCGCCGGACGCACAGGATTCGATCTCCACCGAAGGGTGTCGTTCGCGAAGCCGGCGGAGAAGTTCGTATAAAGCCACCGTCTGGTCATGAACGGAGGGACGTCCGTCTTTCCCGCCGGGGAGAGTCAAGTCGCGATTCATATCCCATTTCAGGTATTTGATGCCTGGATATTGGGTGAGTAGTTTGGATAGAGCGTTAAACAGATAATCGCTAACCTCCATGTGCGCCAGGTTCAGGACATATTGGTAGCGACCAATCGGCTGGTGGTAAGGCGGTACATGCAATATCCAGTCCGGATGCGACCTGAATAAGTCCGAATTCTCGTTTGTCATTTCGGGTTCAACCCAGATACCGAACTCCATGCCGGCTGCCTCGACGCAGTCAATCAGCGGTTGGAGACCCTCTGGATATTTGCTCTGATCGACCTCCCAATCTCCGAGTGCAGCCCGATCATCCTTCCGGCCTCTGAACCAGCCATCGTCCAGCACAAAGCGTTCGGCTCCAACTTTCGCAGCTAAACCCACGAGCCTGAAGAGTTTCTCATAGTCCTGATCGAAATAAACGGCTTCCCAACTGTTGAAATGCACGGGACGCGGTTTCGCAGGATCGGGGAACTGAACCAGTCGATCGCGGACAAACTGGTGGAATTGTTGCGACAAATCATTCAGACCGTTTGCGGTCGCGACATACAATGGCGGAGTGTCGTACGCTTGCCCCGGCTCGAGCACTAACTCTCCTGGAAGAAAAAGTTCTCCGGCCTGAACGAAGAGATCGCCATGCGGTGTTCGGTCAACTATCCATCTCCAGTTGCCGCTCCAACCGAGATGAAAACCAAAGACAGCCCCTTGCTCCTGGCCAAAACCCTGGTCACCCATGATCAACCCGGGAAAGTATTCATGCGAGGTACGTCCATAACGGTTTTCGAATCTGTACTGACCGATCGGAAGGACCAAGCGTTGTTCTTGAAACTCGCGGTTCCAGCGACCGGCGAGAGTTAAAACTTCCTTGCAGCTGTTGGGTAATGGCAAACAACCTGCCGTCAACCATTCAAGTTCGTAGGGCGATTTACCCATATTTTTGATTGAAGAACGTATCCGGATAAGGCCGACGTGAGCGCTACAGAAAATCGAGACCTTCAACTCCAACTGAGCGACCGGATCTTGCCCCAAGAACACCAAGAGATCCTCTGTGCGCTCCGTGCTGTGCGGCTGGAACTGGGTTGCCCATGCGGTGCGGCCTCGATGGCCCTCCAGACCAGGGTTTCCGAAAAACCCTCGCCCGTATTCCGGGATAATCGAGACTGGGGTGTATTCTATCAACTTCGATTGCGGGAGGGGCTTTCGAGTAAGGCTCGTGGCGACGCTCGGTAACTTGCTCGAAAGCTTCGGTCCCCAGTAAATAACCTCTGGAAACCCCTGGTCAGGAACGGCAAACGCCAAGCTCTGCGTGAGCGAGTCGAGTTGGAGAATGTTCATTTATTCAATCTGGCTTAGAACGGGATAAAGAGCTCGGGAAGCAGCCAGGATGTCCATCTTCTTCTCCATTCCATTACCTAAAATTTAGATAGCCGGCCCGCACAAAGGCTACGGATCGGCTTCTATGGTTCCTCCGAAAAAAACATTTTCTTCAGCTAGGCGAACTGTTTCAGAATTCTCTCGGCTCCTATTAATCCCTGTAACCGTCAGGATTGGCTTGGTGCCATCGCCATGCGCTTTCGATGATTTCGCGCACGTGCGGGAATCGCGGTACCCAGCCAAGTTCCTTGCGAATCTTTTCGCTTGCCGCCACAAGCACGGCGGGATCGCCGGCGCGGCGAGGCCCAACGTCTGAGCGGATTGCTCTGCCAGTCACCTCGCGTGCAGTATCGATGACCTCCTTGACTGTGAAACCTTCACCGTTTCCTAAATTGTAAAAGCGGCTGCCACCGTCGAGGGTGCCCAACGCGAGAATGTGCGCCTGTGCAAGATCAATGACATGGATATAATCGCGCTCGCACGTCCCGTCGCGGGTCGGGTAGTCATCGCCGAAAATAGAGACCTTCTCGCGCTTGCCGAGCGCGACCTGGAGAACCAGCGGGATAAGGTGAAGCTCCGGGTCGTGGTCTTCACCCCGCGTGGACGTCGCTCCCGCGGCGTTAAAATAACGCAGGCACGCGAAGCGCACTCCGTAAATCCGGTCGAGCCAGTGCAGCATGCGCTCAAGGATGAATTTCGATTCGCCGTATGGGCTGCCCGGGATGATACGCTCGGACTCGTTGATGGGCATCCGTTCTGGCTGGTCAAACAGATTCGCCGTCGAGGAAAGGATGATACGTTTTACACCGTTCTCGACGATGCTTTGGAACAGGTTCAGGCCAGTCGTGACATTATCGCCAAGATACAAAAACGGCTTCTGCATCGACTCGCCTACCAGCGTCCTGGATGCAAAGTGCATCACGGCATCAGGCCGATGCTGGCCAAGAGCGGCATCAATTGTTGCTCGATTCGCAAGATCGCCTTCAACAAAAACGGCCTCGGGATGCAGCGCCGCCCGGTGACCCTGAGAGAGATTGTCAAATACCACCACCGACTCGCCTGCAGCGATCAATTGCTCGACAACCACACTGCCGATGTAGCCCGTTCCGCCCGTAACCAGGATTTTCATGATTTCCTCTTTTTGAAGTGAATTTCCGACTGGCTGCGAAGCGTCTGCGCGGCCTGTTCAGGCGTCAGGTCGCGCTGGGCTTCAGCGAGCATCTCATAGCCAACCATGAATTTCTTCACCGTTGCCGAACGCAGCAGCGGTGGATAGTAATGCGCGTGCAATTGCCAGTGCCCGAATTCACCAACACCGGTCGGGGCTCCATGCCAGCCCATGGAGTAAGGAAAAGATACTTCAAAGAGGTTGTCGTATCGGGTCAGAAGACGCTTTAGAATTTCTGCAAGACTCGTTCTTTCCGTTTCGAGCAAGTCCGGCAACCGCAACACATGCCGCCGTGGGACTAGCAGTATCTCATAGGGCCAAGTTGCCCAGTAGGGTAGAAGCGCCACCCAATCATCATTTTGGACGACTATGCGTTCGTTTTGTTCCATTTCCAGCTTAAGATAATCAAGGAGCAGTAGCGATCCATGCTGGCGCAAGTGCGCAAGCTGCTGTCGATCTTCCTTTGCCGGTTCGTTGGGAATGAAGTCGCTTGCCCAGATCTGGCCATGCGGATGTGGATTGGAGCAGCCCATAACGTCGCCCTTATTCTCAAACACCTGAATCCAGTGGTAATCCCTGCCAAGTTCTTCGGTCTGCTCTGCCCACACCTCCACAACTCCTCGAATAGCCTCCACCGGCATTTCAGGCAACGTCCAGTCATGCCGCGGTGAAAAGCAGATCACCCGGCACGTCCCTGAAACAGATTCGTTGCGCAAAAGGCCGCCGCTACCGGGAGAGTCCGAACGCGCTCCGTTCGGCAGCATCGCGGCGAAATCGTTCGTGAAAACGTAGGTGGCGGTGTATTGGGGGTTTTTCGCACCACCGGCGCGCGCGTTGCCCGGACAAAGATAACACTTCGGGTCAAACGCGGGGCGTTCGTCGAGCGCGGCTCTCTCCTCTCGACCCTGCCAGGGGCGCTGAGTGCGATGAGGAGAGACGAGAATCCAGTCGCCTGTCAGAGCGTTGCACCGACGGTGGGGATGCTGATTTTGGTCCATGATTGCAGGCCTTTTCCCTAGTCTAACTGTCGTGATTAGAACCCGAGTTTCTCCTAACTAACCGGGCGCCTTGCGAAGCTTTTGTGATGAGCGCCGTGCAGGTCGCCCCACTTTTTTGGCGGTAAGCCTCTGAGACTCTTCTCGACCAGCCAGATTGTGGCACCGCCAAAACCGCCGCCGGTAAGGCGCGCTCCAAGGACGCCTTGTGTCTCACTTGCGATTTCCACGAGAGCATCCAGAAACGAAGTGCTGTTTTCAAAATTACGCCTCGAACTTTCGTGCGATTCAAACATGAGTTCGCCGAATTTCTGCATCTGACCGCTCTCCAACGCCGCCACACCGGCCAGTACGCGCTCGTTCTCGCCGGTAATGTGCAAGGCTCGGGCACGAATCAACGGATCCAATGGTGCAGCCAGTTTCTTCCATCTCGAATTACCTTTCTGCTTAAGCGTCTAATGTTTGTCGTAGGACTCAACAGACAGAAATTCTTTCTGATGAGGTAAGAATGACTTCGTCTAATGTTTCACAAACGATGTATCTGACCTGACTCGAATCACACACAACCAACCGCAAGACTTCGCTCACGTGAAGTCGAATTCCAGCTACTTAACGGCGCCTAATGTTAGGCCGGAGATGAATTGGCGTTGAAGTATAAAGAACATTGCCACGGGCGGTAATGCGGCAATGATGGATCCAGCCGATATTAACTGCCACGATGCGACCCATTCGCCGCGCAGGGCCGAGAGTCCGGTGGTTACAGGTTTCACCGCGTCGCTCTGGACCATGACTAGCGCCCAAAAATAGTCGTTCCAGACAAAGGTAAATATTAAAACCGCCAACGCTGCCAACGCCGGCCGCATCAGAGGCAAGATGATGCTCCAAAAGATTCGAAATTCATTGGCACCTTCGACGCGCGCCGACTCCATCAAAGCGTCGGGGAGCGTCGAGATGAAATTCCGCATAAACAGCGCACAGAAACCTGTCTGGAACGCGAGATGGAAAAAAATCAACGCCCAGTAGGTGTCGTAAAGCCCCATCCGCACCGCCATATTCCGGACCGGTACCATCAGGATCTGGAATGGTACAAAGTTGCCGCCGACGAACATGCAGAACAATAACAAATTGCCTCGAAACCGATATTTAGCCAGTGCGAAGCCGGCGAGGGTCGCTAGAGCAATTGCCCCGGCAACGGCCGGCAATGTAATGATTACCGTGTTGAGCATATAGCGGAACATTGGCGTCTGCTGGAACACTTCAGCGTAGTTCGAAAATTTCCATTCCTTCGGCATTCCCCAGTAATTGCCTACATTGAAATCTTCGAGTGACCGCAGCGATGTCAACATTACCGCCAATAACGGCAGGAGCCAACAAATCAGAGCGATTACAATC
>DASXBV010000125.1:0-2133 GCA_036491515.1 Chthoniobacterales bacterium
CTTTTTGAACAGGTTGGCTCAGGTATTTTTCTGCTTCGTCTTTGAGCCGGCGCAGGATGAACGAGGAGATCTCCTCGGGGCTGAGATTCCTCTCTCCAAGCGCCACGCGCGTATCCTGACCCATTTTGCGCTTGATCGAAAACACGGTCGACTCGGGCGACGCGATTAGCATGTTCCGGGCGGGTTGACCGACCATCAGCTTGCCGTTCGGGTCAATGCCGACGCAGGAGGGCATCGTTGGTTGACCATCAATGGGAACGACTTCAGGCACGCCGTCTTTGAGGAAAGCGATAGCGGAGTTGGTAGTGCCAAGATCTATGCCTGCGATAACTTCTTTCATGATTCAGATTTGGTGACTTTGACTTCGGCAGGACGCAGGATTTCGTCGCGCCAGCGATACCCGGGGGCGACCTCTTCTACAACCACGTTCAACGGCCGGCCGTTCGGAACGATCGTAGCGACCGCAATCATCGTGATTGGATCAAAAGTCGCGCCTACGGTTTTCAGCCGCTGGACGCCGGCCTGTTCCAGGAGTTTCTCGAAATGCGTGACGAGGATGGAAAAGCCCTGTTGCCAATTCGCCCACGCTTTTCTCCAGGGGCCATCACGGTTCAAAAAAGCAAGGCGCCCAGGCTGCGGCGGTCGCTCGATAGCGGCTCCCAGTCGGTGCATCCGGTCGATTAGTTCGACGAGTGCCAGGAAGTATGGACGCGGCAACACCTGCTTGTCCCCACGCGCAGACTCGACACGGCTCAACTGCTCGCCCAATCGTCTGATCTCATCTTGAAATTGACCGAGGGTTTCGCCAAACCGGCCAAAAACCTCGGCCGATTTGCGATTTCCCTTCCGGGTTTCGTTTCGAAGTGCCGTGAGTTCCTCGTAAAGTGAGTAAAGGTCCGGCGCATCCGCTTCTTCCTGGATCTCAGGCATCTGCTCTAAGCTTTCCAGCCACGATTCGAATTGCCGCCGAAGCCGTTGCTTCAATGCATCAAGGTCCGGGGTGTCGCTGGCGGCGGACGTTGGCTCAGGCTTTTCTACGTCTTCGTACATGACCGGAGAAACGCTTTCATCGCCTCGAAATCCAATGGCTTTTCCACCGGCGACGCGGCACAAAATTTTTTGAACACTTCAAATGGCGTAGTGCCAGGAGATGCACGGTCAAACAGCAGATAGTTAAGCCGGCTCTTTTCGTCCCTGATTTGCTCGTAAGCGTGGGAGATTGTTTGGAAGCGATCCGGCTCGCGCTCGGGCGGGAATTTCCGAATGGCATCCAGGTACGCGCGGCGAATCTCGGCGTCGCTGGCGCTTGGCAATACGCGAAGTATCAGATATGGATTCATTAACTGAAGAGATCCGGTTCGTCTGTCCTCCGGCTGGGACGTTGGCGCTTCTCAGATTGCGGCCGTCGCGAAGATTTCTCTCTGACCCCAGACATTACAAGATCAAATAACGTCAATGGGATGAATTTTTCGCTCTCTTTGCGGAACTCCTCGAAATCCGCATCGGACATTTGTGCAGCCATGCGCTGCATTTCCTCGAGTTCATCGCTAGGGAATCCAAAATCCTCCTTCTCGTCCGGTGGCTCAAGAAGGTTTTCCGCGGTCCCAATCGCGGCTCTAGCGAGCTCGGCAGTTTTCGTGTCCCCCTGCCGGATCGCGTCGTGGTAAATCTTATCTAACTGTTCAATATCGAGATCGTACGGGGAACGGGTGCGCCCGAACACCGAATACAAGCGGAATCGTGGATCGTCCGGGTCGCGCCGTAATGCCTCCGAATTGATAGCCTCAGCCAGCGAAACAAACTGCGGATCTACCGCAAGCAACGGCACAAAGTACGATGCTTCGTCACGCGTAAAGGCTCCCGAGGCAAGCGGCGCGAGCGATTGGCGAACGAAGGCACTTTCAGCACTCCAGTCAAGTGCCTTGTCAAGCGAATGAATGTATTCAAACGCTAGGTAAACCTCTCTCCGAACGCGCGCGCTGACGACTTGGTCCCGGTTCTGCAATAGTTCTGCCCAGAATGGGCTTCCGTGCTTGCGGTGGTACAACCGGCTGTTCCCATGCGCAAAAAACAGCAGCGCCACAAGTGAGCGCGTGCACTCCCGTGCGGCTTTCATCAACCGCTGTCCCATTC
>DASXBV010000126.1:0-7151 GCA_036491515.1 Chthoniobacterales bacterium
TTCTACAGCACCGACAATGGGCCGCACATGAACTCCTGGCCCGACGCCGGCATGACGCCCTTCCGCAGCGAGAAGAACACGAACTGGGAGGGCGCCTTCCGGGTGCCAGGTTTGGTGCGGTGGCCGGCCAAGATCAAGGCGGGCTCCGTCTCGAATCAACTGATCAGCCACATGGACTGGCTGCCCACCATCCTGGCAGCAGCGGGTGAGCCGGAGATAAAGGAGAAGCTTCTTAAAGGCTATCAAGTGGGCGGCAAGATGTTCAAGGTTCACCTTGACGGGTACAACCAGCTACCGTACTTGACCGGCGAGACGGACAAGAGCCCGCGTGACGAGTTCTTCTATTTCTCGGATGATGGTGACCTGCTCGCCCTGCGCTACGACAACTGGAAACTGGTCTTTATGGAGCAGCGAGTGCAGGGCACGTGCCAGATTTGGGCGGAGCCGTTCGTGACATTGCGAGTTCCGAAGCTCTACAATCTGCGCACAGACCCCTTCGAATTTGCAGACATCACCTCTAACACGTACTGGGACTGGATCTTCGATCATGTTTTCCTGTACGTGCCGGCACAGCATATCACGGGCAGGTTCCTGGCGACGTTCAAGGATTTCCCCCCGCGGCAGAAGGCAGCGAGCTTCACCGTCGATCAGGTATTGGAGAAACTGAAGGAGGGTATCGCAGGCCGCGTTTGACGGCGCTCGAAGACGAGAGCCGGATTACCGACACTCTTCAGCAAGACGAGACGGACTAATCCAGAGTTCGTCCGGTATATGCACTTTAGAAGGCACCACAAAAGGAACAAAATAAGTCGTTCGTGTGATGCGCGGCACGCAGACATGGTCTGGATTCCCGGTGGGACATTCCGCATGGGTTCGGAAGAGTTCTACGTTGAAGAGCGTCCGGTCCATGAAGTAGCCGTTCACGGCTTCTGGATCGATCGCTACACGGTCACCAACGAACAGTTCGCCCGGTTCGTCGCTGAGACTGGCTATCTGACCGTGGCCGAGCGCCCGCTCAATCCAGCGGATTTTCCTGGCGCCCCGGTTGAAAACCTCGTTCCGGGCGCCATGGTTTTTCACAAGACAAAAGGCCCGGTCGATCTACGCAATTACGCGAATTGGTGGACGTGGACCCCAGGGGCAAGCTGGCGTCATCCGCATGGTCCATCCAACCTGCTCGAAGGCCTTGAGCAGCATCCGGTGGTTCACGTCGCATATGAGGACGCGGAGACCTATGCGAAGTGGGCTGGAAAGGATCTACCCACCGAGCCTGAATGGGAATATGCCGCACGAGGCGGTATCGAGGAAGCGAAGTTCACGTGGGGTGATGAGCATTTCCCTGACGGAAAGGCGATGGCCAATACGTGGCAGGGCGAGTTCCCCTGGCGAAACCTCCTCCTTGACGGTTTTGAAGGAACTTCACCGGTCGGCGCCTTCCCGGCGAACGGCTATGGGCTGCACGACATGGCTGGGAACGTCTGGGAATGGACCGCTGACTGGTACGTCCCTCGACACGCAGACGAGGTGGTCAAACCGTGTTGCGGTCCCTCGGTCAATCCCCGGATCGTCTCGCCAGAGAAAAGCTATGACCCAGCGCAACCCCAGTTCCGCATTCCTCGCAAGGTCGTTAAAGGGGGATCGTTTCTTTGCGCTCCCAATTACTGTCTGCGTTACCGCCCAGCCGCGCGCCAGCCGCAGATGATCGATACCGGTATGAGCCATATTGGCTTTCGGTGCATCGTGCGGTCAGAACGAAACTCGGCTGATGGGAACTGAGAGAGGCACGGAAGTTTGCCTCGAAACCCACAAAAAACAAACTCGCTGTCCCATTTCACCGAATGAACTCCGTTCGTACCGACTACCATATCCATACAACGCTATGCCACCATGCCGTTGGCGACCCCATCGAGTATGTGCAGGCCGCAGTGCGAGCAGGGCTTACCGAGATCGGTTTCGCTGATCATAACCCGATGCCGGAGCAATTCGACGCCTGGCGGATGTCGGTTGAGGATCTCCCGCGTTATTTTGAAATGGTGGAAACTGCCAGATCGAGCGGATTCCCTGTTCGCCTTGGTCTCGAGTGCGATTTCGTCGATGGCTACGAATTCTGGATTGAGAAATTGGCAGGAATGGCGCAATGGGACTATTTAATCGGAAGCGTTCACTATATCGCGCCGGGCTGGGATGTCGACAATCCTAAGTACCTCGCTCGATTCGAGCAGGAACCCGTCGAAGAGATCTGGGCGCTCTATTGGAAACACTATGTCCGTTGCGTCGAAAGCGGGCTCTTTGATTTCGTCGCTCACCCGGACTTGCCGAAAAAATTTGGTTATCGACCGGCCGGGGATCTTCGGCGGTACTACGAACCGGCCATAGAATCGCTGGCTAAACAAAACGTGGCGTTCGAGATCAATACGGCCGGCCTTCGCAAGGAAGCCGAAGAAATCTATCCGGCGCCAGGATTTATCGAGATGGCAAAACAAGCCGGAGTCTCAACGTTGATCAATTCCGACGCGCATGCACCTGAAGAGATCGCGTACGGGTTCGGGCTGGCGAGAGATCTGGCACGCGACGCTGGCTATTCCAAAGTGTGCCGTTTTGAGAAACGTAAACGGATCGAAGTAGATTTATGATCCTGACAATGAGGGGCAGAACGATCAAGTTCCCTCGTCGCCCTTTGGTTATGGGAATCGTGAACATCAACGATGACTCGTTTGCCGGAGACGGCTCTCTGAATATCGAACGGGCCGTGGCCACTGCGCAGCGGCATGTTCTTTTCGGTGCCGACATCATCGACGTCGGAGGCGAGAGCGCGCGGACGAATCGTGCGCCGATCGATGAAGAAGTGGAATACGCCCGAATCATGCCGTTCATAGACCGCTTTCGCGAGTGTTACGCCGGAAAGGCGCCTGTTGATGGATTACAGCTATTTCCTCCTTTGTTATCGATCAATACCTGGCGGCCGAGGGTTGCCGAGGCGGCACTTCGGCTCGGTGGCGATCTGCTTAACGATTTGAGCGCGCTTCCGACGGACGAGAACGCGATGATCGCCGCTAAGTACGGGGCTGGCCTTCTTGTAATGCACACGGTCGGGCTCCCGAAACGTCCGCATACGCATGTCCGGTACCGAGACGTCCTCCGCACGCTTGGCAGCTTTTTCCAACAGAAGATTCGGCAGGCGATTGCTGCCGGTCTTGCTCCCGAAGCGATTGTGCTCGATCCCGGCATCGATTTTGCCAAGCAAAAACCGGATAACCTCCGCATCTATCGGGAATTGGAACAGCTAAAACACTTTGAGCGCCCGATTCTGCTTCCGGTTTCCCGAAAGACCGTGATCGGTGAAGTCCTCGGAATTTCCAATCCGGCGGATCGAGATGCCGGAACGATTGCGTGCGTCGTAGCGGGCACATTGCGTGGCGCCTCAATATTTCGTGTCCACAATGTCCATGCCGTCGTGCAAGCGCTCAGGGTAATTTTCCCGATTCTTGGCGAACGGTAGGGCGAGGCTCCGTCCGAGCCGAGGAGGACGCGCCAACCTCGGCTCGGACGCAGCCTCGCCCTACCCGGAGCCTCGCCCTACCAGTCTACCATGGCGTTTCTCCTACGACGGTCCAGGCTCTCCCACCAGCAGTGGTCCGCGCCGTTTGTAAAAGTCATACCGCGCCAGAATCGTTCTCACGTATCGCGCCGTAGACGGAAAATCGATGCTGTCCTGGAAACTTTGAGCCGTTACCGGGCGGCCATTCCCCCTCTGAAGCGCCGTACGAACCCACCGATCAACTCGGCTTTTACCGGCATTATACTCAGCAAGGCCAAACGGAACGGCGTCATCCTCACCATTCCAACGTTGAACCGCCTTACTCAGATACCAGGTGCCAACTTCCAAGTTCAATTCCGGAACGAACATTTGTTCCGGGCGCGGGGCCGGCAACCCTTTTGCCGCGGCCCAGTCTCTCGCCGCAACTCCAGAAACCTGCATAAGACCGCGTTCACCGTTTCGGCCAACCATGTCCGCTTGAAATCGGCTTTCTCTCCATACGACGGCCTTGATCAATCGCGGATCCAGATCGTACTCGCGTGCCACCTTGACGATTAGAGAATCGAATCGCCGATAATCCGTCCAATCCTTTAGCTCCCGCAGGACATAGACTGGATCGTGAGATCGAAGCGCCAGATAGGCCACTGCGGTAGCGCAGGAAAGAAGGAGCACGAGGGCAAGCTTAAGCAGGAATACGCCCGCCCCGCTCCATCCACTGTTCTGATTTTGACTTTGCTCTAAAGCCATTAGACTACGACAACCAACATGCAGCTGTACGCCCGAGTCGTCACCGATGAACCCACGGCTAAAGAACTAGATTACTCCATTCCTGATTCTTGTGCCGGCAAAGTTCACGTCGGTTCTCGGGTGAAAGTTCCGCTACGTTCACGTGAAATACTAGCAACTGTTGTTGCGCTCGTCGATACGCCGTCGGTAACCGAACCAAAGGTTATTTCGGCTCTCGTCTCCGAGAGTCCAATCCTGAACAGGTCGTTGTTAGCGTTAGCGCGTTGGATGGCGGAGTACTATTGCTGCTCGGTCGAGGCAGCGATCCGGTCCGTCTTGCCACAGGTGATCAGGAAGGCCGAGCTTGGCTTTAAGCGAAAGCGGATCGTTTCAGTCAACGGTGAGATCTCAGATGAGGATTTGAAAAGGATCGTAGCGAAAGCTCCTCGCCAAGCGCAAGTGTTGCGGTTCGCAATCGCAGCCGCCGAACCACTCGACTGGAGGGACCTGCAACTGCGCGCAGCGACCACGGACCGGACCATCCAGCATTTAGTTGACCGCGGCTTGCTTAGAGTCGAACTCGAAACTGCCGACCGCGACCCGTACGCCAACGAGCGATTCGTGCCGAGCACCGCCCTCGAATTGAATGCCGACCAAAAACAAGCTTTAGAAATTGTTGTTCAGTCCATTAAAGCCAGAGATAGCCGCCCGATCCTCCTGCATGGGATAACTGGTAGCGGTAAAACCGAAGTTTATCTGCAGGCGATCGCTCACTGTTTGAGTCAAGGGCTCAGCGCGCTGGTCCTCGTGCCGGAAATTTCGCTAACTCCGCAAACCGTTGAACGCTTCAAGATGCGATTCCAAGCGGAATTAATCGCGGTGCTCCACAGTCACCTCTCCGCGGGTGAACGCCACGATGAATGGCACAAACTCAATAGTGGCAGAGCGCGAGTCGCCATTGGCGCGCGCAGCGCGGTCTTTGCACCTGTTCAGCACCTCGGACTAATCGTGGTCGACGAGGAGCACGAGACTTCTTACAAGCAGGAGGAAGCGCCGCGGTATCACGCGCGCGACTTAGCCGTCGTGCGCGCGCAACTCGACCAATGTTCGATTCTGCTGGGAAGCGCAACTCCATCTCTGGAAAGCTACCAAAACGCCAAGACCGGGAAATACCGACTCGTCCACTTAATTTCCCGAGTTGATGACCGCCAGCTCCCGCTGATTCGCGTGGTCGATATGCGGCAGGAGTATCTTAAACAGAAACATGTCCCTTTAATATCGAGCAGCCTGGCAAATGCAATCGAAACTCGACTGGCCAAAAAGGAGCAAACAATCCTATTCTTAAACCGGCGCGGCTACGCTACTTCCCTGGTTTGCAACCAATGCGGCTTCGTATGTGAATGTCCGAATTGCAGCGTCGCGCTCACTTTCCATTTGGGTGAGAACCGACTCAAATGCCACTTGTGCGGCCATACCGCGCTGGCTCCGCGAAAATGCCCGAAATGCTCCGACTCCTCCATACGATATGCGGGCTACGGCACCGAGAAAGTCGAGGGTGCGGTACAGAAGCTTTTCCCGTCAGCAACGGTTGCCAGGATGGACGCAGATTCGATGACGCGAAAAGATGCCTATCGCACGATTCTGCAAACCTTTAGAATTGGTAAAATCGACATTCTGGTAGGGACACAGATGATCGCCAAAGGGCTCGACTTCCCAAACGTCACTTTGGTGGGCATCATTAACGCGGATGTCGGTTTGCACATGCCCGATTTCCGAGCCGGAGAGCGTACGTTTCAACTCTTGACTCAGGTAGCCGGTCGCGCGGGTCGGGGCGACATGGCTGGAGAAGTCTATGTCCAGAGTTCGACACCGTTTAGTCCATCTATACAGTTCGCGCGACACCATAATTTTGAGGGCTTCTGGGAGCAGGAAATCGAGTTTCGGGAGCGGTGTGATTACCCGCCTTTTCTTCATTTGCTCATGGTCCATATCCGTTCTGAACACCAAAGGCGGGCAGAATTCACAGCTGAAACCATCCATCGCCGGTTGAGCGAAAAGCTGGACTCGGGTGTGACCCTGCATCCGGTCGTTCCGGCCCCAATTGAAAGATCCAAGGGATATTATAGGTACCAAATTCTCCTTCGAACCAAATCGATCCGCCGGCTTAGTAAGAGCGTCCGATCGATTATCGAAAAGCTGACGTTTTCGGACGATGTTTATGTCTCGGTGGACGTGGATCCCTACCAGGTTTTGTAGATCCGAGTCCAGTTACTAACCGCAGATTTCTGCGAAATCTACGGTTGCAAACTCGGAATTTACATCCGCTGCCGATGTTCAATCGTCTTGATCGCCGTCGTGCGATAACGAGTCGGTCTCTGGTTCCGGACGAAGGTGAACTCCATCCGGCCGCCGCAGAACAGATGCCCAGGTTTAAACGCGTGACAAAAGCCGAACCCGCATCCGCAAATCTTCACTCTTCCTGATGGACGATCGGCTCGCGAACAATTGAGCTGAACCTCTTGTGCGCTAACTACGGTGAAAACGTAGCTCGTATGTTGCGTAACAATTCGGAGCGTGTCACCAGGATTTAGTCGTTCGAGAGGGAACTCTTCGACATCCGACTCTCCATACATCGACGCGAACTGCTCCCAATCTGAAATCGCCGCTCTCATCCGCTAAGGAAACCCATACCACCTTCGATAGAACAGAAGCAAGGAGAACCCGGTAGGGTCGCGCGGGAGCACGACCCTACCGGCCCTATTCATATCTCAGCGCCTTTACGGGATCCAGGCGAGCCGCAAAATACGCTGGGATGAGAGCGGCAATGGAACAGATTAGAAAACCGCTCACGCAGATCGCTAAAACGTCGCGCGGCACTATCTCGGCC
>DASXBV010000127.1:0-10752 GCA_036491515.1 Chthoniobacterales bacterium
AGGGCCATTCGCAGTGACCTCTCGGTACACGCTGGCCTGTCCGCCGTAGTTCCGCGTTAGCGGACGAAGGAGGGAAGCCTATGCTACATTAACGGCGCAAACGAACAGGATTTAAGCTAAGCTAGAGCGATCGATGCAAAATCAGGCGCTGAGACTCTTGACAGCCTCGACCACCCTTTCGGAGGTCATGCCCAGTTCAGCCATCACCTTCCCGCCGGGCGCGGATAGGCCGAAGCGATCAATACCGACAACCTTTCCTTCCAGACCAACGAAACGGTACCAGAGGATCGTAACTCCGGCTTCAATAGCAACCCGCCGTCGGCACGCGGGAGGCAACACCTCGTCCTGGTAGCTCTGCTCCTGACGCAGGAACCGCTCAGTACAGGGCACGGATACGACTCGAACGCCGTCACCCAATTGCTTTGTTGCGTTAAGCGCGTGTTGGAGTTCGCTACCGGTGGCTAGAATAATCGTATCGAGCTTACCAGCTTCCTTGTGCGCGACATATGCGCCCTTAAGTACACCCTGGCGCCGCAAATCCACCGGCACTTCATTCTGGATCGGAATGGTTTGCCGGGTCAGCGCTATCAGCGTCGGGCCATCTGTCCGCGAAATAGCCGCAGCAAACGCTCCTGCCGTTTCTTCCGGGTCACCCGGGCGAATTACGTCGAGATTGGGGATGACGCGAAGTCCGCTGAGTGTTTCTACCGGTTCATGCGTTGGGCCGTCCTCCCCGACTCCGACAGAATCGTGCGTGAAGAGGTAGATTACCGGGAGCTTTGCGAGCGCTGCCAGGCGAATTGAGGCACGGCAATAGTCAGCAAACACCAGGAAAGTCGCACCGGATGGCCGGAATATGCCGTGGTACGCAATCCCGTTCAGAATAGCGCACATACCGTGCTCACGAATGCCGAATCGGATGTTCCGGCCAGCTCGGTTCTCTGGATTGAAATCTTTATCGCTCTGAATGTAATTCAGTGTCGATCCGTAAAGATCGGCGCTGCCGCCCATCAACAGTGGCACAGCTGGGGCAACCGATTGTAACACGTCGCTTCCCGCCTTCCGTGTGGCAATCTTGCTGTCTCGCGGGAACTCTGGAATACGTGCTAACAACTCTTGTGGCACTTCGTGATGGATCCCGCGTTCCAATAAGTTCGCCAGATCCCGGTTCGCATTCTTCCATGCGCTGAACCGTTCCTGCCAGTCAAGGTATCCCTTCTTTAGTACCTGCCTATGCGCGGCAAAAAATTGGCGAACTTCTTTGGAGACGTAAAATTTCTCATCCGGCAAACCCAGGGCTTTGCGGGCGGCATCAACAAACTTCACGCCGGCTTCTCCATGAGCTTTGTTGGTACCAGCAACCTCGGGTATCCCTTTGCCAATCAAGGTCCTGGAAACGATAAACTGCGGCTTGCCGCTCACAGCGTTTTTGGCCTTTTCGAACACCGCTAGAAACGCTTCCATATCGTGGCCGTCGACAGTCTGGACGTCGAACCCATAGGCTCGAAAGCGTTCTGCGGTATCTTCACTCTGGGTCATCTTTGCCATGGCATCGAGAGTGACGTCGTTCGAGTCATAAATTAGGATGAGATTGTCTAATTGCTGATGCCCGGCAAATGCGGCGGCTTCCGCAGAAACACCTTCTTGCAAGCAGCCATCGCCCGCCATGCAGACAATCTTGTGGTCGAAAATTGTAAATTCCTTCGTGTTGAATCGGGCCTCGGCCATCTTCGCCGCAACCGCCATTCCGACAGCGTTTCCGACGCCCTGTCCCAAGGGACCAGTCGTCGCTTCGACTCCGGGAGTTTCGCCGAATTCCGGATGTCCCGGTGTCTTGCTGTGTAGCTGCCGGAAGTTGTTGATATCCTCGATCGAGATGTCATATCCGGCGAGATGTAGCCAACCGTAGAGGAACATGCTACCGTGACCGGCCGATAAGACGAAGCGGTCGCGATTGATCCAAGCCGGATCTTCCGGAAGATAGCGGAGCGCATGTCCGAAGAGAACCGCTCCGACCTCAGCCGCACCAAGCGGCAAACCTAGGTGGCCGGAGGCCGCCGCCTGGACAGCGTCCATAGCCAGGCCGCGTGCCTCCGTCGCAGCCCGAGAGAGAATTTCAGTATTTAATGCCATTGGGATATTTCCTTGATGAACAATCTGTTGCAGGGTGTGCAAACGATAACTGGACGAACTGACCTTAAAAAAGAGAGAAATCCAGAGAAGTTTTTACTGGTCAGAAATCTCCAATGAGCGTAAGTAAACGCCCCTTTTTTTAAAACCATGAATAAGCCGTGTCTCCGCATAGGGTTACCGTCGGGAAGTCTCCAAGAGTCGACTCTTGATCTTTTTGCGAAAGCCGGCTACCAGATAACCGGCTCTAAAAGGTCGTATAAACCGGCGATCGACGATCCGGAACTCGAGATAAGGTTACTTCGAGCGCAGGAAATCAGCCGCTACGTGGAGCATGGTTATCTCGACTGCGGGATTACCGGCAAGGATTGGATCGAAGAGAACAACTCCGACGTCGAACTGATCGGGAAACTCGAGTATAGCAAGGCCACCTCGAGCCCCACCCGGTGGGTGCTGGTCGTACCACAAGGTTCGCCGATCCAATCGGTAAAAGACGTGCAGGGAAAGAGGATCGCGACCGAGGCGGTCGGCTTGACGACCCGTTTTCTGGAATCTCGAGGGGTTAAAGCCACTGTGGAATTTAGTTGGGGCTCAACCGAAGTGAAAGTTCCCGAGCTGGTCGACGCGATTGTGGATATCACGGAGACTGGCACGTCCCTGGTTGCCAACAACTTACGAATCATAGAGGTCATCACCGAATCGTACCCGCAAGTCATTGGAAACCACGAATCCATGAAAGATGCCTGGAAGAAGGGTAAACTCGAGCGTTTGGTCTTGCTGCTTCAGGGTGCACTCAATGCTCGCAACAAGGTAGGTCTAAAGATGAACCTCGAAGACTACAAACTGCAGAATTTATTGCAACGGCTGCCGGCGCTGCGGAATCCTACGGTTTCGCCGCTCGCTCAAGCGGGTTGGGTCGCCGTCGAAACCGTGATCGACGAGAGGGTCGTTCGAGAAATTATACCGGAACTGAAAGACTTAGGAGCCGAGGGGATCATCGAGTATCCGTTGAATAAAGTTGTTTATTAGGTATCAATTCATCACTGGCGGCTGGTCCGGAAGCTGTTCTTACCAGCATGTATCGTTTAAAATATGGGTTCACTCAAAAAGAGAAGAAAAGCGAAGATTGCCAAGCATAAACGCCGCAAACGCATGAAGGAAAACCGCCATAAGAAGCGTTTGCGATACAAATCGTAAGTCATAAATTGACTCCATGAGTATCTGGAGGTCGGCACGCCTGCTGCTGTGCATCGGGGCAAGCGTCGGCACAGCATTGGGTGCGGTCAAATTGCCGAAGGAAGCCGAACCGGTGAGCCTGGTTGCGGTGGCTTCTACGGCGACTCCTGCGCCCAGGTATAGGAATCCGGAAGACGCATTCTATTCGGATATCCGTCCGGCTATGCCGGAACAGCAGCTACCGAAGAGCCTCGAGAACAAGGCAGACGCTCAGGCGTCTTATATGGAAGGGCTGCTCCTGGAAGAAGAGGGCGATTACGAGGAAGCCCTGGCTGCGTACACCCGATCGTTGCAGCTCGATCCAGGCGGCAACCCGCAACTCGCTGTGCGCGTTGCTCACGACTACGCGAAGCGTGGGGACGTCGCGAACGGAATTGATGTGCTCAAGGATCTGTCAAAAGCTCGTCCAAACGAGCCTGCGGCTTATCTGAACCTCGCGTATCTGTATCTTAAACAACTGAAGAAGCCTGAACTAGCGGTCAAATACGCAGAGCAGGCGGTTCGCGTCGATCCGAAGAATTTCACGGGCTACGAAACGCTTTTCGAAGTTTACGTGGCATTGAAGCAAAAGAGTGACGCTGAGGCGGTTCTGCTTAAAGCTCAAAAACTGGACAGTAAGGACCCGAACTTCTGGCTCAGTTTGGTCGATCTTTCACTCCAGCTTTACGATAATGGCCGGGGAAATTTTCCTCCTTCAAAAGTGGCCGCAATAGATCCCTTGTTGAAAAAGGCCGCTAGTTTCGCTGGCAAGGACGGAAACATTTACGCCAAAATCGCAGATGATTATGTGCTGATCGATCAGGTCCCCAGCGCTATTCCTTTCTACCTGCAAACTCTCGAGTTAAACAAAGATAACGCGGACGTGCGCTATAAACTGGCGCAGAGTTTTGTGAAAACTGGCCAGCGTGACCAGGCCATCCGGAACCTGGAAGAGATGTTGAAGGCGAATCCGCTCAAGTTCGAAATCTACGAGTTTCTTGCGCGCCTATACGAAGAAGCAGGAAACAAGGAACGAGCGCTGGCTAATTACGAGCAGGCGCTGTTGCTAGCGCCCAATCAGCCGGAGAATTACCTGCACACCGCCGAGGTGCAACTCGAGCTGAAGCGATACGATCAAGCGATCAGCACCCTGGAAGAGGCCAGACGCCGGTTCCCAATTCCGCAAGTCACCTATAGCCTCGCGATTGCGCTCTCCAGCGCCAAGCGTTATTCCGATGCCTTGCCAATATTCGAAGCGGCACTACAGGAGGCCCAGTCCAGCGAAGAGGAACTGATCGATGGGAGCTTCTATTTCAATTACGGGGCAACGGCAGAACAGGCCGGGTTGGTTGATAAGGCCGCGACGCTGCTAAAAAAATCGATCGAGCTGGACCCGTCGAAGGCGGCGCAGGCATACAATTATCTCGGCTACATGTGGGTTGATCGAAATCAGAATCTGGACGAAGCCGGTTTCATGATTAGGAAGGCGTTAGAAATTGAGCCCGATAACGGCGCCTTTCTAGATAGCCTCGGGTGGTTTTTCTTTAAGAAGGGCGATTTTGGGAGGGCTCTCACCGAACTTTTACATGCCGCTGATTTGTTCAATCCCCCCGACCCGGTCGTATACGAGCACATCGGTGATACCTACCGTTCGCTCGGTAACATTCCGCAGGCTTTGACTTATTGGCAAAAAGCCATGAACCTGGATCCACAAAACCAGTCGATCGCGTCGAAGATCGACCAGGCAAAAGCCAAGATGACTTCCAATCCAGCGAATTCTCCGACGCCGATTTTTCTACCGCCAGCAGCAACCTCGAAGCCTACTGCGGAGCCATCCCACGCTCAGCCATAGAGTGTCGTACACGGTTCCTAATGACCGAGCGGGAACGTCTAAAGCAGCTTTTGAGCGGCGTGCTCGCTTCTCGGCACAGCTACACTGCAATAACGCTCTTATTGTTTAGCGCCGCACTGCTCTTCCGATACAAACTCCCGCTACCGCCTTTTATTGACGGCGACGTTGGCGGCTATCTTGAGCCGGCTCTATTGCAGCTTACTCATGGCCAGTTTCAACATGTCGAAGGCCGAAGCTTCGTCTACCCGGGTTTCATTTACCTCATTTTGCAGGTCTTTCAGGACTTCCGCGCCATCACGATTATTCAACATCTCCTCGGATTGGCTGCGGGTGCGGTCCTCTTGGCTTGTTGGAACTGCGCAAGAACCCTGATTAGAAACCCCACGATCCCATTGGGACTATATCGACTATCAGGGATAATGGTGGCAGGCTTATTTCTCTTCAATACGAGTGTCATCCGATTGGAACATGTGGTTCGCCCGGAGGCCATCTTCCCATTGTTCGCCGCTCTGAATATGCTCTTTAATATTCAGTTCATCAGGTATCGATACTTAGAGGCCGACTTTCCCACCTCGCTTCTCTATGGCTCTGTTAATCTCTGCAATGCATTTTTGCTCTTTTTTCTGAAGCCCAGCTTCTACCTGGGAGTTGGTTTCTCTACCCTCCCTATTTGGGTCTCGCTCTTCGACCATAAAGAACCCTTTCACAGAAAAATCGCGTTGATCGTTGTGCCCATGCTCTGGGTTATGCTTTTCCTATTTCTTCCCGACAAAAGTTTCAAAGACCATGACGATTTAAGGAGAACTTTTCTACCCACTACCCTGTTTGTCGTTCATGCAGACATCATCCTAAAGCAGATCTCGAACGATCTCGGCGATGACGCCAAAACTCCCTACCCAAAACAGCTGCTGCTGCAAACCGAAACGCTGCTCAAACACGAAATCAAGCTCTCCAAAAAGACCGGACATTATACTTCGCTGGGAGTTGATCCGGATTACCTGATGTACCGAGACTCGTTTGATCAGAAGTTTCCCGCACTTCTGGGAACGGATGGCACTACCGAAAATAGAATCAATTTCTATTATTACTATTTTTTTCGGGCATGGACACACCAACCAGGCCGAATGCTAACAAAAGTACTCAGGCAACTGTCGATCTTATACAACAATATCGGCAAAGCGTCTCCGTATAAGCGGGAGGTGGAGCTAATGAGGGGCGGGAACTATCTGAACAATGGTGTCATTTATGATTCGAAGGAAAGTCTGTCCGACCTTCACTACGCGCCGCTGGGAGAACTCATTGCCAGGTCGAGAGCACTGGCAAACGCAGAACCCAGGCTGGCGCAACCAACCGTTCTTTCCTGGTTGAACGGCGCCCTGTCGCGGACATTTTCAATTTCCATCATCCTGATGTCTTTTATGTTAGTAGTTATCCTGAAGAATTCCTTGCTGAGGTACCGCTACGGCTGCTTCGCGCTAACTGTGATGTTGTTCTATACCTACAGCTTTGCCAACAGTTTGGGCATTGCGGTCATACACTCATTGGAGATCACTCGCTATTTAACCAACCAATTGATCTATTGTTTGCTTCCCCAATGTATGACGATATTTTTGGCCGCAGAACTGCTAGTTCGCAAAAACAGACGAGCAAGCGAAGAAGTCAGGAGTTGCCGGAGTTCAGGAGTTGCCGAATGAGACGGCGGCTTTGGGGTCTGTATGACGCTCAAATAAACTTAACGCCAGTCGGCGTCGCCCCATTCAGGCGGGCTGCAACTCGCGCCTGATCAGAAATGGCTCAACGCGTGCGTAAACCTTGGGCGACACTGAAGCGACCACGATAACGTGGGAATTCTCATAACTTGCACTCAGCACATTGCTGGTCCGGTGCAGGAGCGAGAGGAGATCAGTCCGATCGATGGGCAATGCTAGTTCCACCTTCGACACGCGATCGGCCAGCAGATCCGCCATCCTGTGGCGAAGTTCCTTCAGACCTTCGCCGGAACGGACCGACACAAATGCCCCATCAGGAAAGTGTAAGCGAAGTGCGTGCAAGGTCGACTCGTCTGCGATCAGATCGACCTTGTTCAGGACCGTAATCATTCTTTTCGCATCAGCACCCAACTCTCCCAGCACTCGGATCGTCGTTTGATAAAAATCATAGACCCGCGGGTGACTGGCATCCAGGACATGGATCAGGAAATCCGAAAGCACGGCCTCTTCCAGTGTCGCCTTGAATGCTTCAATCAATCGATGCGGCAGGTTCCTGACGAATCCGACCGTGTCAGTCAGGAGCAATCCTTGCCCAGAGGGGAGATCCACGCGCCGAGTCGTTGTATCCAGGGTCGCGAAAAGTTTGTCCTCTACGAGAACCTGCGCACCCGTGAGCTTCTTCAAAAGCGCCGACTTGCCGACGTTGGTATAACCGACGATCGCGGCATTCGGCAGCGGCAGACGCTCACGCTGTTTACGCTGCGTTGCACGACGCAAACGAACGAGCTCAAGATCTCCCTTCAGCCGATCGATATGCGTGCGGACCAGGCGCCGGTCCGTCTCGAGCTGGGTTTCACCTTCACCTTTCCCACCCAGGCCACCTCCCTGGCGGCTGAGGTGGCGCCAAGCTCGGGTTAAACGCGAAACAGAATACTCCATGCGTGCCAGATCCACCTGTAGACGGGCCTCCTTCGTCTGCGCCCGTTGCGCGAATATATCCAGGATGACTTCTTCCCGATCAATCACCGCCAATCCGGTCATTGCCTCCCAGTTACGCTGCTGCGCCGGACTCAGCTCGTTATCAAAGACGATGACGTCTGCCTCCAACTGCTTCGCATGCTCGAAAATCTCTTCCGCTTTTCCCGAACCAACGAAATAGCGCGGATTCGGTTCTTGAACTCTTACGAGAAGACTGTCGAGAACAGGAATCCCAAGCGTATCCACAAGAGAATTCAGCTCGATCAGAAGACTTTCGGACTCTTCTTTTTGCGTCGCGCCCGTATAGACGCTAACCAATAAAGCTCTTTCTGCCTGTCTCGGCTTTTGTTTGATTTCGAACATCCGCTATTTTTTGAAAAATGCAGCGACAGCATCTGCCACTAATTGAACTTCGCTGTCGGTTAACTCCGGGAATATAGGTAAGGCCATCACTTGTTCGGCCGCCGTTTCCGATTCTGGTGACGAACCGGCCTCCAGATAGGCGAAACACTTTTGGCGATTCAGTGAAACCGGGTAATAAATTTCCGTTCCAATTCCGCAGCCTTTCAAGTGTTCGCGCAACTCATCGCGCTTGTTCACGCGCACAACGAACTGGTGAAAAATGTGGCCTCGCTCGGCTAGGAGTGTTGAAAACGGTTCACCAGGCAAGCGAAGATCCGGCTCAAAATCCGCAAGTTCAGCTCGGTAATGTTGCGCGATAGCCCACCGCCGCTGCGACCAGCGCGCCAGATGCGGTAACTTCTTCAGCAAGACGGCCGCTTGCAATGTATCCAAACGAAAGTTTCCACCCACTGTTTCATGGTAGTAATTTTTTCCCATCCCATGATTTCGAAGAACCTTCAGGCGATTCGCCATCCGGGCATCTTTCGTGATTGCCATACCAGCGTCTCCGAATGCTCCGAGGTTCTTGGTTGGGTAAAAGCTTAGGTAGCCAAATTCTCCGATGCCACCCGCGCGCTTTGTCCCTTCTTTGGAAGGGTATTCAGCGCCGATCGCCTGGGCTGCATCTTCAACGACGGGTACACCGTAGCGCGCGCAAATCGCTTGAATTTCGTCCATCGCGCAGCACAGGCCGAACAGATGGACTGGAATGACAGCCTTAATCTGCAGCCCTCCTCGGGTCCGAATCTTTTCACCTTCGAAAATGCACTGCGTGGCGAAGAACTCGCCTAAACTTGCCGGCGACAAATTAAAAGTCTTCGGATCAATATCCACAAATACCGGTCTTGCTCCCAACCGGGCAATACAGCCGGCGGTGGAGAAAAAAGTAAAAGGCGTTGTCACCACCGCGTCACCGACTCCGATTCCCAATGCCATCAAAATCAAAAGCTGGGCGTCCGTCCCGGAAGAGGTTCCAACGGCGTAGCCCACTTTACACAGCGACGCAATTTCTCGCTCCAACAACTCAACTTTAGCTCCAAGAATAAAAGCTTGGGCATCGCAGACCGCGGCAATCTCATTTAAAATTTCCTCTCGCAGAGGAAGAAACTGCTTCTTAAGGTCAAAAAAGGGTACTCTGGTCACTCGCCTGGCGGCTAATATCCTTTGCGGAGCGCCGCTGTGCAAACCAAATTAGGGGACCGTCCCAGGTCGGAAAAATACGGCCGGAGGGACACCCTTATGCGAACCAGAGCGGAGATTACTATGAGATATTTCGGACTAATAATGATTCTATCACTCGGCTTATCTCTCGCGGTACGAGCCCAGGATCAAGGTCCAGTAGAAAAAACTGGCAAAACCGTTGAGAAAGCCGCGGTAAAAACGGGCCAAACCATTGAGCATGGCGCCCAGGCTACTGAACGGACGGTCGGTAAAGGGTTGAATAAAGCGGGCAGTACGTTGGAAAAAGCGGGCAGCGGCACAACCAGCTCTCACCGGCATCATGCCCGAACGAAACAAAGCACGGCGAAAGCGAGCCCGTCTCCTTCGCCGAGGGCTGAAGGTTCGCCAGGTGCCTCGCCTTCTCCAAGTCCGGTAGAATCTGCGCCAACACCGGCGCCCACCCCGATGTCGAGCCCGGCACCCACCCCAATGTCGAACCCGGCAACGACTCCGACGCCGAGCAGGTAATGGCCGAGCGGTAATGACACATACCGGCGCGGTAGGGGCGCGCTCCAGGACGCGCTCCTGCGCGATCCGGCGTTGCACGGACGACTTCTTGCACGGCGCGTGCCGTGTGCCCGCGGAGTAAGGTAAGTAAAGCGTCCCGCTTTACCCGCGGCAAGCCCGACTCCGCAAGGCCTACGTCGCGGCCAACTTGTCCGACTATGCTGGCCGCAAGACGAGGGCGCGCCGTAGCGTAGCGAAGGAGGCTTGGCGTGCCGCATTGCGTTTACATTAGAAGAGCCAACTCGAGGAGGTTCGTTCACCGAGAAGGCAAAGCGGGACACTTGGCTTACGAAGAGGGTAAAGCGGGACGCTTTACTTACGAACCGCAGATTTCCGCGCGAAGGTCGTACACCTGCGTGCCCGTAATTCGGACTTTCACAAATTCGCCGACTGGAGCCCGGCGCGCGAGCAGCACGCGCGTGTCCACTTCCGGTGCATCTCCTTCGGTCCGAGCGACCAATGGCTGCTCAACGAGCGCTTTAACCTGGCTGCCAATCATCGACTTGGCTAATTCACTCGCAATCTGCCGTTGAAGCTGCATGGCGCGCCGATACCGTGCGTTCTTTGTCGCAGCAGACAGCTGACCGCTCATCTTGGCGGCACGAGACCGGTCTTCCTGAGAATAAGTAAATATTCCTAAACGCTCAAAGCGGATCCGTGCGATGAACTCCAGGAGTGATTCAAACTGTTTTTCCGTTTCTCCCGGAAAACCAACGATAAAAGTCGTACGTAGCGTAA
>DASXBV010000128.1:0-3686 GCA_036491515.1 Chthoniobacterales bacterium
GATTCTATTCGCAGCGACGTACTGTTTGAACTGAAAGGGGGTCAGAGAATAAGTTCAAGCAGCGACATTGCCCTAGCAGTGAAAGAGGGGGTGGTGACTCTTTCCGGGTTCGTGCATAGCTATTGGGACAAAGATGCAGCCAGCGCAAAGTAAAATCCCGGTAATCGAAGTTCGCCACCTGGAGATTGGTTATGGTTCCTTCATTCTCGTGCGCGACGTGAGCTTTACCGTGAAAGCCGGCGAAGTGATGGCGATTATGGGTGAAAGCGGATGTGGTAAGAGTACTCTCCTGAAGTATCCGGCTTTGTTATTCTTCGATGAGCCTTCGGCCGGCCTGGACCCGATCAACTCGCGAAGACTTGACGATCTCATTCTTAGTATACGTGATAGCCTTGGTACGACCGCTCTGGTGGTGACTCACGAGCTTTTTTCGATCTTCACCATTGCCGATACTTCGATTTTTCTCGATGCCGATGCCAAAAGAATCATCGCCTACGGAAATCCGCACGAACTGCTAAAAGATGCAAAAACCGATCCGAAAGTACGCGATTTCCTGACGCGCGGTGAGGTGTTTAAAGAGAAACCCCCGCATCGCCGCGTTCAACCAACTGAACAGCACGCAGACGCCCAAAAGGGTTGCCCTCGTGATCCGCGCTATCCACTCTGCCTTGGTGCCGAATCGGGGCAACCAGAAGAAACTGGGTGGACAAACTAAACGATCGATAGAAGCGGCCGTCGTAAAATAGACCTCCGGCTTGCCTTAGGCGCAGGCGATTTCGAGCGCGACACCCCACCCCGGATGGTTTTGATGCTCGATAACGATACAATGAAGAAACAGCGCGAGAGTATGATTTTTTTGTATGTCGAAAGACTGATATTGACGTAAACTTTAATTGTTGTGTTCTGGTAGTGAGCGCGAGTTATCTTCCTGTCTGAAGGCTTGGGCAAGGTGGCGGGAGATTTAACATTCAAACGGCACCAGGAACAGGAACGTTAATTCAAATTTCGGTGCCCTGCCCAAAATGCCTGCTCTTCCTGATGGCAGAACTTTAAAGCTTTGTCTCGAGATGTCTGAGGAAAAGACGAGTTCTAAAACGTTAGCCAGGCGGTCGCCGGTAGGAGCCGAGTTAGTTCCGGGAGGAGGTGTTCATTTCCGAGTCTGGGCACCGGACTGCAAGAAAGTAGAGGTATTTCTGGAACCTGAGGATCATTGCTCCCAAAAGGAAGCGATCTCCCGCGAGCTTGGGTCCGACCAGAGCGGCTATTTTTGCGGGCATGTTCAGGAGGCGAGGGCCGGCACACTCTACCGTTTCCGCCTTGATGGAGACCCCAGACCGTACCCTGACCCGGCCTCGCGGTTCCAGCCCCAAGGCCCCCATGGCCCTTCAGAGGTGATTGATCCAACGAGATTCGAATGGAGCGATAGCGACTGGAATGGCGTTGGAGTCAAAGGGCAAGTGCTGTACGAGGTGCACATCGGTACGTTCACGCGGGAGGGCACCTGGGAGGCAGCTTGTCAAGAGTTGGCCGAATTGGTTGCAATTGGCGTAACGGTTCTTGAGGTCATGCCGGTGGCGGATTTTCCGGGTCGCTTCGGCTGGGGCTACGATGGAGTCGACTTGTTCGCTCCAACACGGCTTTACGGGGTACCGGATACGTTCCGCCACTTTGTGAATCAAGCTCACTGCGCCGGTCTCGGCGTCATCCTGGATGTCGTCTACAATCATCTGGGTCCGGACGGAAACTACTTGCGGCAATTTGCGCGAGACTATTTTTCCACTCGTTACCATTCTGAATGGGGCGACACGCTAAATTTTGACGGTCCGAATTCCGGCCCGGTCCGCGAGTACATTTTAGCTAATGTTGCTTACTGGATTCAGGAATTCCATTTGGACGGATTCCGGATCGACGCTACCCAACAGATCTTCGACAGTTCGGACGAGCATATTCTCGCCGCCATTACTCGGAAGGCTCAAGAAGTCGCTCACCCGCGATCGATACTACTGGTCGGAGAGAATGAGCCGCAGAAAGCCGTGCATTTTCTGCCTCGGGAAAATGGTGGCTACGGAATCGACCAGATGTGGAACGATGATTTTCACCACAGCGCGATGGTCGCAATGACCGGTCGGGCGGACGCCTATTACAGCGATTATCGTGGTACCCCACAGGAATTCGTCTCAGCCATTAAATGGGGTTATCTGTATCAGGGGCAATGGTACGCCTGGCAGAAACAACCGCGCGGCACACCGACACTTGACTTACCTCCTTGGAAGTTCGTCAACTTTCTCCAAAATCATGACCAACTGGCGAACTCCGGTAGCGGCAAGCGTGCCCATCTGCTGACCAGTCCGAGCCGGTATCGAGCTGTCACTGCGGTTTTCCTGCTTGCGCCGCAGACTCCCATGCTTTTTCAGGGGCAGGAGTTTGCTGCCTCAAGTCCCTTCTTCTATTTCGTTGATCACCGGGACGAGATTGCGCGTCTGGTGGCCAAAGGGCGAGCGCAGTTTCTCTCGCAGTTCCGGGCGCTGGCTACCCCGGAGATGCAGGCGCGTCTTCCCAATCCGGCTGACCCGATGACTTTCGTCCGCTCGAAACTGGACCACGACGAGCGCCGCTCACATGCAGAGGAGTATGCCCTTCACCGGGACTTGCTTCGCATCCGCCGAGAGGATTCAACTATCCGTCGGCAGCAACATCTCGGAGTGGACGGAGCAGTGGTTGGCGCCGAGGCATTCGTACTACGTTTCTTTGGTGAAGAGATCGGTAATGATCGTCTTCTGGTGGTGAACTTAGGCCGCGATCTTTTCCTGGAGCCTGCTCCAGAGCCGCTAATTGCGCCACCGGCTGGAGCGAGTTGGATCGTAATGTGGGCTAGTGAAGATCCTCATTACGGAGGCGGGGGGATCCCGACTTGGGCTGCAGAAGGCAGCTGGCATCTGCAAGGAGAAACGGCAGTTTTGCTACAGCCGAAACGGGCGAAGTAGCCTATGACCGATTCTTGCATTGCCGGCGAACTTATTCACTAGATGTCCGGAATGCGCGTCAGGTCCCTCTGCGGCGATATATTAACCTAACTCCGAAGTTGAGGAATCGTGCTCGTGCTCGTCGTCGTCCTCGTCCTCGAGAATCCGAATGTTTTACAATCGGGCTAATGGAGCAAAAAATTTGCAGGACAAATGGGGTCTTTGCCGGCACCCCACGCCAATGCACCGAGGACGAGGACGAGCACGAGCACGATTCCCAAACTTCGGAGTTAGGGCTTAAACGATTTTATGAGAGCACTTTGGAAAGGCGCCATCAGTTTCGGTTTGGTAACCATTCCGGTCTCGCTGTATCCAGCGACCAAGCGCGAAGAATTGAAGTTCCGGCTCCTTCGAAAGTCGGACCATAGTCCAGTTAATTACAAGCGCGTGGCGGAAGCCGACGGCAAGGAAGTGCCGTGGGATCAGATTGTGAAGGGATATGAGTACGAGAAGGGCAAGTTTGTCATCATTAAGGACGAAGATTTTGCACGCGTTGACGTGGAGGCTACTCAGACGGTAAACATTATCAATTTCGTCTCTTTGGACGAAGTCGATCCGCTTCTTTTCTATAAGCCCTATTACCTCGAAGTCGGAAAAGGTGGCGATAAAGCGTATGTCCTTCTTCGAGATGCTTTAGTCGAGTCCGGCAAGACCGCCATCGCC
>DASXBV010000129.1:0-5971 GCA_036491515.1 Chthoniobacterales bacterium
GCAAAAGTAAAAGGCGCGGCGCCGCTTTCACTTTTGCATTTTGCCTTTTTACTTCTGCCTTTCACCTCTACTCCTCAGCGTCCGTTTCGCCTCGAGCGTCCTTCCATCGCACCGCGGGGCAGATCCCGCGCTTCGAAGTCGCTATGAAATCCCAAAACGACGAGACCTCGTTTGACCAAGAGCGTCTCCTGGCCTCTTCAAGAGCCTGGCTTGAATTCAATCCGCTCCGGTAAAAAAGCTCAAAAGCTTCTTTTACTTCCTTCCGCAATACCGGACTGAATCCTGCCCGCCGCAGCCCAACGACATTGATCGTGGAAACACCATCTTTGCCGATGGCGATCGAAAACGGCGGCACATCTTTACCAACGCCGGAAATGCCCTGCAGAACTGAGATTGTGCCCATCCTGGTGAACTGGTGGACGACGCTGCCGCCGCCGATAAAAACTCGATCGTGAATTTCGGCGTATCCAGCAAGCAAAACATTATTTGCCAGAATTACGTTGTTCCCGATTCGCGCATTGTGTCCAAGGTGCGCACCCACCATCAGGAGATTGTTCGATCCGATGAGCGTATTTGATCCTTCCTTCGTGCCCCGGTGGATCGTGCAGTATTCGCGGATGACATTGCCTTCACCGATTTCCACGCCGGAGATCGCGTTCGGATCAAAACTAAGATCCTGAGGAAACGCACCAATCACAGCCCCGTACCCGATCCGATTATTCTTTCCCAGCCGAACCGATCCGGTTATCACCGCGTGGCCCTGAATCTCCGTGCCAGAAGAGATTTGAACGGCACCTTCAATGATAACGTACGGACCAACGACAGCATCGGAATCAATCTGGGCCTTCGAATCAACAACGGCAGTACGATGAATCATCCCGAATAGTAAGGTGAGAAGTGAGAAGTAAGAAGTAAGAAGTAAGAAGGGTTCTTCGTAAGAAAGCGTCCCGCTTTACCCGCGGTAAGCCCGACTCCGCAAGGCCTACGTCGCGGCCAAGCTGTCTGACTATGCTGGCCGCAAGACGAGGGCGCGCCGTAGCGTAGCGAAGGAGGCCCAGCGTGCCGCATTGCGTTTATACTGGAAGAGCCAAATCGAGCATGCTCGTTTACCGAGAAAGCAAAGCGGGACGCTTTGCTGACTAAGTGGGTAAAGCGGGACGCATTACTTACGAAGAGCAACTTCTGCCTGCTTACTTCTTACTTCACGGCCAGGTCGCGCCCGCGGGTTTTTGGAATCAAAAATATGAGCGCAGCGGCGACCAGAAGCATCAGGAGGTTAATCAACGAGGAGATGACGAATCCGTGGGCGTAGTCGGCGGGTGTGGGACCATGCTTCGGAATGGCGCTGAACACCACCGCACCAATGAGCGCAATACCAACGGAGTTCGCCAGTTGGGGCATCGTAGAAGTTACCCCAGACGCCGCCCCGACATCCTTTTGCGGAATACCGCTCAGAACCGTGTTGTACAAAGGTGAAGTAACGATCCCGCGCCCAATCCCATAGAGGAAACAAGTTAATACGAAGCTCAGTGTCAAGTGGCCCGGAACCCTGCCTGCCTCCAACGCCAGAGCAACGATTCCAACTGCCAGGATGACGACACCTAAATGGAGTGAGCCGCGTCCGAGGTAACCGTTGATCTTGCCGGAAACAGCTGAGCCAAGCAGGAACGCGAAAGAGAATGGCACCAGGGCGAACCCGGCGTACATCGGATTCAGACCAAGACTGTATTGAAGATAAAGGCTCAAAACCAGAATCATGGAGGAGTGGCCTCCAAAGTAGATGCAGGTCACTATTAAGCCCACTACGAAACCGCGATCCCGAAAGAGCCGAGGCTCAATGAGCGGAGAGCGCTTTTTTTCGGATTGCATGCGCTCGAAAAGATAGAACGCCCACAATACCGGAAATGAGGCAAACAGCGAAGCCCACGCCCATAAGGGCCATCCCTGTTGTTGACCTTCCATAAACGGGTAGGAAAACAGCGTCAGACCGATAGTTAGAATTGCAACGCCGCCCAGGTCTAACTTCGGCGCGGTCTTCGCGCGCGATTCACGGAGAACGATGGAAGCGCTTGCGATGGTGATGATTCCGATCGGCAGGTTGATCAGGAAGATGGGTCGCCAACCGAGCTCGAACAAATTGGCCTGAATGAGGAAGCCGCCAAGTAACTGTCCAACGATCGATCCAAAACCGATCATCGCGCCGTAGAGACTGAAAGCAAGCCGTTTCGAAGGGCCCGTAAAATTGACCTGAATAAAAGAAAGTGCTTGCGGAAACATGACCGCCGCGGCGGAGCCTTGAACCAACCTCCAAAAAATTAACCATGCAGCTGTGGGTGCCAGGCCGCAGAGAGCGGATGTAGCGGTAAAACCAGCCATCCCAAGGAGAAACGTCACTTTTCGGCCAAAGATGTCCCCAAGTCTTCCGCCAGTGATCAGGCAGACGGCGTAGGTCAAGCCATACCCGGCGATGACCAGCTCTATCTCGCTGAAGGAGGCCCCCAGGGAGGTGCGAATGGTGGGAACTCCGATATTAGCGATAAAAAAGTCAATCACCCCCAGGAACGGGCCGACGAGGATAACAGCAAGCGAAATCCATCTGTTGGCCAGTGCTTTTTCCTGGACTTCCGACCGTACCCGCCGCGGGCTCGAAGGCCTCTTGAGTTCCGACTCAAATCGTTTCAGCGAAGGTGTTGCCGCTCTCGCATCCGGAGAGGCGTTTGCCGGCGCCGTTACTAGTTTCATGTCTTTTGCACTTCTAACAGGCCAATAGCAATAAGAGAAATAGCTTGTTCTGCTAGCTGCAATCTGTCTGACTGATCGATCGTTTTATCGGTGCTGACATGGAACTTCGCCATCTACGCTACTTTATTGCGGTTGCTGAGGAGCTCAGCTTCACGCGTGCAGCCGCGGTGCTGCATGTCGCGCAGTCCGCGGTGAGCGCTCAAGTTCGCCTTTTGGAGGATGCCGTTGGCGTGGTGTTACTGGACAGGAACAGCAGGCGCGTCGAGCTGACCGCCGCCGGGCACATTTTTTTTCTGGGAGCAAAGAGGATCATCGCCGATCTCGAAGAGATCACCCGACAGACCCGCAGAACCGGTCGGGCAGAAACCGGTCATCTGGCGATCGGATTCATTGGGGCCCAGAGCCACGAGTGGATGCCGCAAGTGCTGAAACGCTTCCGCCGGAAATATCCTGACGTTGAGGTGACCCTCACGGAGATGGTGCCCGCGATGCAACTGGAGGCTCTCTCGACGCATCGGCTAGACGTGGGAGTGATCGGCGCCATCGATGGGAAAGCGCCGCTGGGTTTGCGAGTTGAATGCATTGCCGAAGAACAACCCATGGCCGGAGTGCCTAGCGGTCACCCACTGGCAACTCGTCCCTTTATACGCCTCCAACAACTGAAAGAGGAACGATTTATCTTAACCTCGCGCGAAAACGCGCCCAGTTACCGCTCCTGGTTGGCGCGACTTTGTCAAGGTGTCGGATTTACGCCGAAAGTGGTTCAGGAAGTGGATCGAGCGAGGACCGCGGTTCAATACGTTGCGGCTGGCTTTGGCATCTCGATTTTTGGTGAACACATCACTCGGCAGCCGGCGCCCGGAGTTAAATTCATTCCCATACGCCCCTCAGGTCAAAAGATTCGGTACGGTATTGCCTGGCGGCGAGAGCGATTCGAGCCCCTTGTTCAGCGGTTTATCGAGTACACGAAGGAACAGCTGGTGGCTGGTGAAAGGCAGAAGTGAAAGGGCAGAAGTAAAAAGGCAGAATGCAAAAGTGAAAGCGGCGCCACGGCTGGTGAAAGGCAGAAGTAAAAAGGCAGAGGGCAAAAGTGAAGCGGCGCGACGCCTTTTACTTTTGCCTTTTGCCTTCTTACTTCTTACTTTCACTAGATGATTCCGGCTTCTTTAAAGCTGAAATAGCCAGCCCGACCTTCCTGTGGCGAACCGAGGATGATGTGATCCAGGAACTGGATCTGGAGCATGCGAGCGCAGTCGGCGACTCGTCGCGTAAGCCTCAGGTCGGCGTCACTTGGCGCCGGATCGCCCGAGGGATGATTGTGAGCGAGCACAAATGCGCAGGCGGAATGGCTGATTGCAGGCTTAAAGATCTCACGTGGATGCGCCAGGCTTTCGTTCAGAGTTCCTTTCGAGACCTCGCGAATCGCAATAAGGCGATAACGCGTGTCCAGTAAAACGACTCGGAGCGACTCGCGGTCAAGGAGACGCATTTCCGTTCCGAGCAATCCGTAGATGGCCTCGGGATGGTTAAGCGGTTCTGAAATGACCTGTTCGGCGGCCAATCTTGTCCCAAGCCCGAATGCGGCAGCAAGGTGTAAGGCCTTAGCCGGGCCAACACCTCTGAAATTAGACAGTTCTGCGATGGGACAACGGGATAGTTGAGCGAGCGTTCCGTATTGGTTAATTAGCTTCCGGGCCAACTCGATGACATTGCAGCCTCGCACTCCGGTGCGAAGAAGGATAGCCAACAGCTCTGCGTCGGTCAGAGAATCGATGCCGCGCTGGAGAAGCTTTTCACGAGGTCTCTCCTGGTCCGGCAGTTCATGAACGGTAAGGGTACGCATGGGACAAAACATGCGTAGAAAAAGTTATGCAGCAGCAGCAAATTGGTCAACGATATTCGAAAGGAAATCGCCGATCTCTTGCATGGCCAACGAGTATTTGTTCACCGGCGTCTTTTGGAGCTCCGACTGGGCTTCTTCCACCAGGCGCTTGGTGGTATCAACTGCTCGGCGCAGCGCACCACGTCTGACGACCTCCTCCGCGAGGGTATCCAACTCCTCCACATTGCTGCGGATCAATACTTCGCTGAACCGATGATGCTCGTCCCGGTCCACCATCTGCAATAAATAAAGCACCGGGAGCGTTAGCTTTCCCTTTCGAAGGTCTGACCCGAGAGTTTTCCCGGCTTTTTCCTCGGTGCCCGCGATGTCGAGGCAGTCGTCGTAGATCTGGTAAGCCGTTCCGAGTTTCAGACCGTAAACCTTCATTGCGGTGATCACTTCGGGGCTCGCTTCGCTAATAAATGCCCCCAGCTCTGTACCAATGGCGAACAAGGCGGCTGTCTTCATTTCGATAACCTGGAAGTATTCGCCAATTGTTAGATTCAGATCGTACCTGCGCTGCGTTTGGATGATTTCACCGGCGCAAACCTCGCTGGCCGCGTGAGCGATCCGGCGGCATATCTCGCTGTTTGGAAACGCCGCCGCCAGCTTCATCGCATGAGCGAACAAACAGTCTCCGAGCAGGACGGCTAACGCGTTGCCCCATTTGGCATTGACGGTTGGTTGCTCACGTCGCACATCGGCGCCGTCCATGACGTCATCATGTACCAGAGTAGCGAGATGGATGAGCTCCAGGATTACGGCCAAGTCGACATGACTTGGACAGACATTTCCGGTGGCTGCGCCGGAGAGTAACGCCAGAGCCGGGCGAAGTCGTTTTCCGCTACCGCCACAAGCGTACGCGAGGTATCCTTCGATCGCTGAATCGAATGCGCTGGCCTGTTCGCGAATTCGTTCTTCGACAGTGTACAGGTAGGGATTAATCAGCTCGACGGCGCGTCGCAACTTCGGTGTGCCCAATCCACCGAGAGCTGACTTTGTGAAAATTTTCACAAGCCGACCCTAGTGTGAATTGTTAACATCGTCAATTTTGGCCAGTTCGTTCAAGCTGCCAAACTCGGTTTTATCATGGCTGGGCGTAGCCGCAACCACAATTATAAAGGCAGGTCAATTACGGTAGGGCGAAGCTCCGCCTGAGCCGAGGGTGACCCGCCAAGCTGCGGCTCGGACGGAGCCTCGCCCTGACCGGAGCCTTGCCCTCCGGAGCTTTCGCCTACAGCGTGGTCCGAAGGAGCGTCGCCGCGCCATTGCGCGGGCTTACCGGGCTCATGTGACTATGGGCAGGGACGAGGAACAGGTCCCCGCGGCCAAAAATACGCTCACCAA
>DASXBV010000130.1:0-26998 GCA_036491515.1 Chthoniobacterales bacterium
TCCTATGATTCGTCACCTCATTCTCCTGGCTCCGGCCGCTCTTTGTGTGGCGTTGGTATCCTGTCAAACGACTGGTGGACCGAAAACAGCCGGTGCCGGGAATCGCTACGGCTATGGTGCTGTCCCAAGCCCAAGTCCGTCCCCGGTGAGCGCAGTACCAAAAAAACACACTGAGGAGGCTGCTCCGCAAGAATCTCCACCCCCGGAAGCGTTCCCCACGCCGACTCCTACTCCGCCTGCACAGCCTGAGAACTATCCTGTTGCGACGAAGGTTCCTGGTAAATCCGGACGCGTAATCAGCCCCTATGCGCCAAATGCGGGCGAAGTCGATGTGGAAGGATATCCGCCCGGTGCGGAGGTGAAAGATCCGTACACGGGGAAAATCTTTCTCGTGCCTTAATTATTTGGGCTGAAAGAACTCAGTTTTCGCGGGACGCGCAATTGAGCGCGTCCCGTTTTTTGCTTTTGCAACTATGGAAGCGCGTAGCGTGGGCATTGTGGGTGTAGGTCTGATGGGTGGCTCGATTGGGCTCGCCGCATTGCGTGCCGGCTATCGCGTTTACCTTTACGATTGTTTGAGTCCAGAAAAATTGGCTGAGTCGAAGTTTCGGCCGGCCGTAATCGTGGCTGATCTTGAAGAGCTGGCTTTCCATAGCCGGCTAATCATTCTGGCAACTCCGATTGCGGCGCTTGCGAACATTGGTGCGGCTTTGGGCGAGTTGGTGATCTCCGGCCACGTGGTTTCGGACGTGGCCAGCGTCAAGCAAACGGTTGCGAAAGCTCTCGCGAACGCCTTACGAAACCGTTGTGATTATGTTCCTGCGCATCCGATGGCGGGATCGGAAAAATCTGGTGCCGAGGCTGCGCGCGCCGATTTATTCGCCGGCGCGGTGACTCTGGTGTGCCCCGAGTTAGCCGGTGAGGCCGCCAGTGTGCAGCTGGTAACAAGTTTTTGGCAAGAATTAGGTACGCGAGTCGTTCTGACGAGTGTTGCAGCGCACGACCAGATGGTCGCCGCAATGAGTCATCTCCCCCATTTGATTGCCGCTCTGCTGGTCAACCATGTTGCGGCAACAAATAGCGCTGCGCTCGAGCTGTCCGGTTCCGGCTTTCGTGATTCCACACGAATAGCGTCAGGCGCGCCCGGACTCTGGGCTGATATCCTGTTATCGAATTCCCATGCCGTCAAACAGCATCTTCTGGGTTTCAAGGACCTGCTGGAAGAAGCCTTCAATCTGTTGAATGAGAAAGACGCGAAAAAATTGCAAGCTTTGCTCGACGACGCGAAGCAGAATCGCGATAGGTTATCGCCATAATAATTTATGTCCGATTTATTGGTTTTTAGGGCGCCCCGGATCGAGGCAGAAATTCGAGTTCCAGGTGATAAGAGCATGTCACATCGCGCAGTGCTGCTCTCGGCCATTTCCAATGGTACTTGCGTCATCCATGGTTTCCTTCCGAGTCAGGATTGTCAATGCACGGTCGCCGCGATGAGAGAGTTTGGGATCGCCATAGATCAGCCCGCAGAGACTACGTTGGTAGTCCACGGACAACGCGGAAGCTTTCAACCGCCTAAGCACGCAATCGATTGCGGAAATTCAGGAACATTGATGAGGCTACTCTCAGGTCTTGCCGCTACCCAACCTTTTGAAACGGAGTTGATCGGTGATGCCTCTCTCTCTTTGAGGCCTATGCGGCGAGTCATCGAACCGCTTAGCCAGATGGGCGCTACGATCAGAGCGACTGAGCCGAAAGGTACGGCTCCTTTGCTGATTCGAGGCGGTCAGTTGCGTCCAATTCGGTATGAGCTTCCGGTAGCCAGCGCTCAGGTGAAAAGCGCCATCTTGTTCGCATCACTCAAAGCGTCCGGCAAGACCGTCGTCGTTGAGCGCTTGGCGACGCGCGATCATACTGAGAGAATGATGTCATATTTTCTCGTCCGATCGCAACGGGAGAAGGTGGGCCAGGGTTTCGCTATCTCGTTGTACGGCGGCCAGATTCCTGAGTCGAGAGACTTCGCGGTTCCCGGCGACATCTCGAGTGCCGCATTCTGGCTGGTGGCAGCCGCCGCGCAGGAAGATTCGAATCTTTTGGTTCGCGACGTGGGTCTGAATCAAACCAGGACCGGGATACTGTCGGTGCTTCTGCGCATGGGAGCCAGAGTTCGAGAAGTGATCGAAGATTGCGATCAAAACGAGCCGAGAGGCGAGATTCAAATTCAGGGTGAGCGGCTTCGCGGGACCAATATCAGCGGTGACGAAGTGCCGAATGTTATCGATGAGATCCCGATTCTCGCGGTGGCCGGCGCTCTGGCTCAAGGAAAAACGGTGATCCGCGGAGCCAAAGAGTTGCGGGTGAAGGAAACCGATCGTCTTTCGGCTATCGCGACAAATCTCACGGCCATGGGAGTCGAGGTCGTGGAATTGGAAGATGGCCTGGAAATATATGGCGGAGCTCCACTCTTGGGGGCGCGGGTGAAAAGCTACGGCGATCACCGTATTGCAATGGCCTTCGCAATCGCCGGAATGTTCGCGGATAACGAAACGGTAATAGAGGACACAGAATGTATCGCTACTTCTTATCCAGGGTTTGAGGAGCAGTTGCAGAGATTTTTGACGCCAGACGAGAATCCCCCGACGCCAGTGATAAACCCCGCCGAAGCTTTAGAGAAGAATTGAGCCCGGACACCGACTCCGAATTTTCAGTCGTTGCCATCGACGGACCTGCTGCTTCAGGGAAAAGCACGGTTGCTCGCAAGCTTGCCAGACGGCTTGGCTTCTCCTACGTAAATAGCGGAGCACTCTATCGAGCCGTAGCCTGGTTGGCCAACGAGCACAAAATACCGCCCGACGACTGGTCCGCGGTTTGCGCTAGGTTGCGAAAGTCGGTTTTCAATTTTGACCTGCGCAACAAGGAGTTGTTTTTTTTGATCGATGGTAATAATCCTCAGACGCATTTGCGCGAAGAACGGGTCAACCGAACGGTCTCCGCGATTTCCGCGATTGCCGAGGTGCGCGAATTTCTGGTGGCTCACCTTCGGGAGTTTCTAACTTGGGATAACCTCGTGATGGAGGGGCGCGACATCGGGTCCATAGTGTTTCCGGATACTCCATATAAGTTTTATATCGATGCGTCGCTCGAAGTTCGCGCACAACGGCGAGCGGCTCAGGGACAACCTGATGATCTGTTTTTCCGGGACAGGGCCGATTCTTCGCGGCGCGCCTCCCCGCTCACCATAGCCGAGGACGCTCATGTGATTGATAGTTCATCTTTGACGATCGATGGCGTCGTTGGGGAAATCATCGGACGATTGAAAATTAAACGGCTCCCGGAAGCTCTCCACCTGGACTGATGAAGCCTCTCTACCGGTGCGGCTACGTGCTTTGCAAAACTATCGCCAAGGTCGGCTTCCGGTACCAGGCATTTGGGCAGGAGAACATCATTGAAGATGGTCCCGCGATTATGGCCGCAAACCACCAGAGCTACCTCGATCCGCCGCTCATTGGGATTACTTGCCGGAGGGAGCTATATTATCTGGCGCGAAAAACGCTTTTCAAAAATAAGCTATTCGGATCAATACTCTCCAGAGTCAACTCAATGCCGGTCGACCTCTCAGGGGCGGATCTTACGGCTGTCCGAACGATTATAAACTTGCTCAAACAGGGGCACCGAACGGTTATTTTCCCGGAAGGAACGCGGTCCCTGACCGGCCAAATCCAGCCTGCTCGACCCGGGATCGGAATGATCATTGCCAAAACGCTCGCCCCAGTTGTTCCGATGCGGATTTTCGGATCCTTTCAAGCATGGCCAAAAGGCGGAAAAATCAAGCCATGCCCGATCACCGTCGTGGTCGGCAAGCCAATCCGATTCAAAAAAGAAGATTTCGTTGGCAAAAGCCGTGAAGCCTATCAGAAGATTGGAGAGCAGGTGCTTGCGACGATCGCGGCGATTGAAAAACCGTAGCTAGGAAAGGCAGAAGTAAGAAGGCAAAAGGCAGAATGAAGGAGGCGGGTTGGCGGGCCGACAAATAACTTCTGCCTTCTTCCTTTTGCCTTCTGCCTTTCCGACTGGTCAGGATCGAATCGCTCGACCAGTTTGGTAAGCAGAGCCACAATAGGGACCAACATTTCTTTGCCGGTTTGAAATCGTTCCAAAACGGCAAATCCTTTGGCCACTCGGCCATTCGAGGACGAGGACGAGCACGATTTTACTTGCGCCTTCTCTGGATCGTAATGCGCTTAATCCGCGCATCGTCGCTTGGGCTGAAGCTCATCACGTCCGGATCTTCTTTCAACGTGTTGTGAACAATCCGCCGATCGTAAGAGTTCATCGGGTCGAGTTTAACCGGACGGCCGGAGATCCGGACGGTTTCGGCAATCTGCCGAACACGCTGCCGTAGCCTGTCGTCCCGCATTGCTCGCCAATGCCCGATGTCGACCTGAACTCGGCGCGCATTCCTATCCTGCGCTTGAAGTATGCGGTTGAGAAGAAATTGCAAATCTTCAAGTGTCTCACCCTCATGACCGATCAGTGCGTCGCTTTCCGCCGTAAACACCTGGAGTTGACGCCCATACTCAGTCTCGACTTCCTGGATGTCTGCCACAAAGCCGAGGTAGCCGAGCATCGTATCCAGTATCTCCTTGGCTTCCATTTTTTTCCGGGGGGTAAGTCTTACGATTTACCGATAACTCTTTCGCTTGGCAACTTGAGGACTCTTCGTAACCCTGACCAGCGGGGCATCCGCTTGGCCTTTGGTCAGGTACATCTGGGCGACGAAGAAGAGATTTTGGACCGTCCAGTATAACGCCAATCCTGATGCATAATTATAGCAGATGAAGAGGAAAATCAGCGGCATGAAAAGAAACATCCGTTGCTGAGCAGGGTCACCAGTCTTTGGGGTAATACTCATCTGCCACAACTGTGTCGCCGCCATCACCAATGGAAGAATATTTATCGGGATGCTGCCGATGTGGAAAACCGTATCTGGCTGCGATAGATCACGCACCCATAGGAATGAGCTGTTTCGAAGCTCGATGGCTTTATCGAGCATGCCGTAAAAGCCGAAAAAGATGGGGATCTGCACGAGCATCGGCAAGCAACCGCCGAACGGATTGACGCCGTACTCCTTGTATAGCTTCATCGTTTCCTGATTCAGCCGCTGAGGGTCGTCTTTGTACTTTTCCCGAAGCTCGTTCATGATCGGCGAAAGTTTCGCCATCTTGCGCATCGACTTTGTCGCTGCGTTCTGGAGTGGCCAGAGCAATGACCGGATGATGATTGTCATAATGATGATCGCAAGTGCATAGCTCTTCACCCAGCCATGCAGCGTGTTCATCACGGTCAGCAGGAGTTCGCTCACCCATTTTGCCCAGCCGAAATTCATGATCTCGGCCTGATCGTTCGGGAGTCTCGCCAAACGATTGAACTCTTTTGGCCCTGCATAAATGTTGAAAGTGACAGTCTTGGCTTCTCCGGAAGGCAAGGAGAAGGCTGGAATCTCTATTGCGCCCTGGATAGCCCGGACTGGCTGGTCATCGTTGGTCGACAAGTTCACCGGAGTGGCCCAGACCTGAGTGCCGTCAGTCCCCTGCGGAGCGAGAATCGTCGCGAAATACTGGTTGCTCACGGCCGCCCAGAGGATCTTGTCTGCAGTAGCGGAGTACACATCCCTTGGTCCACTCGTTTGGAACAACCCAAGAATCTTACCTGGATCAAAGTAATTTACGGCGATTGAATTAAATTTACCGTCCCGGTACCAATCAAATTGGGTCGCGTAAATCCTGTCGGTGCGGTGAATCGGTTCCGCTGCCCCTGTACTCACGAAAAAGCCGGGTGTTTCGAAGGTGGCGGAACCATTATTTTTGAAAGTGATTGCGAGTCTGATCTGGTAATCGTCTTGTAGACCTGCCTGCTTTGACAGTGTGTAGACTTTTGTGATCTCAAGACCGTCTGCAACCGTGCGCTTAAGCGTCGCTGTCCCGGCTGCGGAATCGGTCGAGAGCTCGTACCCGCCATCCCGCCAGCTATTCGGATTCTGAGTGATCGCGCCGATTGCCGTGGTGAGCTTGGTGTTGAGCTCCACGAGCTGGCCTTCCTCTGCTCTATGGTTCAGCAGATCGACCGTCGCAAGACCTCCCCGGTTGTTCGAAAAATGGAGTTCGGCTACTTCGCTCTTCAGTGCCTCGTCTTCTTCGGGCACCTGCTGATGCGATGGCTCCTCGACGGGCGATTGGGTCGTTGCGTTAGCTGGAGCTGTTTCGACTGGCGTCGGAGCGGGTTTAGGTGCCGGTGTGGCTTGCGCGGCCAGGGCTGCCTGTTGCTGTAGGTACTTTGCCCTCGCTTCAACCATTTGGCGCTGTTGCCAATAGAGCGATGCGACCAAGCCGAGTGTGGCGAGTACGATTGCTATCCAAGCTGTGCGATCCATTCTTCGATCCGATCAATAAACTTTTTTACACTTCGGTTGCCTGGCTGGAACTGGGTCGTATCCGGAAGTGCCCCAGGGGTGGCAACGGAAAATTCGTTTGATGCCCATCCAGCTCCCGCCTATCCAGCCATGCACTTCGACGGCTTCTATAAAATATTCTGAACAAGTTGGCCTGAATCGACAACCGGTTCCAGGACCGCCCGTTAGTGCCGCCAGGAAAGGTGACAACGTGGCCTTATACACTTTAAGTAAAATCCGCAGGATGCGAGTCATGTGAACCAGGCGCTAAAATAGAGGCGCGCTCAGCCAGCCGCAACCAGTCTCGTTCGAGCTCTTCGTAATCGGCAACCGCCGAGGAAAACCGGGCGATGGTGACGAGCCAGAAGCCTTTGCGAATACGATGTTGGTTCAACCTGAATATTTCCCGGATTTTTCTTCGGACCTGGTTGCGAGTGACCGCATTTCCCAGACGCCGTGTGGCCACGATACCAATCCTCGTAGGTACGGCTTCGTCCCGCGCCAATGTTGCTAGCACCAAGTGCTTTCCGGTCCAGGATTTTCCCGACGTTTTGACGGAGTTGAACTCAGAGGCACGATTTAACCGAGACGACCGCGGAAACCTAAAACGTATCCGCCCAGGGCGGACCATAACTTCTAAGCCTGAGTATGACGTGCGTATGGTAATTCCACGCCTACGGGAATCAGGCGTTTACGACCTCGCTGACGCCGCCGGGTCAAAATCGCTCTTCCGCCCTTTGTTTTCATCCGGGCTCGGAAGCCAAACTGGCGTTTCCGGGTGCGTTTCGAAGGTTGATAAGTTCTTTTCATGTGAGTAAACCCTGGAGCATCGGGAGGCGGGAAGGTTAATCAGAGCCCGGCAATTGTCAACCATCCGGAGGAAGGTATCAGGTAAGAGCGGGTTCAGCGGATTCAGGTGTTCGCATTTACAGCACTGATATCGCTGAACCCGCCTCTTAAAGGGAACAGCGAAACAGCGGGTTCAGCGGATTCAGGTTTGTGCCCGCGGCAGCAACTTTGCCTGACTTTGCTGAACCCGCTGAATCCGCTGAACCCGCTGCTACCTGTCCGATCTATTTGCGCTCCACGCAAATCTGGGCCAGCGTTCGGCCCGCCAAACAACAGCAAAATGGAATCATCGGATGGCACACTAGAAATTCTGAAGCGGGGCGGCTCCCGGTTCATCAGCGAAGCTGAACTGATAACTAAACTAGGAGAAAAGCGGGCTCTGCGGATCAAACTGGGCGTTGATCCAACGTCGCCGGATTTGCACTTGGGGCATTCGGTCAATCTTTTTAAGCTTAGACAATTTCAAGATTTGGGCCATCTCGGCGTCTTAATAATCGGCGATTTCACCTCTATGGTCGGAGATCCAAGCGGTCGGTCTTCGGCCCGGCCGATGTTGACCCGTGACCAAGTCATGGCCAATGCCGAAACCTACAAGAGTCAGGCATTTAAGATCCTCGACCCCGGCCGAACGGAAATCCTGTTTAACAGTGCCTGGCTCGGCAAAATGACGTACATGGAGGTCGTCAAGCTGAATAGTCGGGTAACGCTTCAGCAAATTCTGCAGCGCGACGATTTCAAGACCCGGGTGGAACAGGCGGTGCCGATCTTCTTCCACGAACTTCAGTATCCTGTCATGCAGGGTTGGGATTCGGTCATGATGCGTGCGGACGTAGAGCTGGGAGGAACGGATCAACTCTTCAATATTATGGTTGGGCGCGATTTGCAGAAGGAGCAGGGCCAATCACAGCAAGTCGCGTGTCTGCAACCGATTCTTGAGGGGCTCGACGGGACGCAAAAGATGAGCAAGAGCCTGAACAACTACGTTGGGATCAGTGAGGCACCGAGGGAGATGTTTGGAAAGTTGATGAGCATTTCGGACGAATTAATGGCTCGCTATTATCAAGTTCTTCTGAGTGAAGAGCCGCCTGGAGTCCATCCAATGGAGGCCAAAAAGCAGCTGGCCTTCAGGATCGTGGAACGGTTCCATGATCGATCCGCTGCACAGGCTTCGCTCGAGGATTTCAATCTGCGGTTTGCGAAGCGCAACCTGGACTTGGCGGAACTGCCAACGGTCCGCGCTGCTGAACTTGGAGAAGACGTCATCTCGGCCGTCGTTACCGCCTATTTGCAGGGGTTTGGCCTGGTTAAATCCAGGAGTGAAGCTCGCCGACTCGTGGAGCAGGGCAGTGTTCAATGGCGCGGCGAGAAGGTAACCGATCCGAAGATACGGATTAACTTTACTTCAGGAGAAGTATTCAAGCTGGATAAGACTCGGGCGGTTCGATTGATTTGATATTCAGAATTCAAGAATTCGAGAATTCGAGAAGTTTAGCGGGCGAAGCGCTCAGCCAGCAAACAACTCGCAGACGGCAAGGCGACCGGGCAAAGCATTTATCAAACGGGATAACTGTCCGCTGATCGCCACTTCTTGAATTCTCGACTTCTTGAATTCTTGACTACTTGCCCTCTTCCTCTGGCTTATCTTCGCCGGAAAGCATATCGTCAATCGACTTTCGCTTGCGGAGGCGCAGCCAGTTATTCCATGTCTTGCGCAGATTGTCCTTCACTGAGATGTATTCCATGTTCAGGTCGTTCTGTCTGGGAATCTGCTCGAGGATTCCGCGCACCGAAAAGTCGTCGGTTTTCAGAATAGTGTATGCTGTGCCGATGGCCCCGTAATGATGAGCGTCACTGGCGGCGGTCATCGGTAAGCCCCTAGCTCTCGCGTAGTTAAATGCGGATTGGTTATACCGTTTCAGGGTGGTCGCGGCATTAAAGACCTCAATAGCGTCAATCGGCAGAGTGTTGAGGACGTTCTCTCGGATACCCGCGCGGAAGAGGTCGTAAGGATGAGGAGGAATGGCTAGACCGCCGGCTTCGTGAGTCAGGCGACAGACTTCCAGCGCAGGTCGTCCTTTAAGGTTTGGCAGAACAACTCCAATGCAGAGGAGGTGACCTTCCGCAGTGGTCACCTCAACTCCCGGAACAACCAAAAAATCATTTACAGGCGTTCCATCTTCCCGCATGAGGCCCTTATCCAGTAGGTAGGTGATTGCGTCGCAGGTGTTGTGATCGGTCATCACAAACCCGTCCAGACCCTTCTTGCGGGCTGACTGGATCAATTGCTCGGGACTGCTGACCCCGTCGCCAGAAAAGAAAGAATGGCAATGGAGATCAATCTTCAAAGACATGAGTTGGAGATTATAGAGGAATCGAAACCCGCCAACTAAAAGTTCTTCGATGCAATTGGCGGTAATTGTGTTAGACAAACTTTACATGGATAGCCCCGCAGATGTGTCGAGCCGAACTACCCGAGAAACGAGAAGCGACAACCGCCCATCGGGCGTCTCTGGCTTCAAAGAATGGGCCATAGTCTGTGATTCGATCACGCGCGGCGAGACGAGCTTGATTTTCCGAAAGGGGGGAATCGCTGAGGGCCGGGATGGATTCGAATTCAAAAATCAGAGTTTTTTTCTGTTTCCGACCTATTTTCACGGACAGATCGAGCGAACACGTCTAAGCCCGGAAAGAAACCTGAAATCGCAACAGGATCCTGTGACGATTTCCGTTTTTGTCCAAGTTGAGTTCAAGACCTTGATTCGCGATCTAACCCTGCTGCGGTCCCTCGAGCCGCTACACGTTTTGCAGAAATCGGTATTGGAAGAGCGATTTCATTACGATGATCGAGAGGGTTTGCACCTTGCTTTTGTGCGGGCTTATCGGATTTCGCCGGTATGGGAGTTTCCGTTCCGTCCTTCCTATGGTGGATGCCGCTCTTGGGTAACTTTGCCTCAACCGCCACTTGGTTTGCGCATGGATAGCGTGCTCCCCGACCAAGAACAAAGCCGCCGGCTATCTCTTGTCACCAGAACGTTCGAGTAGATCGAGAACCCGAAAATTCGACTACATGTAAATCAACTGGATCCGCTGGAATGTCGCGGCAACTCGATCGCGAACGCGGTTAATTTCCGGCGAGTCCCGACGTCTGTTTAGCGCACTAATCAAATGGTCGAATATTGGTTTTGCGTCTTCGAGTTTCTGCCTTAAAGACTCCAGGTAATCATCCATCACTTTCTTGGAGTCCGGGTCGCTATCCATCGATTTGACAACTTCTGATTCGGCGAATTGATCCTTGTTCTGATTGAATTCGTCTACGAATTTATTCGCCTGGTCGCAAAATTTGTCGGCGGCCTTGATGAAATCAGAATCCGAAGTCGGGTTATCGAGCGCCGAACCTAGCTCCTTGATCGCCTCGAGATAGATCGTAAACGGCTGTTTGTAACGATCGATGACGGCCTGTTTCTCTGGATCAAGCGCCGACGCCGAAGGGCGTAAAACCAGAAGCAGTAATCCGAGGGGAACCGCAAACTTCAGATTCATAAACATTTCACACTGCGAATGCGGGAGATTGTTTGAGGGCTGTCCAGGAATCAATCAAAAATTTCGGGCGATGCATTCCCCATTTTACGCGTCGTGCAAGCCCATGCTAATGTTTTAGTTGCACAATCAGGTAATTGCTGACGGCGGACCTTCCTTCGGAGAAAATAGATCGGTCACCCAGTCTGAGGTAAAGCGCCGTAGACGAGCCACCATCGAAATTCAGCGCGCGAACGATGTGATTTCCAGGGACAACATTCGCACGGGCGAGCATATCACCCATTTCTTTCAACGTGACCGAGCGGCAAATGCCGAAACCCCACACGGTCGGTCCACAAGTAAAGATAAACGTCCTTGGCGCGACGCGCAGATCGTCTAATCCCCCCACAGTTCGTCCGCCGTCCACCAGGAATGGTCCGCATTGGATGGCTTGTTGAACACCCTTGGTTCCTGGAAATTCCGACGTCCTTGTTAACTCGGGTCGCCCATTCCGGACAAAAAATATCCCGGAGAGTAGTTTTGCCTTCCGGACGGGTTGCACAACTTTGTGGTTACTGATCAACAGCCCGACCGGATCGAGATTCGGCTCAAAATAGCCGCCGTTGATGCCGCCAAAACTTCCGTGGCTGTCGACGGCGTCCTGCACCCCTTGGATTTTTCCGTCCGGGTTCGTGACCACTTCGAGCTTGATATCGGCAGGTGTGAAGTAGACCAATTGAACTTCTGCCTCGCTTGTCCCGTTCCTCATGGTCAACTCTGACGCGGTGGCCGCCCTTCTGGGAGCTTCGGAGTCGCGCCGCTGAATGACCTCCCATTCGGCGTATAACCAGCTTGGGCTAAGCAGAAAAAGCAGGAGAAGAGTTTTCAATGGAAAGGCACTGCCAGTTGATACCGGACTCATTTAACTCCGGTCGCGAGCACCGTTTGAAAGTACGGACTGTTCGGTTCTCTCGAAACAACTTGTACTTCGTTTTCTCGGAATCCGGTTTGCTCCAAAAGATGAAGAAGTTCGACCTCGCTGAACCCGAGCCAAAGATCTGCGTATAACTTTCTAGCCTGCTCGAAACTGTGCGTAAGCAAGTCCAGAATGGCCAGGCGCCCTCCCGGGCGTAAGATCCGCCTGGCCGCCGCGATTGCTTTGTGCGGGCTGTTTGCGTGATGGAGCGCTTGACTGAAAACCACCAGATCGATGGAGCTGTCCGCAATGGGCGGCTCCTCAAGGTCACCTAGCCGATACTCCAGATTCGTGAATCCATGATCTTTCGCTAGTTGGGTTCCCACCTCAATCATCCGTTCAGAGATATCGATTGCGATGACCTTGCGAGCCCGTTTAGCAAGAAGTTGGGAAAGTGTTCCTTCACCTGCGCCCAGATCTGCAACATCAATTGCCGGAATAAGGGTTATGAGCAGGTGCGCTAGCGCTTGCCACGATCTGCCGGGACAATAGCTTCGTCCGAATTTACCCGCGAGCTTGTTGAAGTATTCGCGAGTGCGGTTCCTGCGTTTGGCTATGACATGTTTCAGCCCTGATCGATCTGCAGCCGCTTCGGGCATGTCGGCGACGGCTAGTCGGACTACGCTTCTTAGTTCAGGTTCCTTGATAGGTCCGGCTGGAGTCCAACTGTAATAAATGTTTTTGCCCACGCGCCGATCCCGAACCAGGCCGGAGCGCTTGAGTTGGGCAAGGTGGGTCGAGATCCGGGATTGCCCCATTCCGAGGACTTCTTGGATCTCGGCGACTGACAATTCTTCGGCTTGGAGCAGATTCATCAGTCGAGCGCGAGTTGGATCGGATAAGGTGCGAAGCGAATTCAACGTTGACGGCATGGAAATATGGTCGATATATCACGATATCATGATTGGTCAATATGCTACATCGCCACTGTCCTAAAGTAGATCCTAATCAGGCCGATCTCGATCCCCACTTATGATGCGACGTTACATCTTTTCCTCTGAATCCGTGACCGAAGGTCACCCTGATAAGGTCTGTGATACCATCTCCGATCGAATCCTCGACGCCTGTTTGGCTCAGGACCCATATAGCCGGGTGGCCTGCGAAACTCTCGCTAAAGGGAATTTGGTTGTCATCGCCGGCGAAATAACCACCAATGCACGGTTCGATTATCTTGATGAAGTCCGTTCCGCTATTCGCGAAATCGGGTATGTCCACGAAGAGTCCCAATTTAATGCTGACACTTGCGTAATCGTGCAGGCCTTGAGCCGTCAGTCGCGTGACATTGCCCAGGGCGTCGATGCCAAACCTGCTGAGGGAAAGGAAACCGATGAACAGGGCGCCGGTGATCAGGGGCTGATGTTCGGCTTTGCCGTCCGTGAGACGCCGGAATTGATGCCCGCTCCGATCCAATTGAGCCATCAACTCGGGCGGGAGCTGACCCGTCTGCGCAAATCCGGCGAGCTCCCGTGGCTACGTCCAGATGCGAAGACCCAGGTTTCCATTGAGTATGAGGGCTATCGTCCGATCCGGGTAGATGCGGTGGTTATCTCCACCCAACATGCTGCCGACGTTAAGCACAAAGAGATTCGCGAAACCTTGATCGAACGAGCCGTTAAAAAGGTCATCCCATTGGATTGGATCGACTCTCGTACACGATATCTCATTAATCCAACCGGCCGTTTTGTGATCGGAGGCCCGGAGGGCGATTCCGGGTTGACCGGACGCAAAATCATTGTCGATACTTATGGGGGGATGGGCCGCCACGGCGGCGGTGCGTTCTCCGGGAAAGATCCTTCCAAAGTGGACCGTTCGGCGGCGTACATGGGCAGATACGTTGCGAAAAACGTGGTTGCTGCCGGCTTGGCTGACCGATGCGAAGTCCAATTTGCTTACGCGATCGGATATCCGGATCCGATCAGTATTTCCGTCGACACCTTTGGGACGGCTACGGTGGACGAGGCGAAAATCGAGGGAGCCGTTCGCGAAGTTTTTAATTTCAAACCGGCTGCGATTATCAAGCAGCTCGAATTGCTCCGTCCGATTTACAGCAAAACTACCAACTATGGCCACTTTGGCCGAGAAGATGATTTGGACGCGCTCCACTGGGAACGGACTGACAAAGCCGATTCCCTCAAACAATTTGTCTCCTGAAGCATTCCTTGCAGCCGCAATTTTCCATGAGCACCGTCACCATAAAACCTGCCGCAGATTACAAAGTCGCCGACCTCGCATTAGCTGAGTTCGGTCGAAAAGAAATTGAGATCGCCGAAACCGAGATGCCTGGATTGATGGCGCTTCGCGCTGAGTTTGGGACTTCCAGACCGCTTGCCGGTGCCCGTATCGCCGGGTGCCTGCATATGACAATTCAAACTGCTGTACTGATCGAAACGCTGATCGAATTGGGAGCATCCGTCCGCTGGTCGAGCTGCAATATCTTCTCCACCCAGGATCATGCGGCCGCCGCTCTTGCGGCGCAGGGGATTCCGATCTTTGCATGGAAGGGTGAGACCCTCGAAGAATACGACTGGTGTATCGAGCAGACCATATTCTGGTCGGACGGACAGCAGCTCAATATGATTCTCGATGACGGCGGCGATCTTACCGCCCTTGTTCACCAAAAATATCCGCATCTGCTTAATGGTATTCGTGGACTTTCCGAAGAGACCACCACCGGCGTTCATCGACTCTACCAGATGATGGAACGTGGCGAACTCGGCTGCCCTGCGTTCAACGTCAACGATTCATGTACCAAATCGAAGTTTGACAATTTGTACGGCTGTCGCGAATCGTTGCTCGACGGCTTGAAGCGTGCCACCGACGTGATGATTGCCGGCAAAATCGCGGTCGTCTGCGGTTATGGTGATGTTGGTAAAGGGTGTGCCCAGTCGCTCAAGGGACAGGGTGCGCGAGTGATTGTGACCGAGATCGACCCGATCTGCGCTCTTCAGGCTGCGATGGAGGGTTACCAGGTCGCAACGCTCGAGGACGTCGTTGGAGAAGCGGACATCTTTATCACCGCGACTGGATGTCGGGACATCATACGCCGGGAGCATCTTAACGCTATGAAACACCAGGCAATCGTCGCCAACATCGGGCACTTCGACCTTGAGATCGATGTCGCCAGCGTGTTTGACGATAAATGCCTGAAACGCATCAACATTAAACCGCAGGTCGACCAGGTGGAATGGCCGAATGGAAAGCGTCTGACGATCCTCGCCGAAGGCCGCCTCATGAATCTTGGTTGCGCCACCGGCCATCCCTCTTTCGTGATGAGTGCTTCCTTCACGAATCAGGTCATGGCGCAGATCGAATTGTTCACAAACCATGGGACCTACGAAAACAAGGTTTACGTCCTGCCCAAGAAGCTCGACGAGAAGGTCGCGCGTCTGCACCTGGACAAGCTCGGAGTGAAGTTGACTCAGCTAACCGATAAACAAGCAGGTTACCTCGGCATCCCTATTGAGGGCCCTTATAAACCTGAGTTCTATCGATACTAGAGATTCGGTTCGGCGGCGCCGCGATAAAGTCTTCCTGGGATGCGTCCCCGGATTCGATTCTTGACGAGCATGAAAATGAAGATGCCAGACGCAACTCGTCAGATCGAAACCAAGATGGAGGCGGCGGGACTCAGTGCCGCGGCGATTCGAGCATTTCTGTACCAGTATCGAAAGCTTGAACACCACGAGGCTGGCCTGATACCCGAGCACTCCATCGCGCCGATCACAACTTTACCGTCTATCGACGAACAGCCGCTCCCTTGCGATACCGCGGGTCTCGTCGGTCAAACCGTCGTGTTGAAGCTGAACGGCGGACTCGGCACCAGTATGGGCCTGGAAAAAGCCAAAAGCCTCCTGAAGGTCCGCGGCGAACTCACTTTCCTGGACGTCATCGTGCGGCAGTTCTTACGTTTACGCGAGAGAGTTGCGCCAAAGCTTGGACTCCTCTTCATGAACAGCTTTAGCACGAGTCGTGATACCGCAGCGGCGCTGGCGAATTATCCAGAGCTTGGTGACCCAAAGCAGTTGGAGTTGATGCAGAACAAAGTGCCAAAGATCGATGTGAAATCGCTGGCACCCTTTGATTGGCCGCCTAATCCATCTCTGGAATGGTGTCCGCCGGGGCACGGTGATATCTATCCCTCGCTGTTGGGCTCTGAGTTGCTCGACCAATTGCTGAGCAGAGGGAAAATTTTTCTGTTCGTCTCAAATTCTGACAACCTCGGTGCCGCGCTCGATCTGCGGTTGTTAGATTTCTTTGCGCGATCGAGTGCGCCGTTCCTGATGGAAGTCACATCTCGAACCTCCGCTGACAGGAAGGGTGGGCATCTGACGCGCAGAAGTGCCGATCAGCGTCTTTTGCTCCGTGAATCGGCCCAATGTCCTACGGAGGATCTAGCGTCGTTTCAGAATATTGAGCGACACAGATATTTTAATACTAATAATCTCTGGATCCGTTTGGACGCTTTACGCGCTGAGCTTGATCGTGGCGATGGTTTGCTTCCACTCCCCCTGATTCGAAACGAGAAGACGGTGGATCCACGCGACAAGTCCACGCCAAAGGTTCTTCAGCTCGAGACCGCGATGGGCGCCGCGATCGAATGCTTTGAAGGTGCAGGAGCAATCGAAGTGCCGCGCAGTCGTTTTTCACCGGTCAAGACGACGGGAGATCTCTTAGGGGTGCGCTCGGATGCCTACGAGCTGGATCAGGAATTCCGGCTGGTGCTGCGGGCCGGTCGCAACGGGGTGCCACCAGTGGTCGACTTGGACGATAACTACAAACTCGTGGACCAAGTCGAGGAATTAGTTGCGTTTGGCTTGCCGTCATTGATTCGCTGCCGAAGTCTGACTGTTAGTGGAAAGATTCAATTTGAAGCCGGGGTGGAGGTCGTCGGGGACGTTAAGTTCGTCAGTCGAAGTAACGATACGAAGAGAGTGCCTGCTGGCGTCTACCAGGATAGCGAGACGGAGTTATAGGATGCCACATCACAGCCGTACAAAATCCCAAAGAAACCTGAACCAAATGTAGAACATTCCGCGCCAAGTGTAGCGAACCCTTTGTTTGTCGACCGGTGCCAGGAGGCCCGCCCTCACGTTGTGAGTGATCTGCGCAGTAAGATCCTCCTGCAACAGTGCCTGGATTTGTTTGGGATCAAGTTTTAGAATTTTATCCACGGTGACTTCGTTCCTGGCAAGTAAAGTCCGATGCAGGTCACACATTGCGCGGAAAGAAACGGTCGGCCGAACGCGTTGGATGTGGGTTTGCGGCGAGAACTTTAACGCGTATGCGAACGGATAGTTCCACGTCGTAAAGACTTGGCCATCGAGTGACCGGGTCATCAGGCTGATGTAATAAAATGCGATGCTTCCCTGATCAATCAGGCAAATGGCGACCTGAGTCTGGTCGGGGGATCTGTGAAATAGCCGGAGAAACTGGCGTTGCGCGTCCCAGTCGCACCCGAGGTCAGTGATCAGCTCGAAGCCGACCTGCTCGATCTCCTCTGTCAAATCGTCCAAGTTCGGGAACAGATCGCGCCCGGGCGGACTCTTGTGCTCAAGCTCCCGCTCAACCGGCATCCGTAACGTTCGGATTCTGGTTAGAATCTCGAGCCAGGGCAGGAAGATCCATAGCGAAGCAAGGGCAAGACCGGCAATCCAGCTGCCAGACGGCAAATATCCGATTAAAAACGAAACACCTAAGACGCAGAGGACGCTCAGCCGTTGGGCCAGCGGCCGGTTGAAGGTGCGAAATGCCATCCCGAGGACGGCGATTCCTAAAACTAGAAGAATAGAAGAGAGCATGCTGAGCCTGGATCGGCTACGGCAGGATGTTATGCTGCTTTAGAAAATCTTCAAGCTCATCGGTTCCGAAATCGGGCAGGACCAAATTTCCGATCACAAGTGTCGGGGTGTAGGTCTGGCTCGAGATGCGCTTAAGTTCGGAAAATGCCGCGGGGTCCATGCGAACGTCCGTACGCTCATATTTGTATCCGCGTTTATTCAGGTACTCCTCTGCCACACGGCACCAGGGACAACCAGCCTTAACGTACAAAATCATCGATATAGCGCTCATTGGACGGCTGTCGTTGCGGCGAAATACAGGATCAAATTCCCGATTTTTGCAAGGGACCCGGCATTCAGTCGTTCCGCGGTGTCATCAGCGGTGTTCAAGAAGGGTGACTCGGCGTCGAGGAGGGCGATGCTTGGAACGCCTGCCTCCGCGAACGGCACGTGATCTGCGAGAAGGGAACGATTTGCCGGCTCGAGTTTTATGCCGAGAAACCTCGCGGCGCCCTTTAGCGCATTCGCCAATTTGAGGGTGCTGTTTGGCGCAAAATTGAGGTTCGCACTCCCAACATTGCCTAAGAGGATGGCGGCGTAGATATCGCCGGCATGCTGGTTGTTGCGCAACATTTGAATATAAAAGCGGCTTCCGAATAAGCCGTCGTTGAGGGTGAGCTCTTGAATGGGCTCATTCCCATCAAGGAAAAGAAGTTCCATGTGGCCGGCCAACTGGGGATCGAAAGCCAGAACTCGCGCGAGCTCTACTAAAATCGCAGTGTTTGCGGCACCATCGGAGGCTCCCACGTCTCGAAATTCCCGCATTGCTGAGGTATCGAAGTGAGCACCAATCAGAATTCTTTTGGGTGACGCAGGGAACCGAGCAAACCGTGCGATTATATTACAAAACTCGATATCTTTGCCATCTGGGGCGTGCCCGTTGAATCGCTGCTCAGTTGTTTGCCAGCCGAGTTTGGCCAAGCGATCGATAAGGTGCTGGCGAACCTGCCTGTTCGCATCGGTACCGGATGGCCGCATGCCGAACTCGGTCAAGGCCTTCGCTTCGGCCAAAGCCTGGGCACCGTCGAAATCGGCCCAGATTTTTTCCCGGCGCGGCGGCGGCTCGCTTGGGACCGAAGGCCGCACCTGGTTTGGATCTACCGGTGTCTTTTCGGAGAAAGCGGAGCCGGGGGTATTGCCAGGCTTGCAGCTGGAGACAAAAACAAACAGGCAGAATAGCCAAGCTATTCCGAAGGATGAACGAGCGCTGAATTGCACTTTTGGCGCGTGATAGCTTCTCACTGAGCCGAAATTCCCAGTAGCGAGAGAATTCGTTCCAGATCGTCGTTACCGTAGTATTGGATCTCAATCCTTCCCTTTTTCTCGCCATGCTGAATAATGACATGCGTGGCAAGTCTCTCGCGCAAGCGGTTCTCCAAATGGCTAACTGCGCGGTGGACTACCGCTGAGCTTTCGTGGCTCGGTCGTACCCCAGTTTTGCCACTCTTGGTGAGTCCTTGGCATGCCAGCTGTGCTGCGACGAGCCTTTCGGTCATCCGAACGGTAGCAGATTGTCGAATCGCGAGTTCGGCGACCTTGAGGTGTTCATCCGGATTTTGGAGCGCGAGTAAAGCTTTCGCGTGACCTACCGTCAGGCGTCCTTGGGTGAGGTAGCTTTGCACCTGAGAATGCAAATCCAGCAAGCGTAACGAATTTGCAACGACCGATCGGCTTTTGCCGACCCGTTGTGCAATGTCCTCTTGCCTGAGAGAAAATTCCTGGGCGAGTCGCTGGTAGGCGCGAGCCTCTTCGATCGGATTCAGGTCCTCGCGCTGCAGGTTCTCGATTAGCGCCAACTCGAGCACGTCTCGATCCGAAGCTTGGCGTACAATGACGGGTGCCTCTTTCAAACCGAGCTGGTTGGCCGCTCTCCAGCGTCGCTCCCCTGCAATGAGTTCACATTTGCCCTCGATCTTGCGAACGATCAGCGGTTGGATTATTCCGTGTTCGCGTATGGATTCGACAAGTTCCTGAAGCTGGTCCGATCGAAAAGTCTTTCTGGGTTGCAACGGGCTGGGCACTATTTCGGAAAGTGCGACTCGTTCGATCCGTTCCCACGGTTCTACCGCGTGGGCCGGTTTGCTGGCACTGATCAACGCGCCAAGACCTTTGCCGAGAACAACCTTTGCCATAGGAAGTTCGAAGCTAACGGACAGCACGGGCGAAAGCAACGGAGAAGAAGAAACGCTGGCATTGCCAGGAAGACATATGAAGTTTGAGAAGCTACTTTTGATTAAGGAACGCGAGCCAAGATCGGCTGCGGAAAACATGGCGATCGACGAAGTGCTGCTTTTCGCGGCCGATTATCCTGTTCTAAGGTCTTACAGCTGGATTCGGCCGGCGGTTTCCTTTGGCTATTTCACCCCCTGGAAGGCGGTAGTTTCGCAGTATAGCGAACCAGATCTTGTACGCCGCTGGACTGGCGGAGGAATAGTGGTGCATGGCGAAGATTTTACCTATTCGTTAATCTTCCCCGCCGGAAGAAGTCTCCCGGCGACTGGCGCACTCTATCGCAGCGTCCACATGGCGATTGAAAACCTCCTGCGAAGAAACGGCTGTCCGGTTGAAATGGTTCTGTGCCCCGATCCGGTGCGGTCGGACGCATGTTTTGAAAAAGCGGTTGAATTTGACTTGAAACTTCGAGGTGAGAAAGTCGCAGGAGCTGCAATCCGGCGCGCGCGTAAAAGTTTGTTACTGCAGGGGAGCATTCAGCGTCTAAAGGTACCGGAATGTTTTGGCGCAATGCTGGCCGGCGCGCTGGGCGAACAAGTCGACGTCTTTACCTTATCCGACGTGATGCTGGAAAAGGCGGCACGCATTGCAAAAGAAAAATACGCTGCTGCGGAGTGGAATCGTCGACTTTAGGATTATCTGTAATGAACGAAGCATTTCTGTCCAATCGGCTCTTTGAGGGGCTGTCACCGGAGACGCTCCGTGCGGTTGAGATCCAGGAGATAGAATATCAACCCGGCGATGTAATTTTTGACGAAGGAACCGCCGGGTCGACGCTGATGCTGGTCGGGCGTGGTCTGGTGCAAATTTCCAAGACCGGACGGCAGGGGCTGCAAGAGACCTTAGCTACAATTGAGCGGAACGATTTTTTTGGAGAGTTAGCGGTGATCGATCATGGGCCACGTTCGGCGCGCGCGATAGCTTTAGAGCGCACGCTGATAGGTGAGGTCGATCACAAGGCTTTCACTCGGCTTCTGCATAGCGCTCCCGACACGCTCCCGTTGACGTTCACTCGGGTTGTGGTCCAGCGTCTTCGTTTTACAAATGCACGATATATCGAGCAGCTTTTGCAAAGCGAGCGGCTGACGATTCTTGGGTCGATGGTCGGTTCAATAGTGCATGATCTGAAGAATCCGATGTCGGCGATTTTGTCCTCGGTCGACTATCTGGAAAAGATAGCGCCATCGGAGTCTGTGCGGCAGTTGGCGGAGATCATTCATGCGGCGTCGTTCCGAATGGTCGAAATGACCGAGGAGCTTCTCGGATTTGCTCGAGGGAAGGTGAGCTTGCGGCCTCGCCCGACGTCCGTAAGGCGGTTACTGGAACTGCTGGATGAGGAGATCCTCAACCAAATCCGAAGCAGTCAGATACGGCTCGTTTTCCAGATTGATGAAACCGGCCAACTGATGTTGGACGAGACGCGCCTGACTCGTTGTCTTGCGAATATCCTTAAGAATGCGAAGGAGGCTCTTGGGGATGAAGGAACTATCACGATCCAAATTCGTGATGCTGGATTGCAGTTGAGCATTTCTATTTCCGATAATGGACCGGGCATTCCTGAGTTGATCCGAAGCCGAATGTTCGATCCGTTCGTGACTTATGGCAAGGAGCATGGAACCGGTCTTGGCATGGCGATCGCAAAATCGACAGTCGATGCGCATGGCGGGCGAATCTGGCTCGAGAGCGAGACGGGCAAAGGCACGAGCTTTCACGTGATGCTACCGAAACAGGTCGACCCTGGATTCTCTTTGAGCCCGCACTAATTAGGCTATCCGCCGGCAATGGCGGGCACGATGCTGACTTCATCGCCTGATTTTACGGGGGTCTCGGATTCTTTCAGAAAGCGGATATCTTCGTCGTTCAGAAAGATATTCACGAATCGCCGAATGCGATCTTGGTCGTCACAAATGCGCTCTTTCAAACCGGGGTAATTGCTTTCCAGGCTATCGATGACCTCACGGATTGTTGCGCCCTCAGCTTCAACAACTTCCTGGTTCAGGGTGAGTTTTCTTAACGGAGTGGGAATTCGGACAGGGATTGTCATAAGATTTAAATCGTTTGAAGTGAGCGCTCCACAAGGGCTTCAAATTCTTGCAGATTTGGCCGGATCAGTTTGGCCCTGCCGATTTTGTCGACAATGGCCTCCTGAGTCTTCAGGCCGTGCCCGGTGATACAGAGAACTATGCTTTCATTACGCGGTATGCGTCCGCTTTCGATCAGTTTTAGTGCGCACGCCAGGGTGACACCTCCTGCCGTCTCGGCGAAAATACCTTCGGTTTCGGCCAATAGCTTGATTGCGTCAACGATCTCCTCGTCTGTGCAATCCTCGGCGGTGCCACCCGTTTCCTTCATCGTTCGGATGGCGTAGTAGCCGTCGGCCGGCGTACCAATCGACAAAGATTTCGCGATCGTCTGAGGTTTGGGAACCGGCCGCACCACCTCTGTATCGTTCTTGATCGCCGTGCTGATCGGCGAGCAGCCGGCAGCTTGAGCGCCATAGATGCTAAATTCCCCAGGCTCAGCGAGTCCGAGTTTAGAAAATTCATTAAAGGATTTGTGAATCTTTGTTAGGAGAGAGCCACTGGCCATGCAAACGACGACGTGCCGTGGCAGACGCCAGCCAAGTTGTTCGATGATCTCAAACCCCATCGTCTTTGAACCCTCGGCGTAATAGGGTCGAAGGTTTACGTTCACAAATCCCCAGTGATATTTTCCAGCAACTTCGGAACAAAGGCGGTTAACTTGGTCATAGGCACCTTGGATGCCGATGACATTGGTTCCGAAGACTAGAGAGCCGAGAATTTTACTCGGCTCGAGATCTGACGGAATCAGGACGAAACTTCGAAGTCCCGCAGAAGCCGCGTTGGCCGCCACCGAGTTCGCCAGATTACCGGTTGAGGCGCAGGCGACGGTATCGATTCCCAATTCTTTTGCCCGGCTGAGGGCGACAGCGACGACCCGATCCTTAAAAGAAAGCGTGGGATAATTCACCGTATCGTTCTTGACGTAGAGTTCATTGACGCCCAGACGCTGAGCTAACCGGCGGGCCGGGATTAATGGAGTGAACCCGACCTGGAGCCCGACGGTTGGTTCATTTTCGATCGGAAGGAGTTCGCGATACCGCCAAATCGACGGAGGACGGCTGAGGATTTTTTGGCGGGTTAGTGTCTGGCCGACTGCCTGATAGTCATAGGCTGCTTCGAGAGGGCCAAAATCGAATTCGCAAACGTGGACAGCCTCCTTGGGGTAGCGACGGCCACACTCCCGACATCGAAGGTGCGAAAAGAACGGGCGTTTATCCATAAAACTAGGCGGGTTGTAGTATTAATTCATCCCACCAAGAGTCGCGAGAGTTACCAGGTTCACGCTCTCTCCATCTTTGTCCGAAAACTTTTTTCGGACCTGGAATTGGCACCTGGTCGTCTCGCACTTCGCGAAACCGGTTGCCGTGGTATCATCGGGCCAGTCCCTCCGCCACTCTTGATGGAATGTTTGCGCACGGTAGGGGATAGCAATTGGCACGTCAACTCATTTTTGTTTAGGGACGTGCCGAAGCGCTTCGATTGCCACTGGCAAACGGAGACGTGGCATGTCATCGTAGCGACTGTTTTCAAAAACAGATGTCCGCAAAGTTTCGCGTCAATATCCTCGGGGGAGAGCCATTCGAACGAGAAGTCAATAATACCGCCACGATCGGTCGGACTCCGGACAATACCATCGCATTGCCCGGTAACCATGTTTCGCGCCAGCACGCGATTGTGCGGTGTCATAACGGTTTCCAGTACCAGATTATGGATCTGGGAAGTCGCAATGGGACTTTCGTGAATGATCAACGCGTGGTGATGCCGGTTACTCTTGAGCCGGGCGCTCGAGTGAGAATCGCCAATTACGAGCTTGTGTTCGATCAGACTCCCGACGATGAACCGAGTGCAAATGTAGATGCAACGCTTGCAGCAGTCAGTATGGAAGGGCATCAGGCGGTATTGTCGGTGGCAATTCTCGTCTGCGACATTCGGGGCTTCAGCACGATGGCGGAAAAGCTGAATGAACGTGAACTCGCGCAGATAATAGGGAATTGGTTTCGCGACATTGGGAATGCGGTCCAATCGGCTGGAGGCATCATTGATAAATACATCGGCGATGCTTTGCTCGCATATTGGCCGGCGAGAGATCAGCAGGGGACCGAATGCGCAGTGTGCCTTGACGTTGCCCTGACGATTCTGCAACTCGCGGCCAATCGAGTGTGGCCGGGCCCCGAAACGCCTTTTCGCGTTGGAATCGCGGTCCATTTCGGCCGCGTTTCGAGCAGCAATATCGGTCAAGTGGCGATGAGGGATGCGACCATCATTGGTGACACCGTGAACACCGCGTTCCGCCTCGAGGGAGTAATGAAGGAATTGAACCAAAATCTGGTTCTATCGCAGGATTTTGTTACGGTATTACCTCCTGGATACGAATTTGTGGAGTTCGGTGAATTCCAGCTGAAAGGCAAAAGCCAGGTGGTACGTGTCTACGGACTTCGAGATCTAGGAGGAAAAACTTCCGTCCCTTCCTGACTTCTTCACTCTACTCGTGTTCCTTCTTTCCAAGTAACCAAAAGGAACCGATGAACCCGGCTATCGTCCATAATATGAGCGATAAATAGGCGACCCAGAGAAGACGTGTATCTGTGAAAACCATACCTGTTTTGAGTCGCTCGCCGGTTCTCGATCGATACCAGTTGTTTATGTTGAAATAGGCTTTCGAATATTCGCGCGCGAGTTCGCCCGAGATCTTCCTGTCGACTAAGAAACTGACGTCAGCGATCCGTTCGGAGGCGAAGCTGGGCATGATCTGGCTAATGGTGAGGACGGGCGGTGCCATATCCTCGACTGAGACGGTGAAACCGGAAAAGAGTATCTGCGGGATCAACAAAAGGGGTACCAACATGACGGCCTGCATCGGGGTCTTCGCGAAAGCCGACACTGTTAAGCCGATACCTGTGGCGGCAAAGGCCAACAGGATTAGCCCGATAATCTGCAAATGAGCAGCTCCCTGCGTGCCCAGGTGTCCGATGGCGATCGTCGCGTAAATGAGAAGCGACTGGATCGCGGTTAGTCCCCCCATCCATAGAAACTTGCTTGCGAGGTAACCCCAGCGGCTCAACCCAACCAACCGCTCGCGGCGATATATCGGCAATTCCCGGACAATCTCTTGCGCCGAGTTACTGCACCCGAACCAAAGGGTAGCGATATAGGCAAAAAATTGATCCAGTTGGGGGTCACTTGCCACCCAAGCGACCAGAGCTCCGATGATAATCGGCTGCGCCAGCAGGATGAGCAAGTTTTTAACGTCTGCCCGGAATATGGCGAACTGCCGCTGTAAAAGGATGGGAAGCGCAAATGCCCTCTTTTTTTTTGCCAAAGGTATGGCGGCCGGTCTTTCCTGTTCGGGCTCGCCCGGGAGTGTTGGCTCGAAGGGGGGGAGGTTTTTTGAGTCAATCGCCTGCAGTGCGTCGTAAAGCGCAGAGAGGCGCGTGACGCCGAATTTTGAACGCGCTTCATCGGGTGCGCCTTGAAACACCACCCGTCCGTCCGAGATGATGGCGATCTGATCCATCAAGTAAACGTTTTCCATCACGTGCGTAGTGCAAACGACCGTACAACCCGTATCAGCGAGACGGCGTAACAACTCCATCAGTTTGAATTCCGCGAGAGGATCCAGTCCGGAAGTTGGTTCGTCCAAAAACAAAAGGGGTGGACGGCTGAGCAGCTCGACTCCGACACTAACTCTTTTTCGCTGGCCACCCGATAGCCGGCCAATCTTGAGATTGACTCGGTCGGACAAACCGAGACTGGCGATTGTGTGTTCCACCAGCTTGACAATTTCTAAACGAGGCGTTCCGGCGGGTAAGCGGAGACGGGCAGCGAAGGTGAGTGCTTCGGTGACGGTTAGATCAGAGTGAACAATATCGTCTTGCGGCACGTACCCGAACAGCGAGCGGAGTTGTCCCAGGTATTTGTACAGGTCGGTTTGATCAAATAGAATTTTCCCACTCTCTGCAGGGCGAAGTCCGCTAAGAGCGTTCAATAGGGTCGTTTTTCCGGCGCCGCTCGGTCCGAGAATCCCGATGAACTGGCCAGGTTCCGCCACGAAACTTGCGCGATTCAATATCGGGCCATTGTCACCTTGTTTGGTCAGACCGATGGCAATGATCCGCCCGACGGAAAGGCGGCGGATGCGAACGAGCTGTTTGCCATCATAGATGAAGAAAAACGGTCCCAACTGGATCTGGTCGCCGATAACCAGATCATGTTCGTCGAAACGTCTGCCGTTCACAAACGATCCGGATTTGCTATGAAGATCGAGCAAGCGATAGCCTTTCGGTCCCGACTCGATCATCGCGTGGCGCCGCGAAACAACCGGATCGCTCAAGAGCACGTCGACCTCGCCGCTTCGCCCGAAAATTAGATCGGAACCGAGCGAGATGCTTTCCGCCGGCTTTCCCTTGTAAACAACGGAACCGACCGGATTCACCAATTCCGCTGCGGTCGACGATTCTTCAGGGCTTACGCCGAGCACCAAAAGGACAGGACCTACCTGAATCTGATCGCCTGGCCTCAGCGCGGTCCGACCGGAAATGCGGCTTCCATTGACGGCGGTGCCTCGTTGGCTGCCCAGGTCTTCGACGAACCAATTCTCGCCTTCTCGCAGGATCCGGCAATGACGCCGCGACACCTCGGGGTGACTCAAGATCAAATCAACCTCCGCCGCTCGGCCCACGATGACATTTTCACCGGGAAGTCTTTCCGAGCGTAGTGGGAGACCAGCAAGAATGGATATCTGTGTTTCCAAAGTTTCTTTTAGCTAATCGAACACTGCGATCAAATTCAAGCGGCGTCCTTTAGGGGGAAACGTATCGGCGTATCGGCGTATCGGCGTATCGGCGTTTGCAAAGCGTCATCAACTTCGTCGAGACCTCCTAGTCACTACAGGCGTGTCGAAAAGCAGTCTCCTTCCCCGGACGCCGATACGCTGCCGCAGCTGGCGGCCCATTTTGAACGCAACGACGTCACCATTATATGCGAGACGGTGCACGAGTGCACCAAACTTGAAAATGGATATTATTTTAGGCCCGACGCACTAACCCGCCAAAAAACCCGC
>DASXBV010000131.1:0-21992 GCA_036491515.1 Chthoniobacterales bacterium
ACCCGGGCAAAAGACGAGCTGTATTTGAGCTATCCGGCCTTTTGGCCCTTTGCCTCGGCAGAAAACCGTCTTCAACGCCCGTCGCGTTTTTTGACCGAGATTCCTCATGACCTTGTCGAAGAATGGCATGTTGGGGCGTGACGGACTGTCGGCGTAAGACAGAATCACGCAAAGGTACCGAAGGTCAGAGTAGGTCACTAAGGTTTTTTATCCAAAATTCGGAAGCTGAGAAGTCGTCCTCGTACTCGTCGTCGTCCCGTCCTCGAGAATCCGAATGTTTCACAATCAGGCTAACGGAACAAAATAATTGCACGAGAATCGGGGTCTTTCCGGGCACAGAACGCCAATGCACCGAGGACGAGGACGAGAACGATTCCCAAACTTCGGAATTTGGGTTTAAAACCTTGGTGACCTTCTCTGACCTTCATGACCTTTGTGTGTGAGTCTTCTCTCTGCCAGACGCCGATACGCCATGGCGTCGAAAATCATGGCGACAAACCTTTCCTACCTGTGCTAAGATGCGCCATTCCGTGAGTCGTTCAATTCCGTGAGTCGTTATATCCGTGCCATTTATGCCCCGCTTGTGGGAGTTCCATTCACCAATCAGGAAATGCTCGGGGCAATTGCGCCGAGACTCGAAGCGCTCGAGGTAGATGATGCCGAGAAGACGGCGCTTTTCGACTTTGTTCGTCTGCTCCTGATCGGGTATCGAACCCGCTACAACCAAAGCGGGGACGGCTTCCTTTGGATGGATACATTTTCCGAACATGCCAAGGCGTTTGCTTCTGCGCTCGAGGAATCCATTTCTGCCGTCACTTATCAGATTGAGAGCGCACCGCCTGACCGACCTTTTGATGCCGTGTTTGGCGTTTGCAGCGAAGGTCTACTGCTGCCGGGGATCGCGGAACGGGCTGCTCGACGCCTTGGCGGTTTGGTAGCTAGAACTGCGACTCAAATGGACATGGGGAATGGTGGATGTACAGCCAGCGTGCGCGCAATGCAGCTGGTTAACAATCTCGCTCCCGAGGTTCGGAATGTCCTGATCCTCGCGATTGAACCAACTTCGACTCTGAACGATTCCAAGTGCACCGCTCGTTCGAACTGGCAAGGCATCTGCACGTTTGGTGACGGGGTGGCAGGCGTTTGGATTTCGGACGAACCGGGAGAAGGTGCTCTCGCTCTGGGGGAATTATCATCTTGGAGAGGCGATGCTACCGAGTTGATTCGGTGGGATTGGGGAACAGACTACTATCGATTCGCAATTGCAGACCTGGAACAATTTGAGGTACAGGTTCGCAGTGAGGTACTTCAGGCGATGACCGAGCTTCGAGTCGAAAAGGATCCGGGAGCAGCCTGGGCGATTCATCCTGCTGGAATCATGCTGCTACTCAGTCTCGCGAAAAAGTTGGAGCTTGCTCGCGCGTCGCTTGAGCCGTCAATTAATCATTTCAGATCGTGCTCGAATATGAGTAGCGTGAGTATCTTGCATATATTGAAGAACATCATAGGGTGCGCCAAGTCGGGCCAAGCGATCCGGTGGCTTTCCATGGGAGCCGGATTTCATGTGGCGTGCGGAGGCGGCGTACGAGTTTGAGGTAATCCTATGATTGAGCGGAAGGCAGTTTTAGAAGCGATTGCGGAATTTTTCGCGGAAAATTTCCCGAATGTTCCCAGGGACAACATCGAAAGCATGAAGGCGAGCGATGTGATTCAACAGAGTCTCGATCTTGTGGAGTTCGTACTGCACCTTGAGGAAAAACTTGGCCTCGAAATCAATATCAATACTCTTGGGGAGCAGCTGATCACCAAGACGTTTGGCGAATTGGCAGATGATCTTGTGGCGATCGGCAAAGAGGCGTAAAAACGCTTGCACGCGCGTAGTTATCCCCTATGTTCACGACTCTTCAGAATTATGGCATCGAGTAGCAACTTCGATCTGAGCGCGTTTCGGCTGCACGAGAAGGACACGGGGAGTGCAGATGTTCAGATCGCGCTGTTGACCCGTCGGATCAATCAATTGACTGATCACCTGAAGGTCTTTCGCAAAGATCACTCCTCGCGACGAGGTCTTCTGAAACTCGTGGCTACCCGAAGGAGCCTGCTGGATTACCTCAAGCGGACATCGCAAGATAGATACAAGTCAGTCATCGAAAAGCTTAATTTACGCAAATAACCGGAGCCATCCTGTTGGATGGCTTTTTGTTCGGACCTGGCAAAACCGGCGGCTATGGTCCATAAATCCGGCTCGGGCGGAGTTTCGTCCTACCGATACCCCGTGCAGTGGCGAACCACCGCGAGTCTTCCGACTAGCCGATCAGCCGATCAAAACCCTAACCCTTGCCTCTGAGATCCACCCGGCGGCCTTGGTCTTAGGTCCGAGCTCCGAGGATCCCTCGGAGCTCGGACCTACGAGCAAGGGCCCAGAGTGTTGGTCATCTCGGAGGCTCATCGAATGGAAAAACGAGTCTCAAAAATTATTGGTTCCTGTGATCTAACGATCGAAACAGGCAAATTAGCAAAATTAGCCGACGGCTCCGTCACGGTGCGGTCCGGCGAAACAATCATTCTGGTTGCGGCAGTCTCCGCTACGTCCGTTAAGGAAGGGCAGGATTTCTTTCCCCTTACCGTCGACTACCGTGAAAAAGCGGCCGCTGCCGGTAAATTTCCGGGCGGTTACTTTAAGCGGGAAGGTCGTCCTTCGGAAAAGGAAACGCTAACCTCTCGTATGACGGACCGTCCGTTGCGCCCGCTGTTTCCGAAAGGTTACTTCTACGACACACAGGTGATCAGCGTCCTCTTGAGCGCGGACGGAGAAAATGACCCGGATATTCTAAGCATCAACGGCGCCTCGGCTGCACTTTGCGTTTCCGATATTCCGTTTGCGGGACCGATCGGCGCGGTCCGCGTTGGACGGATCGACGGTGCATTTGTCGTGAACCCGACTCATTCGCAGCGCCAACTCAGCAACCTCGACCTGGTGTATGTCGGTACTTTGGACGGTGTTCTGATGATTGAAGGTGCGGCGGATCAGTTGCCCGAAGAGGAATTTATCCGCGCTTTAGAATTCGCACATCCATTCGTCCGAGAGATTATCGAAATGCAGCGGGAACTCATTTCTGTCGCAGGAAAGCCAAAGCGGGAAATTGAGCTGATCAATGTTCGCGATGACCTTCTCGAAATTGCTTACCGGGTGGCTGGTGATCGTATCGAAGCGGCTCTTTACACGTCGGGAAAGGTTGCTCGAAGCAAAGCAGTCGATGCCCTTCATAAAGAGGTGGAGACCACCATTCTCGCAAAGTATCCGGATGCTACTCCTTTCGAAATATTACAGGCTTTCGATTACCTGCAGAAAAAGGCATTCCGAGTCAGTATCTTTGATCGCGAGAAGCGTTGTGACGGTCGAGGCTTCCACGATATTCGTTCGCTTAACGCAGAAGTTGGGTTGTTGCCACGCTCACACGGTTCTGCGCTTTTCTCGCGCGGCGAAACCCAGGCAGTTGCGCTGGCAACCCTTGCCTCCGTTGAGGAGGCTCAAATGATTGATGGGTATACCGGCGGAGATCAGTCCAAGCGCTTTATCCTGCACTACAACTTTCCACCGTTTAGTGTCGGCGAAACCGGACGATTCGGCAGCACGAGTCGGCGCGAGATCGGGCCTGGGGCGTTGGCGGAGCGGTCGATTGAACCGGTTATTCCGCCCGAGGGCGAGTTTCCGTACGCAATCCGCATCAGCAGCGAGGTGATGGAATCGAACGGTTCCACGTCGATGGCCAGTGTGTGTGCGGGCGTCATGGCCCTGATGGACGCGGGAGTTCCTATTCGCAAACCGGTAGCGGGCATCTCCGTCGGATTAGTCACCGAGTACGAGGCCGAAGAACTGAACCGCTACACAACATTGACGGATATTATTGGCTCCGAAGATCACTTCGGCGACATGGACTTTAAACTCTGCGGTACCAGGGACGGAATTACCGGTTTTCAGTTGGACCTCAAGTTGCCTGGCATTCCCCAAAAGATAATGTCCGAAGCGATTCGCCAAGCCCGGGACGCTCGCATGCGAGTTCTCGATGTAATGGCCGAGGCAATCACCGCGCCGCGTAAGGAATTGAGCCAATACGCGCCGCGCATCGAGACCGTCAGGATCCAACCGGACAAGATCGGTCTCCTGATCGGTCCCGGAGGCAAAACGATAAAGGGGATCGTCGCGGAAACGGGCGCTGAGATCAATATCGACGACGATGGGTCCGTCCATATTTATTCGGCGAACCGTGCAAGCCTCAACCGTGCAAAAGAGATTATTACGGGGATGACCAAAGAGATCGAGGTTGGGGAGATCTATCATGGCCGGGTTGTTTCGATCAAGGAGTTCGGCGCATTCGTGGAAGTTCTACCTGGTAAAGATGGTCTGGTGCATATCTCTGAACTTGCAGATTTCCGTGTGAAGAATGTTGAGGACGTCGTGAAAGTCGGCGATCTGGTTTGGGTGAAATGCATTGGAATCGACGAAAAAGGTCGCGTAAAACTTAGTCGCAAGGCAGCGATGAGAGAACGTAACGCGGAAGCTGAGACTGCGCTCGAAGAGCGATGATCGGGGGGAGAGGGGAGACGTGTGGGCGTATCGGCGGCCTGGAGCTCTGGAGGGGCGTTGCTTGCAACGCCCAAGGAGCCGCAAGCGGCTCCCCTCCAAAGATTTCCACGCGGACGACGCCCAAATGAAAATCCTCGCGAAATTGCGCGATCTTGGATGTCAGCAGTACACCGGCAATATGAAAGTTGTCGGCGTTGACCCATTTTCCATAGTGGGGCAATGGCAATAGTTATGACCTATCGCTCCGACAGAAACAAAGTAATTCCGCGATCAGGTTGTCGGGGTGCTATTCGCTGTTTATAAGCGGACCGTCTGGGTTTGAAGAGGTACAAAGCGGGGAACCCTCGCCTACTTCCGGTCAGCATAGAATTCCAAAGAAAGCCGAGAAAATTCTCAATCCAGCGTCAAAAACCAATTGCCAATAGAAAAAGTAATATTAGCCTTCCACGGTTGTCGGGGAGCGACTGGAGATGTACGCAGATTTTGATTGCCTAAGTCAGCGATGCCAATATTCTCGGCCTCTTCAAAAAGCTTGAGATGCCGCTTGAAAAAGATCGTGTTAACCCCAGAACCTGCAGTCAATCTGGACCATGGCTCGGACGGAGCAGCTCGACTGAGCGCGCCGAAGTTCTCGCCCTACCGGCTGCAATCTGCGCTCACACGCATCTAAACTGTTTTGTGATGTTGCATGGCTAATATCTTTCCTCGCTCAGCGAATTACCTGCCTTTGAAGATCATCTTTTGCCTCCTGGTGCTGGGTGGCGCAATTTCAGCAATCTACTGGTACTATCTCACGCCAGAGTACATGAGGGCAGGGTATCAGCCGATTCAACCGGTACCGTTTTCTCATAATATCCATGTGACGCAACTGGGTATGGATTGCCGGTATTGTCATTCTTACGTGGAGGTCTCGTCCCATTCGAATATTCCGACCACCCAGACCTGCATGAATTGTCATACGCAGGTTAAAGCCAACTCTCCGAAACTGGCCGCGGTAAAACAGAGCTGGGAAAGCGGAAATCCGGTCGATTGGGTAAAAATCCACCAAGTGCCTGATTTTGCCTATTTCAATCATGCGGTGCACGTCAATCGGGGGATCAGCTGTGCGAGCTGCCACGGTGACGTGAATCACATGGATGTCGTTTACCAGAAGGAGCCGCTCTCTATGGGATGGTGTTTGAACTGCCACCGCCACCCTGAAAATAATCTGCGTCCCGTCAGTCAGGTCTTTAACTTGGATTGGAAGCCGGGAAACGGAGAGTCGCAACAACAGATCGGTCTCGAACTAAGAGACCAATGGGACATAAATCCGCCGCAGACTTGCGCGGGTTGCCACCGCTAATGAAGACAGTTTTTCGACACCCTCCCGAGGATCTCACCGGCAAGCGCTACTGGCGCAGCCTCGAAGAGTTAGCCGACACCCCACAGTTCAGGTCGTGGCTGGAACGCGAATTTCCAGCCGGCGCTGCGGAACTGGATGGGGTCTCCCGCCGCAATTTCCTGCGACTCATGGGCGCGTCTATGGCGTTGGCCGGGATTGGGTTGAGCGGCTGCCGAAGGCCGGAGGCATATCTGGTTCCGTATACCAAGAGCGTCGAGTGGTTGATACCAGGCAAAGCAGTTCTTTATACAACTTCGATGCCGGGCCCGTCGGGCGGCTTGCCGCTCATCGCAACAACCTACGAAGGGCGCCCAACAAAGCTCGAAGGAAATCCCCTAGCGCCTTCCAGCAATGGTGGAACCGATGTTTTCGCGCAAGCCACGGTGCTTGATCTCTACGATCCGGAGCGATCCCGGACGTTTGTTTTGAATGGGAAACCAGCCACGGCCCAGCAGTTTGATCGGGATCTCGAAAATATCCGAAAAGCGCTTGAAGTGAGCAAAGGCGCGGGCATCGGCATTCTAACCGATGAACAAACCTCGCCGACTCGTGATCGACTGTTGAGGTCTTTGAAGGAACAATTCCCGCAAATCAACTTTTACACCGACGAGCCCCTTGGTTTCGAAGAACACCAAGCCGCAGTCAGATCGCTCTTCGGTCCGGACGTCGCCGTTAAACCCACCTTTGCGAACGCCGACGTCATCGTCTCGCTGGACTGTGATTTTCTGGGGTCCGAACTAACTCTGCAAGGGGTGCGGGATTTTAGTCGGCGCCGGCGGGTGAACGGGTCGACCGATGGAATGAACCGGCTATACGCTGTTGAGAACCGCTTCACAACTACAGGCGGCATGGCTGATCATCGTTTGCGTTGTGCCGCGTCCCGGATTCCCGCGTTTGCCATACAGCTAGCAAAAAAGGTGGCTTCCTCGACGACCGATCGTGTGCTCAACGCGGTAGTTGCTCAACTGAACGCTACGGGCGGCGAATTCGACGACGCTTGGCTTAGTGAGTGTGCCAACGATCTGGTAGCGAGAAAAGGGCGGAGCCTCGTTTTGGTTGGCAACCGTTTTCCGGCGTGGGTGCATGGCCTGGTTTTCGCCATGAATAACGCACTCGGCGCTTTCGGCTCGACTCTGGAAGTATTCGGCGCTCCGCGGGTAAAGGCGGCGAGTCTTCGCGAATTGGCCGCTGATGCAAAATCGGGCGCAATCAAAACGCTTTTTATCCTAGGTGGCAATCCGGTTTATACCGCGCCGGCGGATCTCGATTGGTCCGAAGTTCAGAGGTCGATTCCGGAAGTCATTCGGCTCGGTTACTACTTCGACGAGACGTCCGGCAAGGCGAATTGGCATGTGCCTGAAGCACATTTTCTAGAATTTTGGGGAGACCAGCGGGCGGCGGATGGTACTTACCTGCCGATTCAACCGATGATTCTCCCGTTATTCGGCGGGCTATCCCAAATAGACATCCTGGCCAAGTTAGTCGCCCTCCCGAATGGTGTGCAGGCGATTCGTGAGACATTCAAGTCCTTCACCAAAGAGAACGACTTTGAGGCAGCCTGGACGAAATTTTTGCGGCAGGGCTACGCGGAAAAGACCAGCTACGAAGCCGCCAAGGTGGAATTAAATCCGAATGCACTGCCTGAGTTGTTGAAGACTGTGGGTCAATTACCGGGCCCGGTCACGCCCAGCGCCATTGAGATTGTTTTTCCGGCTGACTACAAAGTTTATGACGGACGCTACGCGAACAACGCGTGGCTCCAGGAATTGCCGGACCCGATCACAAAGCTGACGTGGGACAATGCTGTTCTTTTGAGCAAGTCGACTGCGAAAGCGCTGCAGGTTGAGGATGGAGACCTCGTGGAAATCAGCGTTGGCGACCGAAAGTTACAGGCGGCGGTGATGATCGCACCCGGGCATGCCGATTATTCTCTGAGCCTTTCGTTAGGCTACGGTCGATGGGTGGTTGGCAAGGTTGGCCAGGGGACCGGTTTCAACGCATACAAGCTGCGAACTATCGATGCGCCTTATTATGCCACCAGGGCCACAGTGAAATTGGTCCAGAAAAATGGGCATAAACTCGTCCAGACGCAGAATCATTACAGCATGGAGGGTCGCGCTCTGGTTCGCGAGGGGACAGTCACGGATTACAACAAGAACCCGGCCTTCGCTAAGGCGGTATGGATGGACGCTGACATTCCGCCAAACGTTTCGCTTTACAGCCATCCACCGTTAAGCGCTCCAAACCAGTGGGCAATGTCGGTTGATCTCAACACCTGCATTGGTTGCTCCGCGTGCGTGGTGGCTTGCCAGGCGGAAAATAACATTCCGGTGGTCGGCAAGGAGCAGGTGAATAACGGCCGCGAGATGCACTGGATGCGGATCGACCGTTACTTCGCCAGTGCCGATGGCGATAAAAACAATCCGCATCTCGAGGACGATCCGGAAATGGTCATGCAACCGATGATGTGCCAGCACTGCGAGAACGCGCCGTGCGAGACCGTCTGCCCGGTGAATGCAACCGTCCACAACGAGGAAGGGCTCAACGTGATGGTCTACAATCGGTGTATCGGTACGCGATATTGTTCGAATAATTGCCCATTCAAGGTTCGTCGCTTCAACTTCTTCAACTACAATGATCGACCGGTTTTAGATCGTATCGAGAAAGGCTTGCCTGGGTTCCAAGGCAAATCGCAGCTCTACCTCGGACCGTTGGCTCCATGGGGCATGGAGGAGATTTCGAAAATGCAGAAGAATCCAAACGTCACGGTCAGGAGCCGTGGCGTCATGGAAAAATGCACTTACTGCGTTCAGCGAATCGAGACGGCCAAAATCTCGCAACGGATAAAGGCGGGCGTTCGGGGAGATCTGACCCTGCCGACGGATTCGGTGAAATCGGCTTGCCAACAGGTTTGTCCGACTGAAGCGATTGTGTTTGGGGACATGAAAGATCCGCAAAGTCGCGTGGTGCAGCTCCAAAGACTTCCGCAGAACTATCATCTGCTCGAATATCTCAACATTCAGACTCGCACTACGTACCTGGCCCGCCTTCGCAATCCGAATCCGAAGATGCCAGGTGCCGGGAGGGTCGGCCGGATCAATGTGGACGAAAGCGGCGATCAAAGGCACGGTTTACCGCATACCGACACTAAACCCACCGGAGGAAATGCTTAATGGCTGAAAGCGACGCATCAACGACTGCTTTCGTGGAACGGATGCCAAGGCGCCCGCTCGTTTGGAATAACCACTCGATGTCGTGGATTTCCGATCGGATCGCCGGGATCGTGGAGAACAAGGCTCCGCGCTGGTGGTGGGTTACGATCGCTATCACGGGTTCCTTCGCCGCTTTTGGCACCTTCTGCATTCTCTATCTCCTGTTCACCGGCGTTGGCGTCTGGGGAAATAATATACCAGTGGCTTGGGCATGGGGTATCACGAATTTCGTGTTCTGGATCGGTATCGGTCACGCCGGGACCTTGATCTCGGCGATCCTACATCTTTGCCGTCAGAAATGGCGCACTTCGATCAACCGGGCGGCTGAGGCCATGACACTGTTTGCGGTGATTTGCGCGGGGATTTTTCCGGCGATTCACGTCGGCAGGATCTGGATGACCTGGTTTATGGCTCCGGTTCCGAATCCGAATTGGATTTGGCCCAATTTCCGGAGTCCATTAATGTGGGACGTCTTCGCGGTTTCCACCTATTTCACGGTCTCAGTTTTGTTTTGGTATCTTGGGTTGGTGCCGGACCTGGCGACGATGCGGGACCGGGCAAAGGGACGAGTTTCGCGAACCGTCTACTGGATACTCTCGTTCGGATGGCGCGGCGGCAATAGACAATGGCGCCATTACGAGATGGCCTACCTCGTCTTGGCCGGTCTTTCGACTCCACTCGTCCTATCGGTGCACTCGACCGTGTCATTCGACTTCGCTACTTCGGTGTTACCCGGTTGGCATACGACGATTTTTCCTCCCTATTTTGTCGCCGGAGCAATTTTCGGCGGATTCGCGATGGTGCTGACATTGATGCTTCCGGCGCGTTCCCTATATAAGCTCCACGACATCTTCACCTGGGATCACATCGACGTCATGTGCAAGCTGCTCCTCTTTACCGGTTCGATCGTTGGGTACGCCTATTGCATGGAGTTCTTTGTGGCCTTCTATGGAGCCAATCCGTTCGAACGCTTCGCGTTTTTGAACCGCTATTTCGGCCCCTATTGGTGGGCCTCCTGGACCATGTTTACCTGCAACGTGATCATGCCGCAGCTCATGTGGGTTCGCGCCTTCCGCAGAAACTGGGCCATGGTCTTCTTCGTAGCGATGTGCGCGAACGCCGGCATGTGGTTCGAGCGCTTCGTAATATTTGTCGTCTCACTGTCCCGGGATTTTTTACCGTCCGCCTGGCGCATGTATTACCCTACCTGGGTGGACGTGTTCACTTTCATTGGAACACTCGGAATCTTCACGACTCTCTTTCTGCTGTTTATCCGCTTCCTTCCGATGGTCGCGATGTCGGAGGTCAAGAGTGTGCTGCCTGAGGCCGATCCTCACTATCATCCCCCGGCCGGCGGACGGGAAGAACCCGTTAAGGAGGCGCACGCATGAGCGCTGCTGCAATCAGAAAGCCTGCCTTTGGCATAATCGCGGAATTTTCGAGCGCGACTACGCTTTATGAGGCAGCGGAAAGAGTGCGCGACGCAGGATTTAAGTTCTGGGACGTTCACTCGCCGTTTCCGATCCATGGCATGAACAAAGCAATGGGGCTCGGAAAATCGCCGCTCGGATACATCATCTTTTGTGGGGGCTTCCTCGGGTTTACCACGGCTGCCTTGCTCGAGTTCATTCCTTCGTCGTTTCTCTTCCCGCTGATCGTACACGGCAAGCCAGTGAATTTTTTCACAGTTCCACCGTTCTTCCCGATCATGTTCGAGCTGACCGTGTTGATCTCAGCATTCACCGCTTTTTTTGGCGTATTCATTTTGAACCGGTTACCTCGAATGCACCATCCCCTGTTTGATCATCAACCATTTAGCCGTGTGACAAATGACGCATTCTTCCTGGTAATCGAATCCGCGGATCCGAAATTTTCGGAAGCGACGACCCGAGAATTTCTTGAAGAAATCGGCGGCAAAGAAGTCACGGTGCTTTACGCGAATGATTAAGAATTTTTTGATCGGATTCATCTTGCTGACGATTGTCACGATAGCGTTGCTGGGCTTCCAGGGACAACGTCGTCAGGTGACCGCCATCGAATTCTTCGGCGACATGAAGCGGCAGAGTAAGGTGAAATTTCAAAAGCCGAGTTCGTTTTTCGCGGATGGCCGGGCTGCGCGACCGCCTGTCGATGGAACAATTCCGATGGGGTACGACATTCCGGGCCATCCGATGCAGAACTCCGAAGTTCCGAAGGATGATATCAGTTCGCCCCTCGGAGAGTTTTCTGCTGGAACCGACTATTTTAATACCGGCAAGATGGGAGACCGGTGGGGCACCGGCCTACCGTTGCCGGTGACAGCCGAGCTACTTCGGCGAGGTCAGAAAGAATTCACGATCAATTGCGCAGTTTGTCACGGTGCGACCGGGCAGGGCAATGGGATTACGTCGAAATATGGGCTGCTGAGTATTGCCAACTATCACCAGGATAAGTATCGGCAGATGGCGGACGGCCAGATCTTCAATACGATCACGCACGGGTACAACACGATGATGGCTTACGGCGATAAAGTAACCGTTAAGGACCGCTGGGCGATCGTCGCGTACATTCGCGCATTGCAGAAAAGCCAGGACGCGCGCTTAGCGGATGTTCCGCAAGATCAGCGAACCACACTCGAAAAAGAGGCCAAACAGGAGAGCTCGCCACAGCCCGCACAACCGCCGCAGCCAGCACAACCGCCGCAGACGCAAACGCGATAGGAGCAATGAGTCACGATCATTTGACCGTTCCAAAGCCGGAAATTTTCGAAAGCCGGAACATTAACCGGGTTATGTTGGGACTCCTGGGAATTGGCGTGGCCTCTCTGCTGGTCACGCTAATCACCGGTTTCGTCGCTCCCGCAGGCAGCGAGTTGAGGAAGCAATTTGCATTCTCGTGGCTGTTTGCCTTCCTGTATTTCTTCACAATTTTGATCGGTTGCTTCTTCTGGATCATTGTGCATCACTCGACCGATTCTGGTTGGGGAATTGTTGTCCGGCGTCAGATGGAAAATCTGGCAAGTCTCTTGCCCTGGATGATGCTGTTCTTTTTGCCACTGTTCATCGTCCGCCGCGATATCTGGGATTGGATTGCCGCGAAGGATAGCCCGGTGGTCGATCCGCATTTGAGAGACAAGCTTGGCTATTTCGAGCTGCGTTTCGGATTGATTGTGGTTCCTTTTTTCTGGATTCGGGCCATTCTTTACTTTGCGTTCTTTGGCTTTACGGCGCTCTATTTTCGGCGTACTTCGATCCGCCAGGACAGCGATGGCGATCCGAAGTGGTCCATCCAGATGCGTGGAGTCTCTTTTCCCGGGATCCTCGCTTTTGCGGCGTGCACGACCCTCATCGCCTTCGATTGGTTCTCATCGCCGGACTATCGTTGGGCCTCGACGATGTGGGGTGTGTATATTTTCGCGGGCGCGGCGGGCGCCGGGATGGCGCTGATCATCCTGGTGGTGATGGCACTCAAAAGTGCAGGCTACCTGCAGTTTGTAAACGAAGAGCATTACCACATCATGGGTAAACTGCTGTTCACCTTCTCGATCTTCTGGGGGTACATCGGCTTTTCCCAGTACATGCTGATCTGGTATGCAAACATTCCTGAGGAAACAGAATGGTTCCTGCGACGGAACATCGAGTCCTGGAACGTCCTGAACACCTTCCTGGTCATCGGCCGGTTCTTTATTCCGTTCTTTTATCTATTGTTTCAATTCACGAAGAGGAACGCAAAGTTCCTGGCGGCAATCTCCTTTTGGGTGTTGGGAATGCACATTCTGGATACCTACGTCACCATCATGCCGTTTGTGCACCCGCGAGGGTTTGAATTGAGCGTTCTGGATCTACTGAGTCTGCTGGCGATCGGCTGTCCTTTGGCAGTTATTTTTATCCGCCGGCTTGGTGGTGTCTCGCTCTTTCCGGCCCGTGACCCGCGGCTGCTTGAATCATTAAAATTGAGCAACTAAGGCGATGGCTGAGAATAACCAAAAGAACAGAGTTTCACTTTCGGTGATCATTACCGGTCTGGTGATGATCCTCTTGTTCGTTGGCCTGGCTATCTTTCTGGTCTCTCAGCGCCAGAACATTCCGACTGTGGATGAACAAACTGCAGAGGTGCGTTTGAAAAACCTCGCCGAACTGAATGCGGAAAATCAGAGGGTTCTATCACAGTATCACTGGATAGACAAAAATAAGGGCGTGGTCGGAATCCCAATTAATCGAGCGATGGATTTGGTTATGGCTCAACTGCAAGCAAACAAGCCGCACGCGGCCGGTCCGATTAATTCCCCTGCGCCCGCCCCGGCGGGCTCTCCAACCGCTCAACCGCCGGGAGGTCCGCGATGAGTGCCGGTGTCCTAAACGATTGATCTCTTAGAACGTACAAGTGATGAAACAATCATCTGCCATTTCAGAGCCAGAGAAGCGACCCCGGTCAGCAATGGAACGCAGCGACCTCTCGGTCATCGATCGATCCATCCGAATCCCCGTGCTGATCTTTTTAGCTTCAGGCGTTTTCTGGCTGATCGTTGCCTCGGGTTTCTGGCTCCTGGCCTCTTCGCAAATCCATACACCGACGGCATGGTGGACGTTTCCGGGTGTTGCCTGGTTGAGTTTTGGCCGTACCTATCCCGCTTTTCTCAACTGCTTCGTCTACGGATGGGCTACATGTGCCGGTATCGGTGTCGGCATCTGGCTGCTGGCGCGTTTTAGCAGTGTGCCGTTGCGCAATTCATTGTTTCCGATCCTCGCGGCTGCCACTTGGAATATCGGGATCGCTGTTGGAGTCCTGTCGGTCATGGGCGGGGCAACGACCGGTAAGCAGATGTTGGAGTTTCCGTCATACGCTGCTTTCATTTTGTTTCTCGCTTTCGTGATCGTCGGGCTGTGGGCCCTGACTATCTTCTGGGCCAGGAGGCCCGGGCCTACCTGCGTCTCACAATGGTATATCCTGGGCGCATTTTTGTGGTTCTCGTGGATGTATTCCACTGCAAACATCCTGTTGAACTTCACCTCTGCCCCGGGACCTGCGCAGCCGGCGATCAACTGGTGGTACATCGGCAGCCTAATCGATCTATGGTTGACGCCAATCGCGTTAGGTACCGCATATTATTTGATTCCCAAACTCGTTGGCCGCCCGATTTATAGCTACCAACTGGCGCTGTTTGGTTTCTGGTCGCTGGCTTTCCTTGGCGGGTGGACCGGGATGACGCATCTGATCGGGGGACCACTTCCGGCATGGATGATCACCGCCAGCATCGTTGCCAGGGTGTTAATGATTCTTCCGGTATTGGCCGTGGCAGCGAATTTTCACCTTACGATAAAGGGCAAGTTCGAGGATCTAGGTTGGAATCCCGCGCTACGCTTTATGGTGATAGGCGCCATGGCCTACACGGCCTACGGTTTTGAAGGGAGCCTGATTTCGACTCGGACGATCGCTCAGATCACGCAGTTCACATTCGTTACGTTTGGCCACGCTCAGCTTGGGCTCTTCGGCTTTTTTAGTATGATCCTGTTCGGAGCCTACTATTACATTGTACCCAGGCTGCTGGAGAGGCAGTGGCTGTTGCCTGGTTTTACCAAGTTGCACTTTTGGTTCAGTGTGGTCGGCATCGGATTGTTACTTTTTGCTCTGACGATGGGCGGTTTGATTCAAGGGTTTGGCTTGCAGGATCCGCAGATCTCGATGAGTGCAGTGAGCGACCTGATTGGGCCGTTTCTGCTAATTCAAAATGTCGCTGTGCTTTTGCTGGTGTTAGCGAATCTCGGTTTCGCGTTTGCTTTCGCCCTTACTCTCCTGATCACGGCACCGCTAAAACGGCGATCTGCCGCTATCGAATCGTCAGCCGACGCTCCAAGGAAAATTGCACCCGAGGTAACCGTCGCATGAACAGGGCGAAGGGACTCTTTTTCGGCGTTTTTTTCCTGTTCGGGCTCTCCTGGCTCGCACTTGCAGCTTATCCATACATCACGTTTGCCGGCCTGCGGCAAAGCAAGGACGAGGCGACCGGCGCCCTGGCTCCGCTCGGCAATCCCGGTACTTCCGATCAGGGAGCCCGCGTCTATGCTGCGAACGGCTGCTTGTATTGTCATAGCCAGTACGTCCGCGACAAAAGCGAGGGGAGCGACATTGAGCGCAAATGGGGTAAACGGCGCACCGTGGCGAGGGATTACATGTTTGATCGGGCAGTTTTTCTCGGGACATCCAGACTCGGCGCAGACCTGACCAATGTGGGTGACCGGCAGACTGATCCGCAGTGGTTTTACCGGGCCTTGTACAATCCTCGAGCCACGGCTCCTGAGTCGGTCATGCCTGCCTACCGGTGGCTGTTTACGACCCGAGAGATCCAGGGTCAACCATCCGCTGATGCCGTCAAGCTGGAGGGGACAGACGCGCCGCCTCGCGGCTATGAAGTGGTACCCACAGCGGAAGGAAAAGCGCTTGTGGATTATCTACTCTCACGGAAAACGAACTACCCCTTGCCGGAAGCTCCAGAACCGACAGAATGAGCTCAGACTACGAACATCAGGTTGAAGAGGCCAGACCGCATCCGGAGGAGCGTTTTAGAAGCTTTGGCGCAAGCCAGTCCTCAGTTGAAGAAAATGGCGGAGCAGATGAGGATTTGCCGGAACCTGAGACGAGGCCAATCCCTTTGTGGCTGGTCTGGCTGATCGGCCTCGGGCTGTTCTGGAGTGGCGCCTATTTGTTTTCGTTCAGCGGCGGATTCAAGGCAGATGTGTTTGATTACCGCCCAACGTTCGGTGGGCAGGGTGGCGGCCCAAGATTGCCTCCGGATCCAAAAGTGGTTGGAAAAGCACTCTTTTCGGCGAACTGCATTACCTGCCATCAGGCCAATGGGGAGGGTGTGCCTGGGCAATATCCACCCCTGGCCGGTTCCGAGGTGGAAACAGGGGATGCGACCAATCAATTCATTGCGATCGTGCTAAAGGGCCTGCAAGGACCTGTAGAGATTAAGGGGAAACCATTTAATAATTCCATGCAAGCCTGGGAAGGTCAGTACACCGATCAGCAGCTTGCTTCAATTCTGACCTATGTTCGATCCGACTGGGGAAATAACGCTCCCGCGATCACGGCGGACATGGTCAAACAGATGCGGGCCGAGTTTAAGGATCGAAAAGAGCAATGGACCTGGCCGGAAATCCAAAAGATTCCTCCGAAGAATCTGACTGCTGGAGCTGGTGGACAGCCGCCGGGTCAGCAAAAGCCCGTCGCTCCGGCGCCGGCTGGGCAGCCGCCTACTCCGCAGGGCCAGGCGCCCGGTCAACCGACCACGGCTCAGCCTCAATCCCAGCCGCCAGCACCGGCTCAGTCTCAACCGTCGGCCCCGACTCAGTCTCAACCGCCAGGGCCGGCTTCGACTCCTGGCAATGCTCCCAAGTAAAGTCCCATGACAAGAGCGTTTCCTCCACGTATTCTTACCACAAGCCGTCTATGAGCCAGTTCTTGTCCAGAAAAATGGGTTTCATCGCAGTGCTGGCCGCCTTGTTTCTTGCACTAGGTGCCTCCGCCCACGGGGCGCCACGCACGTCCGGTCTTTGGTGGATGCCGCCCGCAGCGAGCAAGAGTGGAGAGCAGATCGATCAGCTGACCTATTTTATTTACTATCTCACCGGCGGCGTATTCATCTTGACCCAGGTTGTTTACATTTATTTTCTGATCAAGTATCGAGCGAAAAGAGGCGTGCGAGCCACCTATCTTCACGGGGACAACCGCCTCGAGTTGGTTTGGACGGCAATACCAACGGCGATCTTTATCGGGCTTTGGGGTTACAGCAATCACATGTGGTTGAATGTTATCCACACGGAATCACCGAAGGACACCATGGAGATTGCGGTTACCGCTTACCAGTTTGGATTCAGCTTTCAATATCCCGGGGCGACCGGCAAACTTGGGCGATCTGATGTTAAGCTGATTAGCGCCGACAATCTGTTCGGAAACGATCCGACGGATCCGGCCACGAAGGAAGGTTTTCCGTCGGGAGTGCTGGAACTGGCCGTCGACAAACCTGTCCGGATACGTCTCAATTCGAAAGATGTTATACACGGCTTTTATATTCCGCAGTTTCGTATTTACCAGGATGCGGTTCCCGGGCGGACCATCGATTGGGTTTGGTTTATTCCGACAAAGGTCGGAAGCTACCAGTTGGCTTGTAGCCAGCTATGCGGTTCAGGCCATTATAATATGAAGGCGCAGATCGAGGTTGTCTCTCAACCGGATTTCGACAAATGGTATAAAGAGAAAGTTGCCGCCGCCAAAGCCTCTTCAGGCAATCCGCCGGCGCAAAGTAAGCAGTTGTAGGAAATCGTTATGGCAGAAACATTCGCTCACACCATTCCAGAAGAAGTGCATGCATTACATGCACACCACCCTGAGTTGAGTTTCTTCCGGAAATATATCTGGTCGGAGGACCACAAAACGATTGCGCTGCAGTATCTCTTTACGAGCTTGTTTTTCTTGCTGGTGGGAGGTTCGCTTGCGATGGGCGTCCGCTTTCAGTTGGCCTTCCCCGGCGCTCCCGTACCTTTGATCGGCACGCTACTGCCGAGTTGGCTAGTGACCTCTGCAGGGGCGTTTCAACCCGGGGGGTACAATGGGCTGGTGACGATGCACGCAACCGTGATGGTGTTTCTGGTCATCATGCCGTTGTTGATCGGCGTGTTTGGAAACTTCTTAATTCCCCTTAAGATCGGGGCGCCAGACATGGCATTTCCGTTCTTTAATGCTCTGTCTTACTGGTTCTTTCTCCTATCGGGGATCGTCTTGCTGTCGAGCTTCTTCGTTCCTGCGGGATTCCCTGCCGGCGGGTGGACCTCTTACGCTCCCTTGTCGTCGCACGCTCAGTACAATGGGACGCAAGCCGGCCAGAGCCTCTGGTGTGTTGGTCTCTTCATTAATGGGCTGGCTTCAATCGCCGGAGCTGCAAATTACATTACGACCATCATCAATATGCGTGCTCCCGGGATGAAGATGTTCCGATTGCCGCTTCCCGTCTGGGCGCTTTTTATTACGGCTATTCTCCTGCTGCTCGCGGTTCCGGTTCTTTCAGCTGCCGCGGCGATGCTTTTTTGCGACCTGAATTTCGGAACCAGCTTTTTCTCGGCCAGCAACTACGGGCAGCCGCTGCTCTGGCAGCACCTTTTCTGGTTCTTTGGTCACCCCGAAGTTTACATTATGATTCTGCCGGCCATGGGGCTGGTTTCGGAAATTCTGGCGGTCAATTCGCGCAAGCCGATTTTCGGCTATAAGGCAATGGTCTTTGCGATGGTTTCAATCGCTGGTTTGGGTTTTATCGTCTGGGGTCACCACATGTTTGTCAGTGGGATGAATATTCTGCTCTCCGCCACTTTCTCGTTTTCGACGATGGTGATCGCCGTGCCGTCTGCCATTAAGACATTTAACTGGATGGGAACGGTCTGGGGTGGCTCCATCCGATACACGACTGCAATGTGTTTTGCTTTGGCGTTTGTATCAATGTTCGTGATCGGAGGTCTGAGCGGAATCTACATGGCTGCAACGCCGGTCGACCTCTTCATCCACCACACTTACTTCATTGTTGCGCACATTCACTATGTGTTGTTCGGCGGAAGCCTTTTCGGCGTTTTCGGGGCGATTTACTTCTGGTTCCCAAAAATGTTTGGCCGCATGATGAATGAGACTTGGGGCAAGATTCATTTCGCCCTCGCATTCATCTTCTTCAATTGCACTTTCTTTCCAATGCACAATCTGGGGTTGAACGGGATGATGCGGCGAATCGCCGATCCGATGCTGTATGATCATCTTCAGAGCTCGCAGCCGATTAATATTTTTGTTAGTGTGAGTGCATTTGGCCTCGGACTATCGACAATCCCGTTCCTGGTCAACTTCTTCTATAGCATGTTTAAAGGACCGAAAGCCCCGTATAATCCCTGGCGGTCGACGACTCTCGAATGGACCGTTCCTTCGCCTCCTGGACACGGGAATTTCGAAACGACCCCCACCGTATACCATGGGCCTTACGAATATAGTGTTCCAGGGATGGAAGAGGACTATTTGCCGCAGAATCAACCTGCTCCTGAGACCGCCAGAATTACTGCACATTAATCTTTTTCGGTAAAATCGATGGCCGAATTTGCTGCCCAAAAGCGATTACTGCACTGGTTCTCGATTTTCGTTGCCGCCAGCGTTCTTGTTTTGATCTGCAGTGGCGGGCTGGTAACAAGTCACGGAGCCGGGATGGCAGTGCCGGATTGGCCGAATAGCTTCGGGTACAACATGTTCCTGTTCCCGGTTTCCCGTTGGGTTGGTGATGTATTTTTCGAGCACACCCACCGGCTCATCGCCAGCGGCGTCGGTCTGCTAACAATTGCGCTTTGTGTTTTGACTCTAATAATCGAGGATCGGCTCTGGGTAAAATGGCTGACCGTAATCGCCGTGATCGCCGTGATCGTCCAGGGTGTCCTCGGCGGGTTGCGCGTGACTGAGCATAACGCGGTTTTGGGGCTGTTTCACGGTTGTCTGGCGCAAGGCTTTTTCGCAATTGTCGCTACCGTTGCTCTGGTTACCTCTCGATTCTGGCGCCGCATCAAGCAGGCTGCGAACGAGCGCGACATTCGAAGCCTTCGATTCTGGACAATAATAGTAACAGCAATGCTGTTTATTCAGCTCGTGCTCGGAGCTTCGATGCGCCACTCGCACGCGGGTCTGTCGATTCCCGATTTTCCTACCGCCTACGGGCGGATCTTTCCACCGCTGGACGCCGCGTCGATCGCTAGAATCAATGAGGCTCGTATAGCGACTCAGCCACCAATTTCTTCGGGCCTGATTCTACTACAGTACATTCATCGAGTCTGGGCTGTGTTGATCGTGGTGGGCCTTAGCTCGGTTGCGATAAGAATTCTTCGCTGTCAGCAGCTGGCCGCTCCGGTGCGGTCGATCGCAGGTTTCTGGCTCGTAATCGTTTTTATCCAATTCGCATTGGGGGCCTGGACTGTCTGGAGCAACAAAGCGGCCGATATCGCGACTTCCCACGTGTTTGTCGGCGCGTTGACTTTCATGAGCGGCGTGCTGCTTAGCGTGATCCTGTCGGCCATGCTTTCCCCGCCTTCACGCGAAGATTCTGTTGGAAGCACGGAGAGGGAGGTCGCCAGGGCGTGAGCGCATTGACAGAGAAACCTCAAGTGACGCGATTGCCGGGTGGTTCGGGATCGCACACGCGGCGGTGGATCTCGGACGTCTCCGAATTGTGCAAGGCCAGAATCACGCTGATGGTTCTGGTCACAACCCTGGTTGGGTTTCTATTTGGTTGGCACGGACCTCTGGATCTGGTCTACCTGTTCCAAACTCTCGGCGGCACCGCATTGGCCGCGTCAGGAGCAGCCGCGCTGAACCAGGTCTTTGAAGTGGAGCTCGATGCACGGATGCGCAGAACGCGGAATCGACCGCTGCCGGGACGCAGAATGACATTGGATGAGGGGCTAATAATCGGAATAACCTGTTCCGTCGCCGGCATCCTCTGGCTGAGCCTTGCGACCAATCTTTACGCAGGTGCGCTCAGCGCCTTGACGATCGGTGTGTATGTCTTTGTTTATACTCCGTTGAAAAGGGTGACGACGTTAAACACCATCGTGGGTGCGATCCCCGGTGCGCTACCTCCGGTGATCGGCTGGACGGCTGCTCGTGGTCAGGCCAGTTTCGAAAGCTGGATTTTGTTCGCAATCCTTTTCTTGTGGCAGATGCCCCATTTTCTGTCGATCTCCTGGCTCTATCGCGAGGACTATAAGCAAGCGGGGTTCGTTATGCTGGCCAGCTTTGACCCGGAATGCCGAGTGACCGGACGACAGAGTTTGCTTTATACAATGGGGTTGATCTCGGTGAGTTTCCTCCCGGCCGCTCTGGAACTCACCAGTTTTTGGTATCTCCCGATCGCGGCTCTTATGGGCGGTTACTTTCTCTGGATGGCATTTCGATTTGCGATCTCGGGAACTGATCAAGCGGCCAGACGTTTGTTTGTTGCTTCGATCGTGTATTTGCCGGTAACGCTCGCAGCCCTCGCTTTTGCCCGATTGTGATGAATGAAGAATTCAGGAAGAAAAATCGCCGGCTGCTCATTGCAATAATCATCTTCGCTGTTGGTCTTACTTTGCTTGTCATTCTCTGGAAATTATCGATTTATCAAAAGACTTAACCATGCACGTTTCAGCCACCACGATTGATGAAGTACAGCAGGAGGGGCCGAACATTGTCCGATTCGGAATGTTCACTTTCCTGGCCTCGGAAGCGATGCTGTTTGCGGGGCTTATCTGCGGTTACATGGTTCTGCGTGGAGGTGCCGGATCCGGTTGGCAGATGCCGGAGGCGTTGAAGAACGCTGAGACGATGGTCAAAACGATCATTGCGACCCTGTGCCTTATCTCGAGCAGCTTCACGCTGCATTTTGCCGAGAGTCGCTTGATCAGACAAACCAAGGGTGGAAAGCTTCTCCTCCTGTTTACGATCCTTTTGGGATCGGCATTTCTCGCGAATCAGGCGATCGAGTGGATCACCCTCCATAACGAAGGCTTTTGGTTTAACACCGCCGGAATCATGGGTTCCTGTTTTTTTGTTTTAACGGGATTCCATGGCTGTCACGTTTTCATTGGCGTCCTATTGCTGCTCGCGACTTTATTTCGGGCGCTCACTGGAAATATCACGCCGTATCGCCACGGGTTTTTGGAGTGCGTCGGTTTGTACTGGCACTTCGTCGATATCGTTTGGGTCTTCCTGTTCACGATTCTCTACATCCTGTAGGCTCAACACTGTTCGCTTAAGGCCTTGAAACTGCCCGGTCAGGGCGAGG
>DASXBV010000132.1:0-4422 GCA_036491515.1 Chthoniobacterales bacterium
AAGTGAGGTTACTGTTGGAAACTGCGATCGAGGAGTGCCGGCCGTCTGTCGTCCATCTTCATGGTGTCGATTTTTACCATTATCTGCCTTCGGTTCCGGTGCCGACTTTGGTTACGCTACATCTGCCGATCAGTTTCTATCCTCGCGAGATTTTTAGCTTGGAACCAAAAAATATTTTTCTGCATTGCGTCTCGGACTCTCAAGACCGTACCTGTCCTCCCTTTGCCAGACTCTTGCCGCCCATCCCGAATGGCGTACCTCTGCCGCCCGCGAAGGGCATTCGACAAGAGGAGCGAAAGTTCGCGCTCTGCCTGAGCCGTCTCGCTCCGGAAAAGAACGTGCACTCCGCCATTGAGGCGGCTCGGTTGGCCGGAGTTGATTTGCAGATCGCCGGACGGGTATTCCCGTACCCCTCTCACCAGCGCTATTTTGATGAAGAGATTCAGCCTCGACTTTCAAAACGGTATCGGTTTCTTGGCCCCGTAGACGAACCGACTAAATGGTCCCTGCTGGCACGCGCGCGCTGTTTGCTGCAACCGAGCCTGGCGGCCGAGACCAGCTCGCTGGTCGCGATGGAAGCCCTGGCTTCGGCGACACCGGTCATTGCCTTTCGTTCAGGAGCTCTCCCAGACATCGTGGCGGACAACAAGACGGGATTTCTGGTCAATACTGTTGAAGAAATGGCTGCAGCCATCAATAAAGTCGAACGTCTAAATCCGAAGGATTGTCGCACAGCGGCTAAAACTCGATTCGGGCTGGATCGTATGATCCAACAATATTTCGCCGTGTACCGTTATCTGGTAGGGACCCACGGGAGCGGGTCCGGCGTGCGCGTTCCTGCTGATGTGGACGTTCGGCGCCTGACGCGCGGGAGCGCGTCCCTACCGAACGAGATTTCATCGCCATCATTTTTTCTTACTTGATGCGACCATCAAACTATACCCAGACGAAATATCTCCGGATTGTTTCGTACCCGCTTACCCATATGACCCGCTTAAAGATTGCAGAAGATCCTGGAGAAGAGTTCGCTATTCGGGCGCATAACATTCTGACCGACACGGACGATGACGAGGTAGTTTTTTACAACGATGTCATCAAGGTGCAGGTGCTACCCGAAAGAAAGAGTTTTACCATTCAAATAATCACGCCTGATTTCGTCGTTGAACTGGATTTCCCAGATGCTGATGGCGTTCGTAGCGCTTTAGTGTTGTTCGAAGCAAAAAAGGTTTTAGAAGTCGATTTTCAGGTGCCAAATGCCGTCCGTCTTATGCCCGCGAGCTCTCACATTGCCGGAGTATGAACCGTGTTTTGTGGCCCAGGGATTTCACGGCTATCGCATTCAAGGAACCATCTGACGAACGACAATCGAACATAGGTAATGAATAGAGCAAATGTTGATCCTAAGGCATTGTACCCAAAGCCGCCATACGCGCAGGATAAACAGAAGCCTCCCGGCCTGACAGGGTTAATGAGGCCCCGGCCCGACCACGGTGAAGAGACTTACAAAGGAAACGGCCTTTTGGAAGGTAAACACGCGTTGATCACCGGAGCAGACAGTGGCATCGGAAGGGCTGTCGCAATTGCATTTGCTCGAGAAGGAGCCGATGTCGCAATTTCGTTTCAGTCAGAAGTTGAGGATGCTGAAGAAACCGCGCGACTCGTCAAGGAATGCCGCCGAACAGCGCTGCTGCTTCCAGGCGATCTCGCAGACAAGAATGTTTGCCAGACGATTGCGCATGAAGCTGCCACTAATCTTGGAGGAATCGATATTCTCGTGAATAACGCGGCGTTTCAGCGTAGCTACGACAAGATCACGGAAATTCCTGATGATGAATTCGAAGAAACCTTCCGCGTTAACGTTTTCGCCTTATTTTTCCTAACCAAGGCACTTTTGCCGCAAATGAAAGCTGGCGGGGCGATCATTAATTCTGCATCAATTCAATCTTACGATCCGAGCCCGCATTTGCTTGCATACGCGTCGAGCAAAGCGGCGATCGCCAGCCTTACACGCTCATTAGCGAGCTACGCAATAGAGTCTGGAGTTCGCGTTAACGCGGTGGCGCCGGGCCCGGTCTGGACACCGTTAATCCCTTCAACCCTTCCCGCTGAGAAGGTTAAACAATTTGGATCTGATACGTTGTTCGGCAGAGCTGCGCAACCGGCGGAGCTAGCGCCGGTCTATGTCTTTCTGGCGAGCCATCTTGCATCCTACGTGACAGGCGAGGTCTACGGCGTTACCGGGGGGCAAATGCCGCTTTAATCGGTCCCCATACCGAGGAGCGGCGCATCATTATGCAGAGGCGCTGATCAGCCAGCGAGTAGTGTTTGTTAGATAGTTAGCGTGCACTGCCGCGAGCGATGCTTAGGACTTCCGCTACGCTGTTACAGGTTCCAGGCAGATCTTACCTTCCTCAATTGCGTACCGGCTCACCATCTCAGCACAAAACTCAGCGTACCCGTCCAGCTCCCGCGGTGCGCTTGTGTGATGCGGGACAATCCCCAAATGTTCCGGGGTAAAACAGAAGGTCACTGTTAAATCAAATTGGCTGAGAATATCCATCTGGCGGTCAAACCAGCCGAGAGCCCCGGGCCGAAAACTATCCGCCCAACTGAGACCGGTGCGGAGATAACGCACACCGAGATCTTGCAAACGTCTGACCGCGTCTTCCAGCCTATGATCGTTAAAATGGAACCACTGACAAATTCCGAATTCAGGAGTGTGCCGCGCGAACTCGCGATAGGAAGGCTTTTCTGTTCCATCCTCCCGGACCAGCCCCATATAAAAATGGCGATAATAGGAAGAGCCTTCCGACTCCCGGTGACGGGTCGTGGCAGGCCACGCTTTGGGTAAGTCATAAAGACTATACCAGTGAATGCGGGGCGCGCGTCCTTTTAACAGCTCGGCCGTTCGCTTCAGCCCAAACAACTGAATCTCATCCGCCCCGAAGGTGGAGACGCCCACTTCCGTAATCCACACAGGAAGAGAGATGGCTGATTGAATCGCGTTCAGGCGCTCGGGCCACTCGTTAATCTGCCAATGGTTCCAATCTAACGGGAAACCGTGGACTCCAAAAGCGTCGAGACACTGCAGTACCCCGAGTTCTCCGAGCCGACGTGCAAAACTTGCGTCGATTGGCGACGTACCTCCCAACACCTGGATGAGTCCTGGATTCTTCCGACGAACGGCGTGTGAAGCCCGTTTTACCATCTCCGAGAATCGCCACCATTCCGGGTCAACTTCGAAGTCCCAGTGTGACTTATTATTCGGTTCATTCCAAAAGGTGATTGCTTCGATCATCTTCCTGTGCCTCGCTGTTGGTTACCTGACAGACGTAAACTTCGTCTTCCGGATGTCGCAAAATTTGGAAGCCGGCCGCACGAATCATCGCTTCCAGGCATGCTCGGTTGGGAATCCACCAATTAGTTGGATCAGCCGCGTACCGGCCCTCAACGAAATGCAACTTCGGAAACTCCGGACGCGAAAAAATTTCTGTTTCCCAGAATGAATAATTTTGCTCGATTGGTTCAACTCGTGAGCCGCCCCGGAGCATCGATTGCACAACAAATAGATCACGGGTGGTGTGCCGTCGCAGTAGGTCTAATGCCAGCAGCGGGTAGCGGAGGTGATAGAGCACTCCGAGGAAAAGAACAAGGTCGAATCGTTCATGTAGTTCTTTGACCTGGTAAACGGACAGTCGACGAAATTCCACGTCCAGTTTCAGCAAACTCCGCATAAGGTCAGCCTGTCGAAGGTAATGTGGGTCGGTATCGATCCCAAGGACGCGGTCCGCCCCGCGCTTTTTCATCTCGAACGCATAAAAACCGGCGTTGCAGCCTATCTCGAGAACACACTTACCCTTCAGATCCTGTGGAATCGCCCAGCTGAACCGATCCCATTTTACCTTTGGATAATTGCCCAGCGGATGGTTAGGAGCTGTTTTTACATCTCCTATCTCGAAATTCTGGAACCACTCACCCAGAGATTGCACCTGCCACTCGATTGTTTGCCGATCGCGCATAAGAAAAACGGCAGTAACGGCTCGGACGATTAGTTGTTTGTCTGCCGACCGGCGACAGCAACCATTCCCAATGACTCCGTTGACTCCGCTTGTTCCATGACATTATGGTTATTAATAAATTCCTCGGTTAAACGTCGTGCCTCTTCGTCAGTAAACTGCATCGGAGGAGATTTCATGAAGTAGCCCGAAGGCCCGATCAGGGCTCCTCCGATCTTGCGGTCCAGAGCCAGCTTCGCGCAGCGAATCGCGTCGATGACTACTCCGGCTGAATTAGGCGAGTCCCAGACTTCCAGCTTGACCTCGCAAGAGACCGGCGAATCTCCAAAGCCGCAGCCCTCCAGTCGGATGTGGCAAAACTTGCGATCCTCAAGCCATTCCACGTAGTCGCTCGGCCCAACATGAA
>DASXBV010000133.1:0-8592 GCA_036491515.1 Chthoniobacterales bacterium
CCACTTTCCCTTGAAAGAACTCATCGAACAATTGCGAGACCGGATCGATCTTGGTTTTGATCAGGCGCGGGAAGCATCGCGGCAGCTAGCTGACCCTGATGTTGCCGAAGAACAAAAGGCTGACTTTCTGGTGGCCCTGAAACAAAAGGGGGAATCCGGAGAGGAACTGGGACACTTTGCTCGCTCGTTTTTGGAAATGGCTATCCGGCCTGCGCTTCAGTTGGAGGGCAGGCAATCCATAGACATCGTGGGCACTGGCGGCGATCGGCTCGAGCTAATCAATGTCTCTACAACCTGCATGTTCATTCTCGCAGCGGCAGGCGTCGTTGTGCTGAAACACGGCAACAGAGCGATCACTTCAAAGTCCGGTGCCGCTGATGTGCTCGAGACCCTTGGCATACCTATTGCCTGTGCGATCGAGCGGATGGTCGATTGCATTCATCAAACCGGAATCGGATTTTTCTTTGCTCCTCTCTATCATCCGGCGTTTCGATTGGTTGCGCCAATCCGCAAGAAGTTGGCAGAGCAAGGAATGGCAACGGTCTTTAATCTGCTAGGCCCGCTCTTGAACCCTGCGGGACCGACGGCCCAGCTCACCGGGGTATTTTCTCCGACAATTTCAGAGAAATACGCCATCGCGCTACGCGAGATTGGGCGAAGCCGCGCCTGGGTGGTTCATGGTCAAGTTTCTTCTGGATCCGGAATGGACGAGATCTCGTCGCTCGGCGAAACTGAGGTGTACGAGGTGAGAGGCAACGCTTTAAACAAATTTCATTTGTTTCCGGATCAACTTGGATTCAGAAAATCCCCGCTCCACGAACTGCGGGGAGGGGACGCGGCGCAGAATGCGAGTGTGCTAACGGAAATACTTGCAAATCGCGACCGTAGCGCAAGGCGGGATCTGATCACGATCAACGCAGCAGCGGCGCTGGTGATTGCGGGCTCAGCGTCTTGTATGAAATCCGGCATCCGATTGGCGAATGAGATCCTGGATTCGGGCAAGGGACTGGAAAAGCTCCGCGAATTTCAGCGATTTTTCGCCTCCTGATGCTTCCTGACTCGCATCACTTCGGCAGATGATCGAGGCAATATTCTTCTCCGTTTCGCGAGACGCGGAACTCAAGCTCGGGGCTATCTCTCTCGGTCCGCTTGCAAACAATGCACCGATGGAGGGTGTCTTCGGATGCAGCCTTACTTTCGTGCTTACGTCTTCGGATGTCGGTCGCTGTTCCGGTCCGCATCTTCGAATAAATCGTGGGTCCGAAGAAAACGAAATAGTTGAGGAAAGAAACCAGAATGGCAGCTTTCGCGCTCAAGGAACCCAAGAGCAATTCAAGGAAAAGCGGCGCTAGGCTCACCAGAGCAAGCCACTTCACTTTTAATGGCAGCACAAAAAGGACGTAGATCTGAACGTCCGGGTAGAGCGTGGCGAACGCAAAAAAGAGCGACAGATTCAACAAAAACGCAAAAAGTCCGCCGCCCCCGAAAAGAAAGGCCGCGATCGTGACCCCGACCATGCCGAGGAAATAGTAGAGTGTCACCCGAAAGGCGCCCCAGGCGTGTTCAAGGGCGTCTCCCATCCACACGAGGAACCAAAGGTAGACAAAGAGGAAAAGCGGTTGCAAAGCCGGATTGCCACCTCGCAAAAGCATTTCCGGGACGAAGATGTAAGAAACAAGACGCCAAACTTCTCCATGGAGGATTCTCTCAGGGATCAAGAGGAGTGCAAAGACGTAGCTAGGTTGAAAGAGATGCAGCAGGTAAACCAACCCGTTTAACAACGCAATCATTTGCATCAGCCGCGGAATGCCCAAAAACCCCGCGCGCGCTTCTAACCACCTAATCCAAGTCATAAGACACTTACTCCGTCGGCGCACGCACGCCGTCAACCTCAGGTAGGGTCCCGCTCCGTCACGCTCCCGCGTGACCGGCGTGGCATTCCCCAAAAGCGGAGACCGGGAAAACCGGGGCCGAGACGGCGGCGACGCGTGATCTTGGTCTATTATGGTGCATAGCAGTCAGTAGGGACAGGTCAAATGCATAGCAGTCAGTAGGGGCGGGTCAAATATCACACGTGCTCCCCGCCGCAGGTCCAAAAGTCTTTCTTGCGAGCGAGTCCGAGCCTTTAACCAGGGGGAGGCGTCTTCTACCTCAGGCACCGATCTGGATGCTATACTCAGCCGCGGTTTTCAATGAAGCGACTTCCTCAGGATTCGAAAGCTTGACTTTGAACAGCCACCCCGCACCGTACGGATCAGTGTTCACAAGCGCTGGATTGCTCTCCAACTCCTGATTCACCTCCACCACTTCACCGCTCACTGGTGAGTAAATGTCGCTGGCAGCTTTGACAGACTCGACAACAGCTGCGGACTGTTTAGCTTCTAACGCGGCTCCAGCCTGAGGCAACTCCACGTACACGATGTCGGTCAATTCCGCTTGGGCGTGATCAGTAATCCCTATCGTAGCAATCCCGCCCTCCGGCCGGATCCATTCGTGGGTTTCGGCATATCTGAGGTCATCTGGAACTAGCATCGCTTTCTGTATAGCGGTTTTTTTTCGACAGTCGCGGCAAATCTTCGTCCACGAACATCGATCTCGACTTTTTGGCCGGGATGCGCAAATGAGACTTCGAGATAGCCGAGGCCGATCCCCGTTCCAAGGCTTGGAGATTGCGTGCCGCTGGTCAGTTCGCCGATCCTTTCATCGCCGACGAAAACTCCGTAATGGGCTCGCAGCGGCGGGGATTTCCCATCGGCTTTAATTGCAACGAGGCGTTGTTTCAGCCCGGATTCCTTCTGCGTCAGCAAAGCTTCACGTCCGACAAACTCCGGTTTTTGAAGGTCGACAAAAAGACCGAGACCGGCTTCGAATGGCGTGCGGACTGGTAACAGATCCGCACCGTTCAACGGGTAACAAACCTCCATGCGCAACGTGTCTCGCGCTCCCAGACCGCACGGTTTGACGCCGAGCGGTTCGCCGAGTTCCAGCAGCCGATTCCAGATCTTCCCACTGGCGGCTGCTGGATAAAATAGCTCGAATCCATCCTCGCCGGTATATCCTGTGCGGGCCACCAACACAGGAATACCGAGGATTTGAAGTTCCTGTATTTGATTCCGGACCGGCAGTTCCCCAAACTGCTGGAGTAAATTGGGCGACCTGGGACCCTGCACCGCGAGAGCCGCGAAAAGCGCGCTCCGGTCCGAGAGCGAAACCTCTCGGGCCAGGCGCGGCCGCATCCAAGCAAAATCTTCTTCGATCTTCGCGGCGTTCACCACGAGGAAATAGTCATTGTCACGGCGACGATAAATAATAAGGTCGTCAATAACGCCGCCCTCTTCGTTTAGCAGCAGAGTGTATTGCCCGTAAGTGACGTCGAGCCGCGCCACGTTGTTGGTCAATACGGTATTCAACCAGTGCTCGGCAGCTGGTCCCGACACCTCGATCTGGCCCATGTGCGAAATGTCGAAGATCCCAACGTGCTGACGAACAGTGTGGTGTTCATCGAGGATGCTCGAATAAAAGACCGGCATGTTCCATCCACCGAAACCGATCATTTTTGCGCCAAGCTTCAGATGTTCTACGAAAAGAGGAGTTTGCTGGAGGGCCGGCTTGGTTGAGTTGCTCACAATTTTGCCACCATATGTGGGAAGCTGGCGGAGGCAACACATCACAGCAGATTCCACCTAAACTCCGAAATTAAGGAGTGCTCTAAAAGCCTGATCCAGCATAAGCCCAGGAACGGCAAGATCAATCTGGTAGACAAAAAACGATCACCGATCCACAAGCCGTCCCTCCAACTTGTAATTTCAGGCCCTCTACTCCATCTTTCGCGATGCCGAACAGTAACGTTAGTCGGGAAGTAATGAACGTTGGGTTTCCCTCTTTCGTAGAGCGCCACGTCGGACCCGACGGTGAGGAATTGCGCGAGATGCTGCAACAAATCGGGTACGACACACTGGAGTCTCTCATCGACGCGGCTGTTCCGGAAGAGATTCGTTTCCAGGAAAAATTGGATCTACCCGAGCCTGCAACCGAGTTTGAAGTTCTTCGACAGTTTCGAAAAATTGCTTTGAAAAATCGGGTTGCAAAATCCTATATCGGACTCGGCTATCACGCCTGCATCACCCCGCCCGTAATCCAGCGGAATATTCTGGAGAATCCTGGTTGGTACACGGCCTACACCCCTTACCAGTCCGAGATCGCCCAGGGTCGGCTCGAGGCGCTTCTGAATTTCCAGACGATGGTGACAGATCTCACTGGACTGGAGATCGCAAATGCTTCTTTGCTCGACGAAGCGACGGCCGCGGCCGAGGGCATGATGATGTGTTTCGCTCTTCGCAAAGAGCCTTCAGTTCGCGCGTTCTTAGTTTCCCAAGCATGCCATCCACAGACGATTGCCGTGGTCGAAACTCGGGCCAGACCGCTCGGGATCGAATTGATCATTGCTGACCATCGCACGTGGAACTTTTCGACCCCGGTTTTCGGTGCATTGGTTCAGTATCCTGCCACGGACGGAACGATTCACAACTATGCGGAATTTATCAATGGGCTACATGAGCGTCACGCGCTGATCGTGGTGGCTGCCGACCTTCTCAGTCTGACCCTTCTCGTTCCACCTGGCGAGTTCGGAGCCGACGTCTGTGTCGGATCGACTCAGCGATTCGGCGTTCCGCTTGGATTCGGCGGACCTCATGCGGCGTTTTTCTCGACACGCGACCAATTCAAACGGCATATGCCGGGGCGGTTGGTCGGCGTCTCGAAGGATCCTGCCGGGCGCCCCGGTTACCGTCTATCTCTGCAAACGCGGGAGCAACACATCAGGCGTGACAAGGCGACAAGCAATATTTGTACCGCCCAGGTCCTACTGGCGGTAATTGCCTCGACGTACGCCGTGTATCATGGCCCGTTCCGCTTGAGGCGGATCGCGGAGCGTATTCGGGTACAGACCGAGACACTGGCCCTCGCCTTGGAAAAACTCGGGTACGAGGTTGGGGGTGCTCCGCGTTTCGATACACTGCAAGTGAAGCTTGGCAAACACAGGGATGCTGTTTTGGAAAGGGCGGAGAAGAGCTTGATCAATTTCCGGCTTTTCCACGACGGCTCGATTGGGATCACTTTAGACGAAACGGTTTCTGAGGCCGATGTCCAGGCGCTTCTGGATCTTTTTGTCCACGATGAAACGCTTTCTGTTCGAGAACTTTCCGAGAATGTAACGCTCGATATTCCCGACGAATTCGTTCGCCACTCTCCTTACATGACACACCCGGTTTTCAATATTCATCACACCGAAACCGGGCTGATGCGCTATTTACACCGGCTCGAATCAAGAGATTTGTCGCTGACGACTTCGATGATCCCGCTCGGATCCTGCACGATGAAATTGAATGGAGCCGCCGAGATGCTCCCGGTGACCTGGCCTGAGTTAGGCCAGATTCATCCATTTGCGCCCGAAACGCAAACCGCCGGATATCGCCAACTGATCCTCGAACTCGAGAGTTGGCTGGCCGAGATCACCGGGTTCGATGTCGTGACCGTCCAGCCGAACGCAGGGTCACAGGGCGAGTACGCGGGTCTATTGGCGATTCGCGAATTTCATTGTGATCAGGGACAAAATCAACGAACCGTTTGCCTGATCCCTACATCCGCGCACGGAACAAATCCGGCCTCTGCGGCGATGGCTGGATTCCAGGTCGTCCCGGTTCAGTGCGATTCCCAAGGGAATATCGACCTCGCTGATCTCTGGGACAAAGCCCGACAGTATGCCGAACGACTCGGCGCTTTGATGGTGACGTATCCTTCTACGCACGGGGTGTTCGAAGAAGGTATCAGAGAAATTTGCGACATCGTCCACCAATTCGGGGGTCAGGTTTATATGGATGGCGCCAACATGAATGCCCTTGTCGGGCTTTGCCGCCCGGCCGATTTTGGAGCAGATGTTTGTCACCTAAATCTGCATAAGACTTTCTGTATCCCGCATGGCGGCGGCGGTCCCGGAGTTGGTCCGATCGGAGTCAAGCCGCACCTTGCCGCGTATCTTCCGAGACATCCACTCGCGGATCTCGGCCGAAAGTCGGGAATTGGTCCGGTCTCCGCGGCTCCTTATGGAAGTGCGAGCATCTTAGGCATCTCCTGGATTTACCTCCGTCTGATGGGTCCGGATGCATTGAGTCACGCGACCAAAATTGCGATTTCGAACGCGAACTACGTTGCCAGGCGGCTCGCGCCATTTTACCCGGTTCTCTACAAAGGAAAAAACGGGTTAGTCGCGCACGAGTGTATCATCGATCTGCGGCAGTTCAGGAAGTCTGCCGGAATCGAAGTCGAAGATGTTGCCAAGCGCCTGATGGACTACGGGTTCCATGCTCCGACGATGTCGTGGCCGGTGCCGGGGACAATGATGGTTGAACCGACGGAGAGCGAATCGAAGGCTGAATTGGACCGCTTCTGCGACGCAATGATTTCGATCTACGGCGAAATTCGAGCGATTGAAACAGGGGAGGCTGACCGGAAAGATAACGTCCTGAAATGCTCGCCCCACACGGCCCAGGATCTTCTCGACGATAAGTGGGATCGGAGCTATTCGCGCGAGTCGGCTGCATACCCGGCTCCATGGACTCGAGAGCACAAGTTCTGGCCCGTGGTCGGCCGAATCGATAACGTCTACGGCGACCGCAACCTCTTCTGCAGTTGCGTGCCGGTCGACGAAGGGGGTTTGTCTCAAGGATAACTTTGGCAACCTCAATCAACCGTGTCTTTGGATTCAGGCTGTCATAAAACTGTTCAATGAAAATCCTCGATAGATACCTTAGCGGACAGATCCTGGGTACCGTGATTTGGGCGGTGGGGCTTCTTACGATGATTCTCGTGCTCGGGAATGTCTTGCGCGATCTGCTCGGCCTCCTGCTCAGCCATCAGGTGCCGATTACCTACATTTTGACGTTCATTGGCTATCTCTTGCCATTCTCAATGATTTACTCGATCCCGTGGGGTGTGCTCGTCGCGGTGCTGCTCGTATTCGGAAAATTGTCTTCCGATAATGAGTTAGTTGCGCTTCGAGCGAACGGCATCGGTATGCCTCGAATCTGTTATTCGGTTTTTGTCATCGCAATCTTGTTTCTCAGTCTCTGTCTATGGATCAATCTCTATGTTGCGCCAATTGCTCAAGTGAAACTTCGTTCCGCGGCATTCGACCTCGCATCAAGCGACCCGCTAGCGTTGTTTGGTAGTGACGAAGTGATTGATCAGTTCCCGAATCGAAAAATTTACGTCGGCAAGAAGGATGGGTCGACCCTCTATGATTTGCATATCTTTGAAATGAACTCGCAGAATTTACCGATGCGAGTCATCTACGCACGCCGGGGCACGCTTGAGGTTGACAAAAAGAACGAACAAATTTTACTGCACGTCTACGATGCCCGTTACGAAGAACGCGACCCCACGGCTTCGGATGACTTAAAGAAAATGCGGCATGGGATCACGATGCGCGAAGGTGTATTGCCGATTTCATTGGAAGAATTGCTTCGCAAAGCTCGGAGTAATCAGCGTCCGAACGAACTCACTCTGGACCAATTGCGGGATGCGCTGGACCAGAGCAAGAGCATGTCGGATGACTCCGCGTACAAAACAGAAGTTAGCAAGCGATTTTCCAACTCGATGGCCGTTTTCACATTTGTGCTTATCGGCATCCCGCTCGCGATCACCGCTCAGCGACGAGAGACATCGGTAGGTATAGCCCTAAGCCTGGTTGTCGCTTTCTCTTATTTCATTATAATCGTGATAACGGATAACGTGAGGCATCAGCCGAACCTGCATCCCGAATTTCTGATTTGGCTTCCAAACCTTGTTTATCTGACACTTGGAGGCACCTTATTTTTGCGGTTGGCAAGAAGGTAGGCTTGGACTGGACGCAAAGGGCTTTGAAGCTTATTGTCAAGTGCTTCCGCATGAGTTTCGAACGAACTGAATGTATTCTTCACAAAATTTCGCCGGGGAGCTTTCCGATCCGGAAACCACCGAGCCACGGACCCGCGAGATTGAGAGAACGCCCAAAAAAGCAACCCGACGCCCTATTTCAGGAGACCCTGAATTATCTGAAAGAAGGTGGGTTCCGTGTAACCAAGCCGCGCGAGATTATTGTGCGAGCCGCCGTCTCGTTTACGGAGCCTTTTCATGCTGAGGATCTTTTATCGGAAGCGCGTAAGCTGGATCCGCTCATTTCGTTGGCGACAATTTATCGGACCCTGCCGATGATGCTCGACAGTCACTTGGTCCGTGAGGTTGAGCTGAATCGGGAGCACCGTTACTACGAGGTAAATCGCGAACAGTCACCAGCTGCTTTCCACATCATCTGCGCCGATTGCAAACAGGTGATCCAGGTTCAGGATGAATGCATTACCTTACGGGAGCGATTCCTCGCGAATAGTATTGGATTCAAGCCGCTAAAGCTAAGCGTCCGTATCGAGGCGACCTGTCTCGATCTTCAAGAAAAGGGGAGTTGTCAGCGCCGCCCCGTTGTGAATTCCTGACGAATGGCACGCGAGCGCTCCGTCCGTGATCCCGGACGATAGCCGGGCGCTCCTGTCACCTCACCGT
>DASXBV010000134.1:0-6548 GCA_036491515.1 Chthoniobacterales bacterium
GATTACTCGCCGACCGTTCCGCCCCTTCCAGATTGCAACCAGTGCCGGCGATCATTACGCAATTCTGGAAGAGGCCGACATCTTTAATAATCGGCGCCGGCCGGACCTCTACGTGATTTTTACCGACGGCGGCCTGGCTCACTGGATTGAGTCTGGTGACATCGTTAGCGTTACCTCCCTTTAAAGCCGGCTGCTTGGCAGTGGGAACATTCCACTTTCGCACTCGAAACAAATAAGGCATCCAGCGCTGAAAGCGCGTGGCAATAAACGTAGCTATCCCAATTGAAACGCACCTTCAGTGCGTGTCGCATTGGGGACAGGTCCCTAGAGCTACGCTGGTTCCTAGGGCTACGCTACGTCCTAGGCTGTCTTTAGCCGCGGCTTCGCCGCTGAGAACGTTTGATGGTGGCGTCTTCAGCAGCGAACCCTGATTTCAAGGCGAAGCCCCAAGGCCGCTTAGCGGCTGATGAGCGTACGATTGCCACCTGCACTGACTTACCAGTTGCTTTCGAGATCATTCGCACTTCATTTTGAACTCGACCGTGGCCTCCACCTCCTTTATCCTGCTCTTCCGCTGAAGACCCATGAATGATGCCCTGATGATCCCCTATATCGTCTCTTCCGGCATGTCCTGCCTAATGCATCTGCAAGGCTGCTCAAGTCGTTTAGGCAACAGCCTGAAAATTCTCTATATCGCGCAGATATTGAACGGAATGACCCAATGAACAGCGTGGACCAGGCGGAGAACGCGGCCGAATTCATCAGCGACCGGACTCACGAGCAGTACTTAGATCAGCTGCTGTGGATGCTGCGAACCAGGCGCGATGAGGCGGCCAGCCGCGTACCCGAATGGGAGCAGTTGCGTGACCTGGCCTCGCAGATTAAGGAGCATACACTCTCTAACCTTGCGCATTATCTTGAAATGTTCGAGAGCCGCGCCAAGGCCAATGGCGTTATGGTCCACTGGGCGCAGGACGCGCATGAGCACAACCAGATCGTTTATCAGCTTCTGAGCGACAGGAACGTGGACGAGCTGATCAAATCCAAATCCATGCTCACCGAGGAATGCGATACTCGCCGCTTTCTGGAGGAACGCGGCATCCGGGTAACCGAGACCGATCTGGGCGAACGGATTCAACAGCTCGATGATCAACCGCCCAGTCATATCGTGGGTCCTGCCTGGCACAAGACCGCGCAGGATATCGCCAATGTCTTTGCCAAGGCCTATGGCTCCGATAAAGAGAAAGCCGATCCGGTTTACCTGGCCCACGTGATGCGCGAGAACACCCGGCCGCTGATCGAAAGAGCCAGGGCGGGAATGACCGGCGCCAATTTCGCCGTCGCGGAAACGGGTGCCATCGTTACCGTGACCAATGAAGGCAATGCCGATCTTTCCGGTAACGTGCCTGAAATACGCATTTGTTCGGTAGGGCTGGAAAAAATCATTCCTAGAAACGAAGATCTTGCCGTTTTTATTCGCCTGCTGACGCGCAGCGCCACGGGCAATGCCATCACCCAGTACACGTCGCATTTTCGAGGTCCTCGTCAAAACGGCGAGATGCACATCATCCTGGTCGATAATGGCCGCTCCTCCCGCCTCGGCATGGAGAAGTTCTGGCCATCACTCAAGTGCATCCGGTGTGCCGCCTGCATGAACACCTGTCCGGTCTACCGCCGGAGTGGCGGGCTCAGCTACGGCTCGACCTACATGGGCCCCATCGGAATCATCATGATGCCGACGTTCGACATCCGCCGTTACAGTGAGCTCCCGTTCTCATCTACCTTGAACGGCAGTTGCACCAACGTTTGTCCGGTGAAAATCAACATTCACGAGCAGATCTATGCTTGGCGGGAAGTGATGGAGGAGAAGCACCAAATTAACCTCGTCAAGAAAAGTGCCATGGTCGTGGCAGGCAAGGTGTTAAGTAATCCGACCCTCTATCGCGTCGCCGGCGATACCATGGACGCCAGTTTAAAGGTACTGCCCCGCTTTGCGATCTACAATCAGCTCAATGCGTGGGGGCGGCACAGAGATATTCCTCAACCGGCCAAAGAAACTTTCCATGACTGGTACAAGAAGCATCGGATGCAAGCAACCGGACAGGAAATAAACACATGAGCTTTCGAGACACCATCCTGCGGAATGTTCGCAATAATCAGCCCTCTTCTCGCGAACTGCCTGTCATCCCGAAGTTTCATTCCGAGCAGCCAGTCGACCTCAAAAAGCAGTTTACTGCGGCGCTGAAAGAGCTCTACGGGGAAGTAGTGACCGAGCCTCCGGCCGATTTCGAAGAATTTCTGAGGAAACGATTTCCCGAAGCGAAGACGATCTGTTCGGCGGTTCCGGAATATGTCGGTGACAGAGTGCCGGGGGACTTCACGCGCTGGTCGGATGCCTCCCGTATTGACGTTACGATCGTACGCTCTCCACTGGGCGTGGCCGAAACCGGTTCGGTCCTGCTTTCAGAAGAAGAGTTCCGCGTCAATACTATTGGTTTTCTGGCGCACGACATCGTGATCCTGCTCGATCCTGCAGAGATCGTAGAGAACTTACACGACGCTTACGGTCATCCCCATTTCCTGGACAAAGCATACAGCTTGCTGATGTCCGGACCTTCCGGCTCTGCAGATATTGGAGGAATCACTGTCCATCCTGCTCAGGGAGTGATGACGCTTACCGTTATATTCTGGCCGCGACAAATGGCGCCGTAGGACAGAATGAGAAGCTTTTTTGCAGAGCGTTAGCTACGTTTATTGCCACGCGCTTTCAGCGCTGGATGCCTTATTTGTTTCGAGTCGACTCCCTGGAAGTCCTTGGGTAAGCGGAGGCTCCAGCCTAGCCTTTGCCAACCATGTCGTGCCACGCAGGGGAAAGGCTGGAGCCTTCGCTTACGCAGCAGCAAAGCGGGACGCTTACATGATCGGGAAGATCGCGTGCGTGTCTTCGATCATCAACAGACGATTGTATTTGGCTAAGCGCTCGGATTGCGTGATCGACCCGACTTTGATGAAGTCGCTCGACCAACCGACGGACAGGTCTGCCAGCCAATTGTCTTCCGTTTCGCCGCTGCGTGCGCTCGCTGCTACTTTCCAGCCGGCTTCCCTGGCGAGAAGATAAGCGTTCTTCGCCTCCGTGATCGTCCCGATTTGATTGACTTTCAGCAATAACGCATTTGCGGCGCCGAGCTGTATTGCTCGCTGGATCCGATCAGGATTGGTACAGGTGAGATCGTCTGCGAGCGTGAGAGTCTTCTCTCCCAAGCGTTTTCGCAGAACCGGCCACTGTTCCCAGTCATCTTCGCTCAGCCCATCTTCAATACTGACGAGCGGCAACCGCTCCCTCCACAGCACGAGGAGATCAATCAGTTCTTGGGCACTGAAATTCCGGTCATCCAGCCGGTAGCTGCCATCCTTCTGAACAAAATGACTGGCCGCGACATCGACCGCCAAACACAGTTCACTTCCTAATTTGTATCCTGCAGATTCGATTGATTCCGCGGCCGTCTCCAACATTTCAATGCTGGTTTGAAACGGCGGAGCCAATCCCCCTTCGTCTGCCGTAAGGGCCGTCGCATTGTATCGCTTCCCGATGATTTCTGCCGCCGTCTGGTAGACGTCGTAAATAGCGGCGAGACTCGCCGCCACCGACCACCCGGGCGAGGGAACAATTAGCACGTCCTGTATCGCTACCTGGCCGAATGCGTGTTTTCCGCCACTGAAAAGATTTACCGAGAGCCGCGGGAGGGTGGGAACTCCGTCCGGTAAGAGCGCCGCGAAATAGTTGTAGAGTTCAATACCTTGATGTATTGCCGTTGCTCGAGCGAAAGCCAAAGAGGTCGCAAGTATCGCATTCGCGCCAAGCCGCGATTTGTCTGGCGTCCCGTCAAGCGCCTTCAAGGTAAGGTCCAGATCTTCCTGGTTCAAGAACTCGTGGTTGACAACGACTCGGGCGATCGGTCCGCAAACGCTCGCGACGGCTTTGCGGCATCCTAATCCGCGATAAGCTTTCAAACCGTCTCTAAGCTCTTTGGCTTCGGCTTTGCCGGTCGATGCCCCAGAAGGGATCGAGACCATAGCGGTCGTGCCGTCCGCAAGAACCATCGTTGCAGCGACGGTTGGACGTCCACGGCTATCGAGGATCTCAAGGGCATGCAGGTTGGTTACTCTGATCATTCCCTAAAGACCGTTTAAGGTTTCGCGGCGGCTATTCTTTCTGCAAAGCCAGCGATTACCCGATCCACCGTGGTGAAATTCTCGTTCATCATTTCAATGGCAACGCGCCGCTCTAAAAGCCGTTCCTCAGCGCTCAGGTATTCGAGAGGAGACCGACCGCAGACCCGCGCCAGAATACATCCCAGCGAATGTTTCGCCGCGCAAACGTCGAGATTCGCAATCCAGGGCATCCCGCGGACTTCGTCGAGGTAGCGGCTCCAGTACAATCGTGCCCCTTCGATCAGAGCAAGGCGCTGTTCACGGACGTGGAGTGCTTTGCTCAAGAGATGGGCGAGACTGAAGCCGATGTCGAATGCCGGGTCACCGAAATGAAGCACTTCGTGATCAAGCAGAATCAGTCGCTCGCCATGGATCAGAACATTTTTGGGACTGAAATCGCCATGAACCAGCGTGTCAGAGCGGCTCAGCGTCCAGTCGACAAGCTCCTTGAGAAAGGCTCCTACTTCAGGGACAGCTGCTGCACTGTACTCGTAGTACGGTTCCAGTCGCAGAGTTTGAAAAAACCGTTTTTCGGCGAAGATTGGCTCAAGTTCGTGCCGGAGGTTGAAGCTTTCTCGATGGATCGATCCAAGCAATTCCGCAAACCGGCTGAAAGGCTCGCTTTGAACCTTGTCGCGCAATAACTGCTGTTTCCAGTTTTGATGCGGTTCGGGTACCGCTTCCATGGCCAGCAGATTTTGGGTCGTATCCTGAAAGATCAAAGGAGTGATGCTGCCCTTCGGTGCGACCCGTGGCAAATAGCGCAGACCGTTCGCCTCGATATTGATTCGAGCGGGATCGCTGAACCAGTCCGATTGCACTCTAAGCTTTGGCAGGGCCTGTTTGATAACCCAGGCATGACCACGAGAACGCTGGAGCCAGACGGTTTTGTTGGAGACGCCGCCGCTTAGTTTCTTTAGCATCGGTTTTTCCCGAGGACCGATTCTGCCGTTGTCGCGTAGATATCTTACCAACTGGCCAAAATCCTCGATGTCAATCGTTGGTTCCATTGCTGGCAGGAGTTCTGGAGTCCGGTAGGGCGAGGCTCCGTCCGAGCCGGGGCTGGCGCGTCTCCTCGGCTCGGACGGAGCCTAGCCCTACCGGCGCCTGACTCCTTGACGGGATATGCGGGCTAGAATCCCTTCTCGCCTAGTTGGCTCAGGCATTTTTCGATCGCGTCCAGTGCTCTCTCGGCGTCTACTCCTTCGGCCGTCACAGAGATCTCTGCTCCCTTCCGGATGTCTGCCGTCATGATATCCATGATGCTGACTGCCGAACACTTTTTACCATTTGCTAAAATTGTTATTTCACTTTTGAAACGCATCGCACATCGCACAAGGTCGCTCACCGGCCGAGCGTGTAAGCCACTCTCGTTCGAGATCAAGATCTTGCGAGTCTCTGCTTTCCTGGCAGGCTTCTGCATGGCTCGGATCGGTTTAGTATTTAATGGACATCTCGTCCCTTGATTCGTTTAAACACCTTGCGCCTGCAGTGGTCACAAATCTCTAAGCAGTTTTTCCATTTCGGGCGGTTCGCCGCCTCGGAATAAGAGAACCGCGTGGCATATCTGATCTACCGCGCTGGTCCAACTCGAGTAACACCAGGCTGGCAGCACCGCGGGCCCACACTTCGTCGCCCCAGTGATGAATCACGATCTCCAGGTCTTGCTTCAGCGGCGGGATCACCATCCGCTCGGCCACTGCGCGCAAGCTATCCTCGAAAAGATGGGCGCAGCGGATCGCTCCCTGGCAAATCACAACTCGCTGCGGATTCAACAGGTTCACCAAATTCGCGATCCCTAATCCTAAATAACGCCCCATCTGCTCGAATATCCGCATCATAGATTTGTCGCCCGCTTCTGCTTTGGAGATTATCGCTTGTACCAAACGGGATCGCTCGTGATAATCGAGTTGGCCCTTTGGAACGCGAAAACCGGCTTTCGCGGCTTCATGGATAATGGCAAACGCTGCAGTGTGCGTCTCCATGCAGCCCCGTTCACCGCATTGACACGGCGGACCGCCAAAAACGAGTTTTGTATGGCCGAACTCGGCCGCCAATCCTTGAGCGCCCCGGTAGAGTTTCCCGTTGAAGATAAGGCCGCTTCCGGTGCCGTGCTCAATGGTCACGACCACGGCGTTCTCTAAACCCTTTGCCATCCCGAACCAGTGTTCCGCCAGAGTGACGAGATTAGCGTCGTTTTCGACGAAAACCGGGATACTAAATTTTGTCTGGAGCAGCTCGCGGAAGTTGACATTCGAACTCTCAAAGACCGGGCTCCAGTACGCCAGACCCCGATGAGAATCGACAAATCCCGGCAGCCCAACGCCAATCCCACT
>DASXBV010000135.1:0-4401 GCA_036491515.1 Chthoniobacterales bacterium
GGGGTCCACAGGATCGATCTCCGAACCTCCTGTATCTTTATTGCGTATCATTCGGGTCCAAAATTTGCACTCTCATTGAATTCGAGGCTCCACCAGGTTTCGCCGTAGAAGATTCAATTGGACTTGGGTGAGACAAGCTAAACCGGGCAAGCTTCTTCCAATCAGGGTAAAACCTTAGGCCCGGAGATGTCGCTAAGTTCGATCGATCAGTATGAACGACAACATTGATCCGGTATCAAAGCGTTGGGGTCTGGAGTGGCGGCAGCAAGCCACACTTTTTCCGAGGCGAGGTGCATCACGCGTGGTTTACCAGCATTGGCTGCGTTCAGCGGAAGTGGCTTGCGGTGTCGTCCAAACTGCCTGGACAACGGCCTCAGGGGGTGGTCTCGTCGACTCCAGTTCAGGCGTTAGAACGATGACTACGGGCAATCAGAACTCAAGTGGGTAAGCCCCTCGTGATCGTGACTAAAAGAGATCGATTTTTTTCCTCCCGTGTCACTGATCCGAAGGATTTCGCAAGGCAGGTAAGGCGGCCGTCAAAAAATCCCTGTAGCCATCGTCAAAAGTCAATATGATCGGTTTTTCCGGAAAGGCCTCAGACCTTGACAGAGCTCCAATCCAATCGCTGAGATCGATAGTTTGAAACCCCACTTGCTTCAGGGCTGATAGCTGCTCCTCAAACAGGGTCGGATCCACTCTGAACCGGTCTAAACCGGGAGGACCGCTAGTCGCGATCCGGTGGTACATCAGAATTGGAACGCCAGGCCGCGCCTGATGGTCCACATCCTCGGGCGCCTTCTTGTCTTGAGCTTTCAGCCTCTGCGGTTATCCTGATCAGACTGATCGCTTGACGTAAGGCTCATGTGTTAGGCAATAAATGGGTGTTCGCTAGTAGTCGCATATCCGGACTTACCCTCTATCAAAAGCGGCTGCAGAAATGTTGGTGATATGCAATGGACCAAGTCAGGCGACCATCCGGACAGGAAAATTCGTACAAAGGGTGACAATTTTTATCACCTCCTATGCCGATCAATCACTACACGCGATGAGATTTGGTCCCGAATATTTTCTGTTTTTGTTTGGCAAAATATGGTTGTGTCCTTTTGCTTCAACGATACACAGGACATAAACGTGCTGACGCACCTCTATCATCATGAACCTTCCCGTCAACCCAAACGACAGTTCAGATGGTTCAATCCCCAAGGATGTCGGAAAGTTAGTCCATCTCTGGTTCGCTGTTGCTGTGATCGGATTGTTCGTCTTTGCCTGTTTCTACATTCTAAAGGTAGCTGTTGACCTTTTTCTTCCAATCGTGCTTGCAGGTTTTCTCGGTTTCCTGCTAACGCCTGTCACCAGATGGCTAAAGAAAATCGGTTTCTCAAACTTTTGGGCACCGCTCCTCGGTACCGTCGGTTTTTTGACCGTCTTGATCTGCCTTTTTTCCGCACTGTGTCTATCACTATCGAGGTTTGAACCTGATTTTCCCCGCTATCTGGATCACATTCAGGACCGTTTGACGCCAATCCTTCAAGTCATCCAGAAAAGTTCACCATCGATCGACCGCCTGGGCGCTTGGCTCAACCCGGGCAACATCCTTCCGGTAAGCATCCGCGGGCCAAGCATTGTGGAGATGGCTCTGAAGAATGCGCCCAAATTCTTTGCGACTCTGATTATTGTTCACGTGCTTGCATTCTTCCTGCTGCTCTACGGAGCCCGGCTCCTCAAAAAGCTCGTCGATATGATCCCGGGTGTGCCAGAGAAACAAAACGTCGTCGAAATCGCGTCCGAGATTGAGCAAACCGCCGCTCGTTATTTTACTTCGATCACGCTGATCAATGCCTGTGTAGGAGTCAGTGTTTGGATCTTCGTGGGATTGCTGGGACTACCCCACCCGTTGCTTTGGGGTGTGGCTGCATTTTTGCTCCATTACATTCCCTTCGTCGGAGCGACGGGTGGTATCGTGGCAATGACGCTTGTTTCAATGATTCATTTTGATTCGGCCTGGTATGCCCTTTTGCCACCCCTGGCCTACGTCTTTTCTGCGATGATTGAGGGCAACCTAGCGACACCGCTGTTTCTTGGACGCTGGTTAACCCTCAATCCGATCGCCATCCTGTTGACTTTTCTTCTTTGGTCCTATCTCTGGGGCGTGGCCGGCACGCTGCTCGCTGTTCCCCTCCTGGCAACCTTCAAAATATTCTGTGATCGGATTAAACCGCTCAGACGGGTAGGCTCATTCCTTGGGCGACCGTAAATTACAATTAAAGCCAAATGTTTGTCGTCTTCAGCACAATAGCGATATCCGATTTAATGTCTACGACCGGTTTGATGGCAGGTGACGAAAACTAAATTGAGCAATATGCATTTCAAAACACTCCAAATAAATTCATAAAGGCCTCAGGTCGAGCAGGTCCGTTAATAAAGAGTTTCAGAGAACAATGCAAGGCGGCCGCTGGTTCAAAAACACGATAATTTATTGCGTCGACGTGGACACGTTCAAGGACGGAAATGGCGACGGGATCGGAGACTTTATTGGACTTCGACAGGGACTGAGTTATTTGGCGGGCTTAGGTGTCGGTTGCCTTTGGCTTTTACCTTTTCATTCGTCTCCGGGCAGAGACAACGGATACGACATTACGGATTATCTCTCCGTTCACCCAGCTCTGGGAGACCTCGGCGACTTTGCGGCCTTCATGGACGAAGCGCAGGATCGCGGTATTCGAGTCATCATCGATCTAGTCGTTAATCACACCTCTGACCAACATCCCTGGTTCCAGGCCGCGCGTCGAAAGGATCCTCAATATTACGGGTATTACGTGTGGCGAGAAGATCGACCTGGAGACACCAGTGATGAGGTGGCCTTTCCTGGCAAACAAAAAGCGGTGTGGCGTTATGACAATATCGCGAAAGCCTACTATTTTCATCGGTTTTACGATTACCAGCCAGACCTGAACACAGCGAATCCGGCGGTTCGGGACGAAATCATAAAGATCATGCGCTTTTGGCTTTCGCTGGGTATTTCTGGCTTTCGAGTCGATGCGGCGCCGTTCGTCATCGCTTCAAAGGGTTCTGAAGTCGAACTGCAGCCACACGAGTCTTTCGAATACCTTACAGAGTTTCGAGACTTTCTTTCCTGGAAATCTGGAGACGCGATTCTGCTCGCTGAGGCAAACGTTTCTCCTGATCAAACGCTCAATTATTTCGGTGAGGAGGGTAATCGCATGAACATGGTATTGAATTTCTTTGTCAATCCGCACCTGTTCCTCGCCGCCGCCCGGCACTCGCCAGAACCTGTTCTGCGCGCTTTGCGGCAACTGCCGGAGATTCCCGCGGATTGTCATTGGGCTTATTTTCTGCGAAACCACGATGAGCTCGATCTTAGCCGGCTAACGAAGCCGGAGAGGGACGAATGCTTCCGGGCTTTTGCGCCAAAGAAACGGATGCAACTTTATAATCGGGGCATCCGTCGCCGACTCGCTCCCATGTTTGGTGGCGATATTGCTCGTCAACTTCTCATGTACAGCCTCGTCTTTACGATCCCAGGAACCCCGGTACTTTGGTACGGCGAAGAAATTGGAATGGGTGAGGACCTGCGTCTCGAGGAACGGAATAGTGTGCGAACGCCGATGCAATGGACGGCAGAACACAACAGTGGCTTTTCGACCGCGCCAAGAAAAAAGCTGCGCCGTCCGGTGCTCGAAAGAGGTCCGTACAGTTATCGAGCGGTAAACGTCCAGGCACAACGTCGCGATCCCCACTCACTCCTTAATCGTTTGGAGCGAATGATTCGGACTCGGAAAGAATACCCCGAATTCGGCACTGGACGTTACTGGATCCTGGAAAGTACGCACCCGGAAGAGGTATTCGCTCACGCCTGCGAGGATGAGAGCGGCAGTGCCGTTGCAGCAGTGCATAATTTTTCGTCAGAGCCGGCGACGGTTTCGCTCCAACTATGGGACAAGCGTTTTGATCATTTCGTTTATCTTTTTGAAGAGCGCGGCACCGAACTCATCAAGGATGCAAAAATAAGCCTGGAGTTAGCAGGCTACGGCTTCAGCTGGCTACGACTGAAGACAAAATATGGCTAGCCCAACCGCTCATCAAACGTATTTTCCAGGCAGGCACAATGTCAGGGGTGAACTGGTTAAAAAGGAATTTCTTTGGATACCCACTCTTAAATAGTTCTAACAAATTGCTTCGGGAATACAACCACTGTTTCAGGAATTTTCGGAAATGCCGGTCGTTTCAATTTCCAATTCTCAGCGAGAGCCGCTCAGCTGGTTGAATTGGTGCGGGACGGTTTACCACGGGCTTCCGGAAGACCTATACGACTTTATCGAAACGCCCGGCGACTATCTCGCTTTCCTTGGTAGAATCTGTCCGGAGAAAGGTCTCGATCGG
>DASXBV010000136.1:0-3284 GCA_036491515.1 Chthoniobacterales bacterium
ATACTGTCGCCCGTCCAGTTCATAGGTAATCGGTGAAGTCTGCATTGGTGCGCCCGTTCCCGAATGCCATAAAGTTTTCCCGTCGCTCGTCTCGAGCGCCAGAATATTTCCGTGAGTGTCCCCAGTGAACGTCAATCCCGAGTCGGTCGTCAGAACGCCGGCGCCCGAGTACTCGCCCACTTCATGGGTCCAACGAAACTTGCCGGTCTGATAGTCAATCGCCTCAATCGCGCTTTTGCCCCAGATATCGTAATCAGCGCCTGCCCAGCCGTAGACTCCATCGGCCGGTTTCGCAAAATAAATGCTCCAGCTCTGTCGCGCATCCACAATAAACAAGCCGGTCTTTGGATCGAAGCTCGGTGAGCGGTAATTCGTCATTCCGCCTTCGTCTGGGGCAATCAATCGGCCATCCGGTTTTGGCTCCTTGTCGGGGTTCGGAATCGGCCGCCCTTGCTTATCGATTCCCAGCGTCCAATTCGTCGGCCCAAACGGAATGGTCAGCAGATTTTTTCCGTTGGTGCGGTCCAGAACGAAAAAGTAGCCATTTCGTGAACTCTGCATCAGCATTTTTTTCGGTTGCCCATTGAAGTCTCTGTCCACCAGCACGGGCGTCTCCACAGCGTCCCAGTCGTGCGTGTCATGCGGAGAAACGGAAAAACCCCAGACGAACTTGCCAGTATCCGGATTGAGCGCAACGATGCTGCACGTCCATTCGTTGTCTCCAGGCCGCGGACCACCGTTGAGGACCGGGGTGGGATTTCCCGTCCCCCAAAAGAGCAGGTTCAGTTCAGGGTCATATGTCCCGGTCATCCAGGTCGTTCCTCCCGTCGTGCCGGCCGGAGTTCCGGTTGACGGGGTGCTGTTCCATTGCCACTGCACCTCGCCAGTTGCGGGGTCGAAGGAACGCAGATAGCCCGAAAGATTGTCTAAGTCACCGCCCACGCCAGCAATGACGTGGTTTCGAATCACCAGCGGGGCCATCGTGGACCAGTAGCCCTTGTCGACGTCAGCAATCACCTTGTCCCAACGCACCGTGCCATCTTTTGCATTTAACGAGACAAGGTGAGCATCCGGTGTCGTAAAGTACAGCCATTCCTTGTACATCGCCACACCGCGATGTCCGATGCGTTCACCTTTCTTCGACGGATAAGTGTAGTGCCAGATCTGATGGCCGGACCGCGCATCGACGGCCCAAATGTTGTCGGGAACGGTGAAATACAAAATGCCATCGACCATCAGCGGTGAAGATTTGATTTGCGCCGCCTGATTTGTCTGGAAGGCCCACGCCAGCGATAGATTTTTCACGTTCTCCGGCGTAATCTGCGTAAGCGGACTATGGCGTCTGCCCGAATAATCTCCGTGATAACCGGGCCAACTGTCGGCTGGCGGGTGCAGAAGCATCTGATCATCAACGCCCTGCGCAAGGATCGCCCCAGGCAATGCCATCAGGATTAATGTGTTCACCGCGAAAAGAAATGCAAATCTCATAGAACGCATGTCGATTGATCTTATAAGTCAACGCAAAGTTTGCAGATACGCCATCAAATTGTGAATGTCGGCGTCCGTGTACTTCGGAAGCAGTTCCGCGTGGGCATCCACCGGCGCATCCACTTTGTATTGCACGTCACCAGTCTTCCAAGAGCGATACACTCCAGAAGGGTCCTGGAGTCCCACCGTAAACTCATCAAGGTAAACTAACGTGCCGATAATGGTCTGGCCGGAAGCCAGTGTCACCGCGACGCTTGATTTCGCGTGCCTGGGATAAAGCATCTGCTCTTCAAGCTTCAGTCCCTCAAATCGCGACGCAATTTTAGAAAGGTCGCCGGTCGGTGAATGGCAGGACGAGCATCCCCCCGCACCGTAAAAGAACTGCCGACCCGCCTCGACGTTCCCTGTTTGCAGATCGGCGGCGTCCACGCCCTTGCGTCCGCCTTTTTTCGAAAGCGTATCGTTCCGTTGCGAGTGGATGAAAGCCACCAGGGCGGCGATCTGTTCATCCGAGTACTCAAACCGGGGCATCCCCTTCTCAATGCGTCCGTTGCGCAAAACGGGTCCGATCGCGTTTCCGCCCGAATCCTCGGCCACAAGTTTCGAACGCGTGAGATCCGGCCCGCTCTCTCCGCCCCCCGCATCGGTCCCGTGACAAAATGCACAGGCTTGCCGGAAGAGCAATCTTCCGGTAGCAACCGCCGCTGGTGAGAACGATTCGTTCTCAACTTTGCCGTTTTGTTTGGCCGCACTCGGAGCTTGCGGACTGCGGGTTGGCGTTGGTGCCACCGAGATGGCGAGGCTCATCGCCAATAAAGCCGTCCACAAGGCCCACCCAAGCAATATCGAACAAAGAGAATTCATTCTGTAAACGATTCCTCCACGCTCATGGTCGAGGATGTGAAGCAGTGTTGCCTTCCGTCATGTCCAGCACCCACTTGATCGCCTCAAAATACATCTTGCGGATGTCCGGGTCGCTCCATGCCTCTTCCGTGTGGCCTAGCGTCGAGTAGAAAACGCGCCCTTTGCCGTACATTTTGTCCCACGCGACTGCGAAATCGTGATCCGCCCGGTGGATGCGCGGGTTGTCTTCATAATTGAGTTTGTTCGGGTCGAGACTCAGCAGGACGTTCACCTTGTCGCGCGACCACTCTTTCGGCTGATAGATCTCGTCATATTTTACGAACGCTTTAGGAAAGTGTCGAACCGCGGGAAAACTCGGGTCCTCATTAATAATCGGAGCGTTGAAGGTCATCCAGGGGTGCTGGTCAAACCATCCACCAATCATCTCACCGTATTCAGGCCACTTGTAATTCGTATCCAGGGCCGCATGCACGCCCACAAAACCCTTGCCGTCATCCTTGATGAACGAAAGAAAGTCAGTCTTCTGGCTGTCATCCAGGTCCAGTTCGCCCGTCGTGCTCATGAAGACCACGGCGTCGAAGTAGTCCAGGTTTTTCGCATTTCTTCCCAGGTCCTTCTTCGTGAGCAGTTCCGTATCTGTGCGCAGCGTCGTGTCCCACAAACCACTGTCGTGCCCCATGTTGAAGATCGCCGCCATCCCATCCGGGATCGAATCGTGCTCGAATCCTTTGGTTTGAGCGATCACCAGAATGTGCTTGAGGTGGACTTGCTTAACGTGAGGTGCCGGTATCGTCAGAGAATTTGCTGGCTGTGGTTCCTGCGCGGGTGCAAAACCTCCCGGGATCAGTGATGTCAGGCCGAGCAGGAAAACGTTCCGAATGTAACGCAAGTGGTCGCCTCCAAAGCCTTCGTTTCTTCGCAACGCATCACAA
>DASXBV010000137.1:0-5185 GCA_036491515.1 Chthoniobacterales bacterium
ACCAACGCCGTTACCTCTTGCTGAGAAAGGTTGTTCCCGTAAGCCGGCATGTTACCCCCGCCCTGGATCACTTGCCGGACCAGCTCGGGCTCATTCATGCGCGTGCCGACGGCTGAAAGATCCGGTCCGCGATGTCCCCCAGTGCCACCGATGGCGTGACAGTTACGGCACTGCTTGTTTTGAAGTAACAGCGCCCCTTGCAATTCCAACGGTGTACGAGCCTTGATGAACTCCGGCTTGCTCGGAAGTCCGCTCCAGGCTTCCATGTGCGGAGACCATGGGCCAGTCAGCCCGGCGTAAGTTAACAGGCCAAGTCCAAGATAGGTTAACAGGACCACCAGGATCGATACCGGTCGCCGGCTGAAATGCTTTTCACCTTGATTCGCGTAAAAGGGCAGGCCGACCAGCAGAAGAGTGCCGATGATAGGTAAGACGAAAAACAGGATCACCTCCCAGTTGTGCGGCACCAGAGCAGCGGCGGCAAATATCCAGAGGAACGGATAATCGGGACTGGCGTCAGAGATTCTTATGGCCGGATCCGCTGGAATGCCTGGCCCTTTCGGCCCAATGAAGATTGCTAGTCCTACGATCACCAGCAGAAGCAGTCCATTCGCGACGATATCTTTATCGATTCCGTTCGGGATGAACGGAATCCCATCCTTATGGATGGTCTCCTCATACGCCTCATCGTAGGTCTTCCGACTTACTTGGATGCCCGGCTTCGGATACTCGTTGATTCCCTTTAGCAACACCAAACGGAGGTGCAAGCTCACGAGGGCCAGGATACTCCCCGGAAGTACGAAAACGTGGAGAGCGAAGAAGCGGGATAGCGTATCCGTCCCGATGATTGGACCGCCCAACAGGAGATTGACGAGTTGAGCTCCAACGAGCGGAATTCTACCCATTACCGCCGCACCGATCCCGACACCCCAATACGCGTCGGAGTCAAATCGCATCACCTGACCGGTAAAGGCGATCGCGAGGGTCAGGAATAGCAGCACGATACCAGAGATCCAGGTTAATTCTCTGGGGTATTTGTATGCGCCCCAGAGGAAAACCTGGGTCATGTGTAAAAACATGACAACAACCATGCAGTTAGATCCCCAATAGTGCATGGCGCGCAACAACCAACCGAGTTCCTGCTGAAAGTTCAAGAATTCCAGGCTTCGATACGCTTCGTTCGCGGAGGGTACATAAACCAAAGCTAACAGGATTCCGGTGATAATCTGGATAGAGAAGCACAGGAGAGTCATACTCCCGAAAGTGTAAAACCAGCTTGCGCTGCTTTTCGGGATCGGGTGACCGCCGGTCGCGTTCCAGATCTTTACAATATGCAGCCGGCGCTCCAGCCACATCGCTATATTGACCAGTGTTCCGGTGATCGGCCTATTCTTCGCACTCATAGATTTGAGCCTGGATTTGCCAGGGTGGGCAGCACACCAGCTTTGACCTTCAGTTCGCCATTCTCGACCTTGTGCTCATAGACATATAAGCCTCTTGGAGGAGGGCCTGCAGCGTATCCACCGTCCGCGAAAAAAGCTCCTCCGTGACACGGACACAGGAAAAGCTGCGACTCTTCAAACCAACGGACCGGACACCCTAAATGAGTACAATTCGCCGCAAAGACCTTGAATTGATCTCCCTGAATTCGGCTCACCCAGCACGTAAGCCTGGATGTCTGTCCGTCAGCCTCGCGACGAAATGGATTTTCGTAAACCGCTCGCCGCATCGCGCCCTCAGGAAATTTTGAGATTGGTCCGAGTGAGAACCAAACTCTAGAAGTCTTCCAGATCACACTGGAGAAAATGAATCCAATAAGCGGGATTCCGATCATGAACGCCGCGATTGTATTAATTGCGAGACCGACCTTCAGCAAAAAGTCGCGCCGCGTCGAATAGTTCTTTGCCTCCGGACTGGGCGGAGGTTGATTTTCAGATTCGTTTGGGGTCATTGCTGGTTTGTAGGTGAAGGTTGCGCGGCGGAGGCAGCGTCTGTCGCTGGTGTCGGTTGTCCTGTGGCTTTTCCCTCACGTCGCGACGAGAGCCACGCCACCACATCGGAAATCTCCTCGGCGCTCATCGGCTTCCCAGGAACATAATCCCTGAAACCGGGCATTCCGAGGTCGGGCCGTCCGACGATCACGACCGTTCGTAGATACTGGTCACTTACCAGGCTGAGAAATGTCGGGTCGACGACCGATCCTGCCTTCCCCTGAACACCCGCACCTTCGGATCCATGGCAGTTAGCACAATTCTGCGCAAAAACCGCTTCTCCACGCTCCGGATCCCCCAAGGCCGCACTGTACGGCGGAAGATTGTCGGTGGGGACTTCGTGGCCCTTCGCCCATTTGAAGACGCCCTCCACAATGACGTTGATCTGGTCGTCGGTAAGGAGGCCGCCGACTTTGCTCGAATAGCCCGGCATGCTGCTATGGGGAATTCCCTCCGCTACGACTTTCCTGAGTGTTTCTTTCGGAATAACCGCAAGATAGGGCGGGTTATTCATCGAAATTGAAGCACCGAGAGTTTGCCCGTTGCTGTGGCAAGCCAGGCAATTCGTTTCGTAAAGATCGGCGAAATCCATGTTCGCCTCCGGCGGTTTCCAACGATCCGCTTCCTTGGGCTTGCCGGGCAACCGGCCACAACCGCTAAGCGCCACCAAGCCGACAAAAAGAAGACACCAGTATAACGCGCGTGGCTGCATGTGACCGTTGGTTTAGTCTTGCTTACGTTCTCCCATGGCGTGCAATCCCATTCTTTGGCCCACCGGCCAGGATTGCATGGTTTCCACTTTCTGGGACTTAAACACCACATAGCCACCTACCAATCCGAAAGCGACCTGGCAGATCACGAACCAACCCCAGTCAACGCGAGCCGCGAGCGCGGGGTTAATCAGATCAAATATCGGATAGAGCAAAGCCGTCCAGATAAGCGGAGTCATTATTCCTCCAAACAGCCATTCCAAGCGTGCAGGAAGCATCGGCAAAAGCACAGTGTAGAGCAATCCGACGAGGATTGAGAAGGTGACGTGACTCAAAATACCGACCGTCAGACCGGCCGCGTTAAACTGCCGCAGAGTTTCAAGGTCGGCGGTTGCCAGAGATGGAACACCTGCGGCGGCCAATAGGTTGATCGGATACCAGATACTGTGCTGAACGACCAGTCCGTAGAGCATCGCCAAAACAGCCATCGCGGCACCACCGGCGAGGCCGCCCATTATTCCCGCTGAGTACCGGTGGACCTCGACCGGGATACGAACCCGGTGACTCGATTCGCCGTATTTTAGATGGCCAATTTGGCGCTTCGAGACTTTCACAGGGGCCGGACGACGATCTGCCTCAGCCAATGGGTATAGCGTGTGCGTTGGTGTGGGAAAGACGCTCCTGAACCAACCAACCGCCGCGATCAGGCCGATAATGAAACCGACCAGGGTCACCACGAGCGTCGTAACCAAACCCGCGGCGAGGAGCGTTATCCCGAAAGCGCACATCAACGGCCAGGTGGTTGGCGTTGGCAATTCAACGCCTTCATGAGAGGAGTGTTCGTGTTCTTCAGGGTTCATACGCTTAGGAGTTGCCGCCGATGATGTACACCACCGTGAAAACAACAACCCAGACCGCATCGACGAAGTGCCAGTACCAGGAGATCATAATGATATGCTGGTGGTGATAATTTCTAATGCGCCCGGTTAAGTTCATGATCAGTATTAGAAAAATCAGGATCAGGCCCACCACAACGTGGCTGGCGTGCAAACCGACCAGCGAATAGAAAGTCGACCCGAACAGATTCGTGCTGATCGTGAGATGATCTTCGTAAATTAGCTTGTACCACTCGGTTGCGGTATAGATCAGAAAACCAAGGCCTAAAAGAGCGGTGATCAACCACCAGAGGTTAAAGAGGCTGTTGACCCCTTTATGAAGATTCCGTTCCGCAACCACAATGGTCGCGCTGCTGGAAAGCAGCAGGACAGTACCCAGGATAGGTAGCTCCAGAACTTCATGGGGGTAGGGACCGGATGTGCTCTTTCCAATGTAGAAAAGGTATGCCGTCACAAAAATCGTGAAGAGTGCGGTTTCGGTGAGAATAACCAGAATCATTCCCACCACCCGCGGCGAAGGGAGCTTCCATTCTGGTTCGGTAATGCTTATCGATTGAGAGCTCACTTTTCTGGATCGGTTAGGAAAGTTTGTTAAGTTAGATAGTTGCTGAAATGGCAACGAGCGAGCATCGCCTATTCGAATTTCCAATCCGGATCCTCTGGGTGTTTCAAGTCCCATAGTGGGCGGCGGCTACGCACTTCGGGAAGCTTCTCGAAATTGTACTCCGGCGGTGGCGAGGTAGTGGCCCATTCGAGCGTCCACGCATCCCAGGGGTCATCACCGGCAATCTTACCTTTCCAGGCCGACCATAAGAGGTTGATCGTGAAGCAAACGACCCCGGCTGCTTGAACAAACGCGCCGATCGTTGATACTAAATTCCACAGATCCCAACCGCGGCCGGGTTGATAAGTATAGATCCGGCGCGGCATTCCTAGTATTCCCGCAAAATGCTGAGGATCGAAGGTCAGGTGGAACCCGATCGTGAATAGCCAGAAATGCCAAAGCCCAAGCTTCTTATCGAGCATACGACCAAATGCTTTCGGATACCAATAGTAGAAGAATGCAAAGACCCCGTATAGGATGCCGCCCACTATCACGTAGTGAAAATGGGCGATCACGAAGTAGGAGTCGTTCAACTGCCAGTCGAAAGGAGCCACGCCAAGCATAATGCCCGTCAGCCCGGCAATCAGGAATTGGAAAAGAAACGCGATCGCGAACAGCATCGGTAATTCCAAACGGATCTTGCCGCCATACAACGTTGCGAGCCAGTTGAAGATTTTGATACCGGTAGGAACAGAGATGGCCATCGTAGCCATCGCGAAGAACGTCACTCCAAACGAATTCATGCCGACTGTGAACATGTGGTGCGCCCAGACGCCCGCGCTGATGAAGCCTATCAAGATGCTCGCAGCCACCATCATCGGGTAGCCGAATATCGGCTTTCGGGAAAAGACCGGAACGACTTCCGATATCACGCCAAATGCGGGTAGTACGAGAATGTAGACCTCGGGGTGCCCGAAAATCCAAAAGAAATGCTGCCAGAGAATTGCCGAACCGCCTGCCTGGGCCTCAAAGAACTTCGCTCCC
>DASXBV010000138.1:0-30258 GCA_036491515.1 Chthoniobacterales bacterium
ATTATTCTCATCCTACCCCTGGGTTGCCATGGCCGGCGGAGCGCTTCCTTCCGGCTTTTCAGACGTCTGCGAAGGCCGTCGATGGTGCTCGGGTCCATGCTGACCGGCAGATTGTATGCCTTTTGCGGTCTGATCGGGAGGAGGTGTTTCGTCAGCCTGGGTGAGTCGCTTCCCTTTGACAGGCTGATTCGGAGTTGTGATTTGTACCGGAGCACCCGGCTGGAGCTTATATTGACCGTCAACAACAACTTGTTCTCCGGCCTGCAGCCCGCTATCGATCAACGCCTGGCCACCGTCAATTTGTCCGACCTTTACAGGGCGCATTTCGGCCGTCTTATCCTGTGTGATGACATAGGCGTACGCGCCTTCGGGCCCGCGTTGTATCACGGAAGCCGGCACGACTAACCCATCGTGTCGAGTCTGAACGAGCAGCCGGCTATTCACGAATTCACCCGGCCAAAGTTTCAAGTCCTGGTTTGCGAAATTGGCCTTCAGCTTTATCGTGCCTGTGGTCGTGTCGATCTGATTGTCAACGACCGCCAAAGTTCCATTGTCAAGCGGCTTCGTTTGGGTGCTGTCGAGGGCGATCACTTGCAGGGGGCCCTTGGCAAACTCCTGGTTGACTTCTAGCAGATCCTGCTGTGGAAGGGTGAATATAACCGAGATTGGCTTCAGCTGGGTAAATACTACCAAAGTGGACCCCGGATTAACTAAATTTCCCTCGTCCACTTGGCGAATACCGCATCGACCGTCAAACGGTGCGGTTATCTGAGTGTAGCTTAACTGCGTTTGCGCGTTGTCAATCGCCGCCTGGTCGGCCTTCACGGTAGCGTCCAACTGATCAACCAGGAATCTTTGCGTGTCATAAGATTGATTGTCCAGGGCCCCTTTTTTGAATAGATCAGTATCTCGACCCAGGAGAACCTTAGCGTTATTGAGCTGCGCTATATCCTGGTTCTTCTTGGCGACCGCTCCATCGAGTGCCGCTTGGTAGGGGCGAGGGTCGATGACCGCCATAAGGTCGCCTTTCTTGAGATCCTGACCCTCCCGAAAAGCTACTTTCGTAAGTGTGCCGGTGATTTCAGGGCGTACCGTAACCATGTTGAAGGCTTGAACCGTGCCTATCCCGTCGAGGTAAATCGGAACATCACGCTGCTGCACGACCCCGGCGATTACAGGCACCGGGCCACCTGGCCCGCCGCGCTGACCTTGTCTGCTCGTTTTTGCTTTTGAAGCGTCAACCGCATCTTGCGAGGTGCTTTGATGACCGAAATAATGCCAGATCCCGCCAACAAACAGGACGCCAACAAGAATGAAAAACCATCGCAGTCTTTGCATAGACACTTAACTTGGGCAGGGGTTGACTAAGGGTTCCAGAACTCCTCTATAAAGGGAGTAGACGGCTTTCCGCCGATTCGATTCAATTCGCAAACGCTTTACGGTCGCGAAGCCCGGTCGTGCGATGTGCCTATTGATTCGTGCAATCTTCATGCGTCCTTTTTGGTGATCACCATGTCAGCCGAGGCAGTGGACCCTGGGCTATTACAACTGCATCCATAAAGATGCAGCTTCCGTGCCGAGTAGGCGAAGCGTCCCGCTTTGCTCATGTCCGCTAGTAGGAGCGCACGCCAAGATAAGCGAAGGGTACAAGCTCTGCGCCCCCGAAGCCGAAGGGGCAAGAAGGCTTAGCCCACGGTCTTAGCCCAAATTCCGAAGTTTGGGAATCGTGCTCGTCCTCGGTGCATTGGCGTTCTGTGCCGGCAAAGACCCCCATTTGTCCTGCAATTATTTTGTTCCGTTAGTCTGGTTGTCAAACATTCGGACCAACTATAAGGACGACGACGAGCACGAGCACGATTCCTCAACTTCGGAGTTTAGGCTTAACCAGGTCTTAACCAGGTCTTAACCAGTCTTAACCCTGGGTTACGTAATTCAAGGCGATGTGTCCTGAAACGGCGCCAGAATCCGGCGCTATATATTGAATTGAATCGAAATCATTGGCGCGCGTCTCTTCATTTTCGCGCCACTTGCAGGGCGCATTTTTGCTTGGCGAGTACCCGCGGTTGAAACCAGGTTGAAACCCCGGGCCGAGTCCTCAGGGCCCCTCCGGGGCGACGAACGCATGCAAACAAACCTTATCTTCGCGCCATTGGGGACCGCCATTGGGGACAGGTCCGAACGGGACGAACGTGCGCGATCCGACGTGGCGCGTCCGATGGGACGCGCTCCTGCGCGATCTGGGCTCGCACGTGCAATGAGGATAGAAAAGGCAAGACACTGGCTTTCGGCCAGGCTCAGCGGAACCTTTAGCGGAAAGGTTCGGTACCGCCTGCGGCCCGCCGACCATGCCACATTACCCAGGAAGTTGAAGCTCTTTTAATCGCCGATGTAGTGTTCGCCGGCTGATGCCGAGTTTTTTCGCTGCTAAGGTTCGGTTCCCGGCGCTTTCATCCAGAGCTCGCATGATGAGCCGGACCTCGTTATCGTGAATATTGACCAGGTCCTGGCCCGCAGTCTCGCGATGAGTAAGAGGTCCCGATCCTGCACGCAACGTGATAGGCAGATCCCTGACCGTAATCTGCTCTCCAGTCGAGAGCGTCACACCTGAATCGATTGCTCCCTTCAATTCCCGGACGTTTCCAGGCCAATCGTACCGTAGCAGGCAATCCATGGCTTCAGATGAGAGCGGTCTGAATGCCTTCCCGTCCCGTTGACAGATCTCCTTCAAAAACGCGTTTGCCAGCAACGGAATATCTTCCTTGCGTTCGCGGAGGGCGGGCACACGAATTTGCACAACGTTGAGCCGATAATAGAGGTCTTCGCGAAATTTTCCCTCACGAACCAGCGCAGTCAGATCCCGATTGGTTGCGGCAATCAAGCGTACATCCGCGCGGATGGCCTGATTACCGCCGACACGTTCGAATACCCCTGGATCGAGCGCACGCAACAGTTTGACCTGAACATTGGAATCGATTTCGCCAATCTCGTCGAGAAACAATGTACCGCCCGCAGCCTGCTCGAACCTGCCGACTCGCCGTTCAACCGCTCCCGTGAATGAGCCTCGTTCGTGACCGAAGAGTTCGCTCTCAATCAACTGCGGTGCAAACGCTGCGCAATTAAATGCGACGAATCGAGTCTTATTTCGATTGCTAAGGTTATGAATCGCATGAGCGATCAATTCTTTACCTGTTCCGCTTTCTCCCGAGATAAGAACAGTGGCGCGAGTGGGGGCCACCTGACGGATGATGTCAAAGACGTCATGCATGGCTTTGGACTCGCCAATGAGGGTTTCGAAACCGAAGCGTTTGTCCACCTGTTGGCGGAGTTGAACATTCTCCTGCTCGGTTTGGCGGCCCTTGATGGCTCGAGCAATTTTAAGTCCGAGCTCATCGATATTCACGGGCTTGGTAACGAAATCATAGGCGCCGCGTTTCATCGCGTCGACTGCGTTAGCAATCGAGCCGTAGGCGGTCATCAGCATACAGATAGGCGGCCTTGGTCGCTGCAGGATTCGTTCAATCAGTGCCAACCCATCTTCTTGACCGCCCAATCGCAGATCGGTCAGCACTAGATCGATCTGATCGGCGGCGAGAACGTTCATGGCCTCATCAATGTTGCCTGCCGTGTAAACGTCGAAATCATCTTCAAGCGACTGGCGCAGCCCTTCCCTCGTGTGCTTTTCGTCATCTACGATCAATATCGTACCTTGCATCCTCTTCAGCCGTCCTCTTGATCCTGCAATAAGCGGATACGCTTGTCTCCGAAGGGCAGATGAATAGTCACGCGCACGCCTTTCCCCTCGTTGCTCTCGATTTCTATCTCGCCCCCATGTTCGCGGACGATCCGCCGTACGATCAACAATCCTAATCCTGATCCGGATGACTTGGTAGTAAAGTAGGGCTGAAACAGTTTACTCATCTTACTCTGCGGGATACCTCCGCCCGTGTCATTGAATGCGACAGAGACGTACAGCTCATCTTGCCAGGATCGAATACCAAGAATACCGCCGCTCTTCATTGCCTCAAAAGCGTTTTTGATCACGTTGTAAAACGCCTGTTTCATCTGGTCACGATCGACCTCCACGGGCGGCAGTGTCGGATCGAGATCCAGCTCAACAATGATGTCCCGAGCCCTTATTTCTGCGCGTAGGAATGCTACGGATTCCTCAAGAATTTCGTTCAGGTCATGGGTTTCAAACTGGGGAGTCGAGGGACGGATCGCTCGCAGGAATTGGTGGACGATTGAGTCGAGCCGCTGGATCTCACTCTTCGCGATATCGAGGAGTTTACCGAGGTCGCTCCGTAGTTCAGAGGGCGCCTTACGCAATCTCCGTTCGATTAGCTGAAGGTGGATATTGAGTGAGTTAAGAGGATTACCGATTTCGTGCGCTACGCCGGCCGCCAGCAATGTTAACGCAGAAAAACGTTCGCTCTCGATCGTCTGTTCGACCATCCGGCGATCCTCAGTGATATCGCGCAAAATAATTGCGTACCCCACCAAGTCTTGATGCACTGCGTTCGAGTCCTCGACCTCGTTATCCAAGTGCAATGGTGCGACATAAAAATTGAGGAATCGGTGTTGCGGATAAAAGACCTCGATATCGCGACTGACGGAGCGCTGGTTTGATCTGAGTGACGTCCAGTCCAGACCGCGAAGTTTTTCCTCCAGCGGCCGTCCCAAAGCCTCTTCCGGCTCGATCCCGAAGAGTTGCGCAGCAGCCGCATTAATGAATTGGATTTTTCCGTGAATATCCGTGACGATCACACCCTCCTGCAAAGCATCGAAAATCCGCTCCAGAAAACCCTTCTCTTGTGCAAGCCGGACAAGATAGTTCTGCACTTCTTCCGGTTGTACCCGCCGAATGCGCTCAATCAGCTTATCGATAAAGCCAGACCTCATCTGGGGATTGCCGTGGCCGATATCTTTCCTAGAACTGCGCCAAAACATTCCGGCGGTATCGGAATCGCGTCATTGGCCAATTCCGGTTCCGCCTTCCAGGTTTCAGGCGGGAGTGCTTTCTCGAAGCGGGTGGCGAGGACGTCAAACTTAACCGTCCAACTGCCGCTCTTGACCCGGAGGCGGCGCAGTTGAAAATCGTCCTGATTTACAATGACGCTGGCCACCCCATTGTCGCACTTCATTGCCTGCGCTAGTTGCGGAACGAGCTGGAAATCCAGAATCCACAGCGATTTACCACCGGAATCTGATCCAGATTCAAACCGGAGGATCTGGAAAAGAGCTGGAATAAATACGATCTCTTGATCATTGAGCGGCAGGCGAAAATCCGGGATCCTGGTTCCTCCGTTATTGGATCGCCCGGCGGCAGTGACGGTAGCCGCAAAGTCACGAGGATATGCCCACACACTCTGGCCGTCGCGGCAGAAGACAATTCGATGCTGGGGATCAAGGGTCTCGACACGAAGTTTATCTGGAATCTGTAAAGACACACGAAGCGGCTGATTGAGAATTTCGGCTGCGGCTGGGGGGCCTTCCCGCAAGATCACGTCCGCCTGCATCGCCTTAGTTGTCGATTTGGAATAAAACAGCGCTCCATAAGGCTGCAGGCAGCGAGCCAATATATCGTACTTGTTTTGTGCGTGTAGCGACTGCCCGGCTAGCAACAACCCTGCCGCGAATATCGCCGGCGAGAAATGCTGTAAAGCAAATTTTGACATGACGTCATACCTCTAACGCGAGAAACCGGAAAGGCAAAGCCCAACAATAGGGAACAGCGGGTTCAGCGGATTCAGGGTTTAGGTGATTTTGCTCAGTTGTAGCAGTAACCTGAAGCCGCTGAAACGGCCGATCGCTGATCACTGTTGTTATGCCTTTACGGGTTCTGTTGTTAAACATAATATCCTGTGCCGGTGTTGACAATTTTCGTAGCAGCTCAGTCCGGGGGACTGGTGTACGCGTTCACGGAGGCGACCTTCGAGGGCAAGCTTGTCTTAACGGCGCTTTTCGTAGCGTCGATCTTCAGTTGGTCTGTCATGGTCACCAAGATCAGCGTTGTCCGCCTGGCGAAAGCGCAGAACGATCGGTTCCTTGAGCTATTTCGCTCTGATCGGCAACCGCTGAAAATCTACGAATCGAAGGTGCGGTTTGAGGGTTCTCCGCTATACTCCATTTATCGGGCCGGATGTAGAGAGTTGGCGTTTCATTTGCTTGGTTCAACCGAAGCCGATGACACTTTTTGGGCACGTTTGGGAATTGCGGAGCGAATTACGCCGTCCCAAATGCGAGTTGTTAACACAGCCATGGAAAGAGCGGTCGGTGAATCGGCGTTGCGTCTTGAATCCCAGATGATTTTGCTCGCCACGGCTGTCAGTGGCGCTCCCTTTTTAGGGCTGCTCGGCACGGTCTGGGGAGTTATGGACACTTTTTCGGGCGTCGCCATGGCCGGTTCTGCGAACTTACAGGCTATGGCTCCCGGTGTTTCGGGCGCGTTGATCACCACCGTGACTGGATTGCTCGTCGCAATCCCAGCAATGTTCGGATATAACTTCCTCGTGACCAGCATTCGTTCTTTGATTGTTCAGAACGACAATTTTGCGGCCGAACTTTCGTCCGAGTTCGAGCACAAATACGTTAACCATTCGGCCCGACCCGTCCTCGTCAACAAATAGCATGCGTCGTTTTTCCGATCGACCCACATTGCACACGCTTACGGAGATCAATGTTACTCCGTTGCTCGATCTAGCATTCGTACTCCTGGTCATTTTCATCATCACCACTCCTCTGATGGAGAACAGCGTGAACCTCGTGGTGCCCTCGAGCGGTGAGGCAACTCAATCAGTCGATCGATCGCAGGTTCAAACGATCTCGATCGATAAGGACGACGTTTTGAGATTGAACGACGAAGTCGTTGACCCGGCTGCGCTGGAATCGCGTCTGGTCAGCCTGCACGCTGAGAAACCGGATGCGGCTGTGGTCATCCGCCCGCACAAAGAATTGCCAATCCAGAAATTCATCGACGTTATGGACGTCCTTCAGCGAGCAAGAATTTCGAAGGTAGGTGTCTTGACACGCCCCGACCAGCCATAAGGAATGCCAGACTACCCCCGTCAAGACGAGGACGGAGGCTTCAACAAAACCTTCGTTCTCGTTGCCGTCGTCCACCTGGTAGTGCTCGGTGGATTACTGCTGGCGGCTCTCTACCAGCCCAAACAAAGCAATGATAGCGTGGTTTGGATGAGTCCCGGCTCATTTGCTGGCAATACCGTTGCGACGCAGGCACCGCTCATGGGCGATCGGGATTCTCCGCCGGCACCGAACGAAGCATCAAATCAGACATCGCACCGAGGGACGGACCCGGTGTCCACGCCGCCTGCGACACCGCCGCCGATTCCTACTCCTCCGCCGGTTGTCGAGGAGTCTGCGCCGCCAATTCCTACCCCTACACCCGCCGCGACTCTGACGCCGCGGCTGACTGCGACTCCGATGCTGCGGCCAACGCCAACAGCTCAGCCCCCTCCGAAGCCGTCGCCTAAGCCTACGCCCAAACCGGCTCCAAAACCGTCACCTGCACATTCCGCAACCCCAAAATCCAGACCTGAGGTTGCACCGAAAGAGAAGGAGAAAGAGAAGCCAAAGATTAACGATTCTCCAAAGCCCAAGACCTCCCCTGTGAAGTCGGAAGGAAAGGAAAAGCCGAACTCCTCACCTGGACCAAGCGCTCGCCAGGCAGAGGCCGGCCATGCCAAGGGCAAGCTACCGCATGATCAAACGACACCCGGACGGGGCTTGCAGGCGCGCTCCGGTAGCGGAGGCGGAGCGGGCGACGGTAAAGATGCCGGGTCGGGAGATTCCGCGTTGGCGGCTTACGTAGGAATACTCACTGACCGATTCCAAGCTGCTTGGAATCAGCCAACTAGCGAGATGGCGCTTGGAAAAACCCTGGAGGTCACCGTTAAACTCAAGGTGGAAGCCGATGGAACAGTTACGGAATTTGTGATTGTCGAAGGCTCTGGAAATACCGTGGTGGACGACTCTGTTCGGGATGCGGGTAAAAAAATCACGAAATTGCCGCCACCCCCGAATGGCCAAGGATTTTCCGCACCGGTTCGTTTCGAGTTGGGAAATTGAAGAAGGAGGCTTGAAGAAGGAGTTCAGGAGTTGCAGAATTAAGAGTCGGTGACGGATCTGGGCAGGGTTTTGGCTTCCCCATGCTCGCACGGTTAAAGAATTCGGTGCCATTCTAGGCGACTCAATCCCGCATTCACTTTTCATCTGCACCGGCAGCCTCTCCCATTCTGCAACTCCTGAACTCCTGCAACTCCTGACTCCTACCTCCATCTTCTCTCCCGTTGCGAGCTCGTCAACGCTCTGCTTTAGTTAGGTTTCACGAAAATGGCGGAAGCTGGGCGATATCAGCATTACGATGTTCTTCGGAACGAGGATGGGAGTTTGTGGGAATTGGGGAGGGGTGCAATGGGCGTCACCTACAAGGCCTTCGACACAAACCTCCGTATTCCCGTAGCCCTTAAGGTTATCAACAACGCCTACCTCAGCAGTGACGTGGCTCGGCAACGATTTTTAAGGGAGGCGCGGGCTGCGGCTGCGCTTCGCCATCAAAACGTCGCGTCAGTCTTTCATCTCGGCACGGATAACGAACGTTATTTCTATGCCATGGAGTTCGTCGACGGTGAAACCGTCGATGGGTACATGAAACGAAATGGTCCTCTAAGTGCGGTCGAAGCATTGGAAATCACCCTTCAGGTTTCTCGTGCCCTGGCAGCGGCGGCAAAGCAGCAACTGGTTCATCGTGATCTCAAGCCGGCGAATCTCATGTTGGTCGATGAAGAAGGTGAAAAAGTGGTGAAAGTCATCGATTTCGGGTTGGCCAAAAGCATAAAAAGGGAAGGAGAAGATTCCGGTACGTTGACCGTGGGCGGTGGCTTCGTTGGCACTCCTCACTTCGCGAGTCCTGAGCAATTGGAAGAACGAGATATCGATACTCGTTCTGACATCTATTCACTTGGGGCAACCTTGTATTACATGGTCACTGGACGTCCTCCGTATTCGGGATCGGTGGCCCAGATAATGAGCCAGCATCTCTACAAACCTCTGCCCTTGGAGCCACTCGAAGGATCGCCTTCCTGTTTGGTTGGACTCATTCAGCGAATGATGGAGAAAGATCCAGCAAAAAGGCCACAAACTCCCGCCGATTTGCGTCAAGATGTTCTTCGTTGCCTGGAACAGATGCAGGCAAATGCGACTGCGACAGGGCGTCCTATGGTGGTAGCGAAACCTCTGGAGCCGCCAGATACGTTAGCAACTGAGGCGTTATCCACACAAAAGCCTGGATACCCCGGGACCGCAACAGTTCTCGCACAGCGCTACCAAATCACTCGAGAACTTGGCGAAAGTCCGCAAGGCCGGCAGTTCCTGGCAGACGACCTCCAAACCGGCCGCAGAGTCTCGCTCGTGGTGTTTAACGACGAGTTTCTTTCCGACACCAAAAGATATACCGCGCTGGAACAGGAGGTCGACCAACTGCGCCGTGCACCTCAAGCGGAGTTGCGGGAAATTTACTCACTCGAGAGCGTCGACCGGCAAAGTTTTCTCGTGGAGGAATATCTGGTGGGTCCGACTTTGTTGGACGTTCTGCGAGTCCGGAGCAGACTGGCTCCATTGGAAGCACTTCTGCTGGCCAAGCTCCTGGTGGCGGTGGCCGATCACGCACAAGCGCACCGGCTGCAGCAAGTCGTTCTCACGATTTCCGGTGTGCATCTCACTTCACCGGGTCTGATGGAGAGTGCGATCGATCCCGGACTCCTCAAGAAGCCCCTCACAGAGTGGAGCCAGTTGGGGGTAAAGGTTGAACCGATCGATTTTTCACTTACCTCCTCCGATTCTGCGACTTGGGCCGGGTCGGCCACTTTAGTCCAGAATGTGGCCGGCGACGGCCCGCGGGCAAGTTATCTCGGGATGCTGAGTCTTTTGGTCTACGAACTGCTCGGGGGGCCAAGGAGCGCTGTCGAGGCGACCGGTCGCTACACGCCCATCGCAGTCCTTTCTGAGGAAGGAAACGCAATTCTTCGCCGAGGCCTGATTGACGATCTGCCTTCCGCGGCGGAAATGGCCCGCCTTTTGGAGGGTCAGATTCTTCCCCCTGTTGCGGCGCCGATCATGGTCTCGCCCCCGTCGAGCGTGCAATCCGGAAGCGTACCGCTGAAACCGGCACTGCCGCAACCAGGCACTTCACCACCGCCGGCCCCTCGCGTATCCGAAAAGCGTAAAGTCTCTGTTGCCGGCCTTCTTTTAGGATTCGGGCTGATTGCTATACTTTTTGTTGGACTGGGGTTTGGCGGATATGTCCTCTACCGGTATTTCGCGGGACAAAGGCTTGTCAGATTGGAAAAGGCACATCCTACACCATCGCAACTGCCCTCTCCGCAAAAGCGAACCACCCCATTACCGGCTCCGGAGGAACGCGCAACTCCATCGCCGCCTTCGGAGGAGCGAATAACGCCTTCACCGAGCCAGCCGGAGGATAACGAGTTTCAGATGAAGCTTGCCGCCGCTCAGGATCTCGGGAAGTCTGGCGACTGGCGGGCGGCTCTGAAAGAGTACCTCGCCCTGATCGATCGATATCCTGAGAGACCGATCGCGCTTAAACGGTTGGATAACCTGCTGTCGGAGTTGCGTAGCTCGGAGGGCAGACTGGATCCGGCCTCCTTTGCGGAGGCGAAACCGGACCTGGTTCGAGCAGCCGGAAAGGGGATCGTCCCGGCGATGCTGATCGTAGGTCAGTTCTCGCGAGAGAGCGATCCTGCTGCGGCAATCAAATGGTTCGAACTTGCCGCTGCCAAAGGAAACGCGCCTGCAATGATTGAGGCAGGTCTGTTGTACTCGAACCTTCACCAACCGGGCGATGACCGGAAGGCGCTGGAATATTTCCTGCAGGCAGCGAACCTCGGAGATCGCATAGGCAAGTTCCTCACGGGCGAATGTTACTATTTTGGCAAAGGCACCCCCATCGATACCGCCAAAGCGGTGCAATTCTTGGAAGAGGCGGCCGCCTTGCGCGAACCGAGAGCGATGGATCTATTAGGTACGTATCGTCGAAGGATGCATCAATTTGATCAGGCTCGGAAGCTCTACGAGGACGCCGCAGCCGCAGGGTATCCTTTGTCTTTATCGAATCTCGGCGTGCTTTATATGAATGGGGAAGGTGTTAAGCGCAGTCCTGAGATTGCGGCAAACCTGTTCAAACAGGGTGCCGAAAAAGGGGATCCCAACGCCATGTTCTTTTACGCCAGCTGCCTAGAGGATGGCATCGGCCTGCAAAAAGAGACTAAGGCAGCCTCCGAATGGTTCAGGCGGTCCGCTCGCGCCGGAAACCCACGGGCCATCGAATGGTGCCGGCTTAATGGAATTTCCTACAAATAGCGCTGCTCTTGCGCTCTTCGCTTTTCTCGTCCGTGAGCGCCAACATAATGGAAGCCGTGCAAGTCTCTCCCGCACCAGTTTGACACTTCGTAAGTAAAGCGTCCCGCTTTACCCTCGTCGCAAGCAAAGCGTCCCGCGTTGTCTTCCCGGTGAAAGAACCGTCCTCGATTTGGCTCTTCCAGTATAAACGCAATGCGGCACGTCAGGCCTCCTTCGCTACGCTACGGCGCGCCCTCGCCTTGCGGTCAGCATAGTCAGACAACTCGGCCGCGACGTAGGCCTTGCGGAGTCGGGCTTACCGCGGGTAAAGCGGGACGCTTTACTTACCCCGCGTGGGCATGGAGAAAAGGGGGCAGGCCCGTGAGCGCCAACAGGCCCGCGAGCGCCAACATAATGGAGGCCGTGCAAATCTCTCCCGCGGAGACCCCCCGCTGAACCCCGCTGAACCGTTCTCGCAAACAGTACGTGGGTCTGCTTAACTTCCTCCATGCCTATTACCCCCCTTGCGGATGTAATGTCTGAGGACTCCGTCTACAATAAGGTCGCTTGGCGCATCCTTCCGCTCCTGTTCGTAAGTTATATCGCTGCCTACCTCGACCGGGTGAATGTCTCATTTGCGAAGCTACAGATGCAGTCCGACGTCCCCAGCATCAGCGACAGCGTCTTCGGTGTCGGGGCCGGAATATTCTTTATTGGCTATTTTATCTTTGAAGTCCCAAGTAATATTCTCTTGGAAAAGGTCGGTGCGCGTCTTTGGATCGCACGAATCATGGTCACTTGGGGAGTCATCTCTTCGGCGATGATGTTCGTCAATTCACCATGGACTTTTTATGGGCTCCGGCTGCTGCTTGGCTTCGCAGAGGCAGGCTTTTTTCCGGGCATAATTCTTTACCTCACGTATTGGTTCCCATCGAGGCGGCGCGGGCGGGCAGTCGCTCTCTTCATGCTCGCGATCGCGTTAACCGGAGTGATCGGCGCGCCATTGTCGGGTTGGATACTTCGTGCGTTCGACGGATTCGCGGGCTTGAAAGGGTGGCAGATGTTGTTCCTGCTCCAAGGCATTCCGTCGATTTTGCTCGGAATCTGTATTCCCTTTCTCCTGGCGAACGGCGTTCGATCAGCTCGTTGGCTGAACGAAGAAGAAAAACGAATACTCGAAGAGAAACTCAAGTCTGAGGAGGTGCACAAAGCGCATCTGCCGTTAGAGCGAGTCTTCTTTGATTCGAGATTGCTCCTGTTCGCTTTGGTTTACTTCTGTTGCGTGATGGGATTGTACGGAACAGGCTTCTGGATTCCTCAACTCATCAAGAATACCGGCGTAAAGGACCCGTTTTACGTTGGTTTACTCACTGCAATTCCGTATGGTTTCGGAGCCATAGCCATGGTTGTCTTCGGGCGAAGTTCGGATCGTTTCGGCGAACGCCGGTGGCACTTCGCCGTTGCGTCTTTTCTGGGAGCGGCCGGCATTGTGATCAGTAATCTCTTCAGGCAGAACACGCTAATTGCCATGATCGGACTGACGGTAGCGACTCTCGGCATTATGGCATCTCTGCCGGTTTTCTGGCCGATGCCAACAGCTGTGCTGGCCGGCACCGCGGCCGCAGCGGGAATAGCATGGATAAACTCGCTGGGCAATCTCGCAGGATTTTTCGGTCCTTCAATCGTTGGCTGGTTCACAGATTTGACGAAGCGGAGCGACTACGGACTCTACGTGATTGCCGGCACGCTACTCATCGGTTCAATCTTAGTCTTAGCCTTTGTCCCGCCGAGAGTTGCCGCGGACGAGGAGCATCCGTAAGACGATATTGCTTGTTTAGATTTTGCCGGCTCGATAGGCTCAACGTTCGCGATCATTTTATGAATGCTTGTCTAATCAAGTCCTCGGCGGCGGTACTCGTGTCAGGTCTTCTTCTGACCGGATGCGAAAACCTTTCGCCGGCTACGAACGGCGTGCTGTTCGGTACCGGTGCGGGCACGCTTGCCGGAGGAATTGCAAAAGCCGCGGGAGCGAGCAACTCCCAGGCGGTAGCAATCGGCCTCGCAACCGGCGCAGCGGTCGGCGTTACCGCGTACATTATAGCCAAACACCAGGCGACTGAACGCCAACGCCGAATTGCAGAAGAACGCGCCAGGCTTGCTTACCAGAGTGCGCCCCCGCCGCGCCGGGCTCAATATCAGAAGTCACGCTACATCGCGGTGGACACCGTGCGTGAGGAAGATGCGTCGGGTACCAAATCGGTGATGATCTATGATACGCAGACTCAGCAGGTTGTCGGTAACGACGTCTACGACCTGAAGCAATCGCCTCAAGAAGGCACGATCTCCAAGTACGATACATACTCCGCTGAGTACGTGGGCGGAGGGTAGATCGGCCCGGGAATTGCCGGGCTCCAGCCTTTGCCTACTGGGTCGGGGAGGCCAAGGAGCAATGTAGTATTAGTCTAGCCTAAGCCTGCACCGTTCAAAAATCCTCAGAGATTGTAAGCGATGCATGTTGCGGCTGCGCTGCGCTGTGCCACTGGTAATCATATGGGCTTCCAGCACCGCGCCTTTGAGCAAGAGGGCCATCGGTTACAGGAGTTGATCGACGGCGAAAGTGGATATCGAATCCTTGCCGATTACTTGGGACCAGAGTTGGTCTTTACGATCTGGAGCGATTTGAATCCGTTTGTCTGTGTCGAACCCTGTTGGGGATTACCTGATCACCAGGATCAGCGCCCTTTTGAGAAGAAGCTCGGCATTCAAGCCATTCCGCCGAAGGATACGCTCACCAGCCGGTTCTCGATGCGCTTCAGTTGAGCATGAATTTTGTTCAGACTCTCAGAAAACGGTTGGAGTTGCAGCCTGGAGTTCCGGCGCTGATCGATCGGTGTTTCTCGAGAGACAGAGTGTTGACTTATGCGGCGCTGAATCGACTCGCTGATTTTCTTTCGTTCGAATTGCGGAAGAAGAAGGTTCTGCCGGGAGACCGTATTCTGTTCGGCATCGGTGCAAGCCAAGAGATGTACGGTTACCTTCTGGCGGCGCTGCAAATCGGAGCCGTCCCAATTCTGTACGATCGCACGGAACCTCACGACGAGTTCGTCGCCTGGATAAGCGCCCTGGAGCCGAAGGCCTGCCTCATTCCAAAGAGAGGATGGATCGGATCCCATTTCGGCGGAATCCTCAAAAAAGTTCCAATAAAGATTTTCGTCGGCCGTGTTCGTTCCCAGTCGCTGTGGTTGCGTTTGGGCAAACTAGGCGCGCTGGAAGAGCAAGCAGCCGATTCGGCTGCTCTCATGTATTTGGTTGGCGCGTCTAGTCATCTGACGTTTCGAGTATGGTCTCAAAACCAACTGAATGAAAGTGTTCAGCTGCTCGTATCGCAGCTCAAGCTCAAAGCCGGCGAGATAGATTTTTGCAATTCGCCACTCCACCTGCTCGGCAACCTGGCCGCGGGCCTTACCAGTATGGTTGCCTCTCGCTTTGGAAGGAGTCTCGAGCGGCAGGTAGAGAAGTTCAAACCGACCCGTGTTGCGGCAGAAAGCCATTTAGTTCGACGGCTCTTGAGGAAATCATCTTCACCATTTCATAAAGTGTTCATCATCGATGCGCCGCTTGAACCGCAAGAGATCGATCATTTTTCCGGTCAGATGCAACATGCGAATATCGAATTGATCTTTTACGAGGACCTCCCGCTAGCCTCGCTTTCGTTGAACGAATACGAACGAAAGGGTAGCGCAACGCTGGTCGGGAATTTTTTCTCCACAGTGGAAGCACGAGTCTCCACCCAAAAGGGCACCGACGACGCGATCGGAGAATTAGTCGTTCGGGGTCCGTTCCTGCCAAAGCGACACACACTTTCGGACCTCCCGATAGAGAAACCGCTCCTGCGCAGTTCTTCGAACGGGGATTGGTGTTCTACTGGCGCTTTTGGGTATTTCGATCAACAGGACCGGTTCTGGCTCACCGAACGCCGGCAGCGGAACTCTCCGGCTCCGTAAGCGAAAGCTCCAGCTTTTGCTCCTTTCTCGTGCCCCTTCCCTTTGGCTCCTCATCAAGACAGACGGCAAAAGCTGGAGTTTTCGCCGGGTAGGGCGAGGCTCCGTCCGAGCCGGGGTTGGCGCGTCGTCTTCGGCTCAGGCGGAGCTTCGCCCTACCGACTCTGCCAGCAGAGAAACGTGTTTGGTTTTGCGCGGATGCTATTCTAATTTGGGCAACTGCTCTTCGCTCAGATGCCGACTAAAAGGATTATACCCTGCCTCGACGTAACCCAAGGACGAGTCGTCAAAGGGACAAAGTTTTTACAGCTGCGCGACGCGGGCGACCCTGTTGAGTGCGCGATGGAATACAATCGGCAAGAAGCTGACGAACTCGTATTTCTTGACATTACCGCTTCTTCCGACAACCGGCGAACGATGATCGATGTGGTCGAACGCACGGCGGAGCAGTGCTTTATGCCACTCACGGTCGGGGGTGGCATTCGAACGGTCGCTGATGTGCGGGATATGCTGCTCGCGGGAGCGGATAAAGTCAGTGTCAATACGGCTGCTATCCGCGAACCGGCATTGATTTCACGATCCGCCGAGGGTTTTGGCGTTCAATGCATCGTGGTTGCGATAGATGCAAAGCGTACCGGACCGAACCGTTGGACGGTGTTTACACACGGGGGTCGGAACGCGACGGAGCTTGATGCTGTTGAGTGGGCACAAGAGGCGGAAAAGAGGGGCGCCGGCGAAATTCTCCTGACAAGCATGGATGCCGACGGGACTAAGGACGGCTACGATATTGATTTGACTGCGGCAGTGAGTTCGGCGGTCGGGATTCCGGTCATCGCGAGCGGAGGTGCTGGCAAACTGGAGCATCTGTTGCATGTGCTCCAGAAGGGTAAAGCGGATGCAGTTTTGGCGGCCAGCATCTTTCACTTTGGGGAGTATACCGTGGGAGACGCAAAGCGATTCCTGGCCGCGCACGGCGTGCCGGTCCGCGGCTAACCAGCTCGCCGGTAGGGGCTCCGGTCCGAGCTGCGGTCTGGCGCGTCGTCCCCGGCTCAGGCGGAGCTTCGCCCTACCGACTTCTGGCTCCAGATGGATGAACTATTATCAACACTCGCTATAGCAATTGCCGCCTTCGCCTCCACAAATATCGACGATCTTCTTTTACTCTCGAGCTTGTTCGTAGATGCCGACTTCCAGAGCCTGTCGGTGATCGTCGGCCAATTTCTCGGGATGTCTTTGCTTGTGCTGATCAGTATCCTGGCAGCGCTCTTTACAATCACCATCCCGCGCGAGTGGATCGGACTACTCGGATTCGCTCCTCTGTTTCTTGGTACCTATCGCTTATGGAAGTTGTTCGACGGACGGCCGGCGAAGAGTCGGATCAAGTGCGATGTCCAGGATTTTATCGGCAAAGAACGGATCAAAATCACCTCAGTCCGCTCGGAAGTGTTGCTGGTCACCCTGCTGACCGTGGCGAACGGAGGAGATAACCTCAGCGTCTATATTCCACTATTTTCGGTGCAGCGAGCGTCGATGCCGTTGTATGCGTTGGTCTTCGCTATGATGACTGCACTCTGGTGTCTCCTCGGCTATCATCTCACAAACCACCGGATGTGGCGGGAGAGACTGAAGCGGTACGCCCGATTTGCCATTCCTTTCATCTTAATCGCAATCGGGCTGAATGTTCTTAGCCTGCATCGCTAACAAAGCCCTAGAGTTCCGGGTACTCCTGACTTCTTCTAGTGTCCCCTGATTAAGAGCTCTCTACTTACACTCCCAGCACTTCCCGAAAAACTCGAGCGAATGTCGGATCTCCGAAAACCCGTATTGCTCTTCGATCTTGCGCTCAACTTTTTCCACCGGGCAAGAGTCAATCATGACAGTCACCCGTCCGCATTCAGTGCAGATGATATGGTCGTAGTGCTGCTGCGGGTCGACTAGTTCGTAGTAGCTGCAGGAACGGTTCAAATGTACCTTTTGAGCGATCTGCAAGCTCTCCAAAAGGGTCATCACTCGAAAGACCGTAGCATAATCTGGCGCGTCTCCATCGACTCGCGCCTGAATTTCGTCAAGCGAAAGCGGTCTCTCGGCTCGAAGCAGCGCTTCAAGAATTTGCAAGCGATTCCTGGTGATCCGCATGCCGTTCGCTCGCAAGAGCTCGACAATCGCATCCAAAGACAGCTCCTTCAGTGGAGACTGGTTCGCGTGGATGTGCCGAGTCATGAATTGTTGAAGCTTACGTCAAACGGTAGGCGCATTCAAGTAAGCCCTGGAAGCCAGCGGGACAGAGCTTCAAGTCCTTTGGCGAAAGAAAGGTGCTCGACTGCGATTGTCTCTAGGGCAGCCAATTGCTCTTTGTAAAAGTCGTCGTTGTGCATGAGTTCTAATGTTAGTTCGGCGAGTTGATCAAACGTCCGCCCAAGACCGTGCAACGCTGGATAAGCAATTCGTTCCACCGCTCCGTTTCCGCCGACTGTCGGTGTCCGGCAGAGTAAACTGTCACCCGCCACCTGACCTGGAACGGAGCTTTGGTCAAACTGGAGCACCAGCCGATGGCCAGCCATCAGCTTCAGATATTTTGGATACGGTAAAGGTGCCGCTACGGTTAATTGATCTTCCGGGAACTTGAGCGCCTGCAATCGACGCAATCCTGCATTTCCCTCTACATTGACTACGGTTATGGGAACGGAAAATCTTCGAGCAGCAGACAGGACCAGCAGATGGTTACGCGAGAGCACACCGAATTCGCGAGTACCGATGAATATTCCGCGCCGCTCGTGGAGTGGCCGCGTAAAATTCCAACGAGGAAAATCGCACGGGTAGGGTGTCGGAATATGGACTGTTCGGTTGGAGACCGAAGCGAAGAGTGGAATCAGATCCGGCGTACTTGAGAGACACAGGTCTGCGGCTGAGGCAATCTCGCGAAAGAGTTGGAAACGTTTCCGGCGCAACAGTTGACCGGCGACCTGTTGAGTACCTGACTCTTTAAAGGAGACCGCCACAAAGCATCCGTGTGATTTCAGGACCTCAAAAGCGCGTTGCGACTCGTTCAGATTGCCTCGCAATAGCAACAGGACGCTCCGATGCCGCGCGGCCAACTCCGTGCGCCGATAAAATGCTCCGTTCGTGCACGCGGCGTAGGCATGATAGTTGACCGGAGGATGACCTGTTTCGGACGGCTGACCAGGTCCGTGTTCAAAGCTTTGATCAGGATCGCGCCCGCCTGGGTTCAACACGGCGAGCCCGGGAAGCGTCGCGAAGTTCACAAGAGCAGAAGTCTAGACCGAATTTCCCCCGCGCCGCAGTAGAATTTCAGCGCACCCGGAGAATTCTACTGCCACAGCCTGCATCACTCACAAATCTCTAAGCTAGCTTAGCTAAGCTAGTTAAGGATTTTTGAACGATGCAGGCTAAGTGCGGTTGTCGCTGATGGGCACAATTAACACCGGGCATCTCGCCCGGCGTAAAACGCCGTCAGCGACACTGCCGAGGAAAAGATGGGATAGTGGGCCGCGCCTATGTGACCCGAGAACAACCAGGTCGACGCGCGAAGTTTCCGCTTGTTCCAATATAAGGTCGACAGGCGGACCCTTTAAATTCACTACAATCGAGGCTAGTCCGGTGGCCGAAATCATCTCCTGAAGGTGTGCTAAGCTTTCAGTGTAATCGGGTGGAGATGGTGCTTCGGGTGCGGGCGGTATTGGGACTGTATCTGGACCCGGTCCAATCCCTAGTAGCTGCGCCGCGGGTTCTGACGCATGCATCAGGATAATTCTACTGTGGAACGGTTTCGCTAAATGAACCGCCGCCTTCACGACTTTCAGCGTCACGTCCGAAAAATCCACGGGAACAAGAATTGTTTTCATGACACTTCCAACCACACGAGAAGCAACGAATCGTCCAGAGCTCTACGACACTAAAAGTCAGGAATTTCAAGAATTCAAGAATTCAAGAATGGTACGGCTCCGTCCGAGCCGCTAGAATGGTAGGGCGAGGCCCTCTGAGCCGCTAGAATGGTAGGGCGAAGCTCCGTCTGAGCCGCTAGAATGGTAGGGCGAAGCTCCGTCTGAGCCGCGGCTCGGGCGGAGCCTCGCCCTACCGGCGTTGAACATTCTGCATCCCCGACGGAAATTGGACGATGGACGATCTTTTTGCCGCGAGCGATAGGGATAAAGCTGCTCTCGATCCGAGCGCTCCGCTTGCGGCGCGGATGCGGCCGCGTTCGCTCGACGAGTTCGTCGGACAACAGCATATTCTGGGGCTTGGCAAACTGCTCCGCCGGGCGATCGAATCGGATCGGTTAACATCCATTATTCTCTATGGGCCGCCGGGAGTTGGAAAGACCAGCTTGGCGCAAATCATCGCCTCAACGACACGAAGCCACTTTGAACGGCTCAGTGGCGTGGAGAGTTCCGTTGCGGATATCCGTCGGGTTGCTGCCGCAGCGGCGTTACGGCGGAGAACCAGCGGCGGTCGGACAATACTTTTTATCGACGAGATCCACCGGTTTAACAAAGCCCAGCAAGACGTACTTCTGCCGGACGTCGAAAGCGGGAACGTGCGCTTGATTGGTGCAACCACTCATAACCCCTTTTTCTACGTTAACAGCCCGCTTGTCTCTCGATCACAGATATTTCAACTGGAACCGCTTTCTCGAGAGGACTTGGTAAAGTTGATGAATCGGGCGCTGGATGATTCAGAACGCGGCTTTGGCAAATTGAAAATCGCAGCAGATCGTCCCGCATTGGAGTTCCTCGCGGAAGTCAGCGATGGCGATGCACGCCGCTGTTTAAATGCGCTCGAGATCGCGATCCTCACGACGCCACCGGACGAAGGCGGCGTGATCCATCTGGACCGTTCTGTCGCCGAACAGAGCATTCAGAAGAAAGCAGTCGTTTATGACGCCGATGAAACCGAGCATTACGACACGATCAGCGCATTTATCAAGAGCATGCGCGGGTCGGATCCGGACGCCGTCCTTTATTGGCTCGCGAAAATGTTGTATGCGGGAGAAGACATTCGTTTCATTGCGCGCCGGATTGTGATCGCCGCTAGCGAAGATGTCGGCATGGCGGATCCGAATGCCTTGGTCGTAGCTGTGGCAGCGCAACAGGCCGTAGAATTTGTCGGTTTGCCTGAAGCGCGGATTCCATTGGCGCACGCCGCTATTTACGTCGCGACCGCTCCAAAGAGCAATCGGGCCTACGAGGGTTTCAACAAAGCGATGGATGATGTCCAACAGGGCCGAATATTAGCCGTGCCAAAGTATCTGCGAGGGACGGGATCGAAACTGCTTGGCGAAGGCGCCGGGTACAAGTACGCGCACGACTTTGCGGGAGGTTACGTGCCCCAAGCGTATCTGCCGGAGGGCCGGATCTACTATGAACCTAGCGAGATTGGATTCGAGCGACGGGTTAAAGAGCGCTTAGACTATTGGCGTCAGGTGTTCGAGCGCGACAAAAGAGACGACGCGTAGGCGAAGCGTCTCGCTTTGCTTCTTCCCGGATAAGCCTGGTGTGCCGCATCGCGTTTATATCGCAAGAGTCAATCGAGGACTGTTCGTTCACCGAGAAGGCAAAGCGGGACGCTTTGCTTACACCCGGCTTTAACTAAAGATTTGTCAGCGATGCAGGCTTACCAGCGCTGGATCTTTGGGCCATTCCAGCAGGGAGGCGGTCAAAAGGCGTGCGCCGACTAGCAGGGCGCTCTCAACGATATCGAACGTCGATGTGTGCAGGGGTGTGATTTTTCCACCGACTGCTTTCACGCCGATAGTTAACATGCAGCCTGGCACGACGGGCAGATATTCGGCGAAGTCCTCACTGCCCATACTTGGTTGTCGATCCGTAACCAGGTTGTTTGTTCCCAGCAGCCGGCTACCGACGGAGGCAAAGAGAGCGGCGATGCGTGGATCGTTGACCAACCCCGGCAATAAGCTGTCAAATGTTGCCGAAACCGTTGCTCCAAACGCTTGTGCGACGCCAGCGCATAACCGCTGCACGGTTTCGCGTGCATGCGTTGCGACCGAGGAACTCATCGAGCGAATGGTTCCTTGGAGCAAAACCATCTCGGGAATGACGTTCGCTGCATGTCCGCCATTAATCACGCCGATTGTCACCACGATCGGGTCGCGCGCGTCCGTCTGCCGTGGAACTGCTTGATAAATCAATGTTACCAGGTGTGCCGCGGTCGCGATAGGATCCACGGTGGTGTGCGGACGGGCACCGTGACCTCCACGACCCCGTACCTCGATTGCGAAATCTTGGCAAAAAGCGGTTCGGGGGCCGGCTGTGACTCCTGCTTGTCCGACTGTCAGATTCGGGTCAACGTGAAGCGCGATGACCGCATCGACGCCCTCAAGCGCTCCATTTCTCACCATTTCCTGTGCGCCGCGACCCGTTTCCTCAGATGGTTGAAAGATACTTCGCCAAGCCACCGGGAGGGGCCGCGCACGATAAAGAGCGAGCGTCGTCCCGAGGAGTATCGCGGTATGCGCATCGTGACCGCACGCGTGCATGACGCCGGATTTTCTCGACCTATATGGGACTTGATTATCTTCCTGGATTGGCAGGGCATCGATATCCGCCCGGATAGCTACGACCGGCGCAGTCGCATCCGGTGACCCGACGATGTCCGTGATGATGCCGCGCCCCCCAGATGCAACCTGGTGAGAAATTTTTGCGGCGGTAAGCCGCTTGCTCAAAAAAGCCGTGGTCGCCAGTTCTTGCCCGCTCAACTCGGGGCGCTCATGAAGATGGCGCCGAACTTGCGAGAGCTGAGGCGCGATACGTTTAAGTTGCGCGTTGACTCGCTTCAGGGCGCTATCCTGCTCCTCGCCAGATTGATTTAGTGAGCTCAATAGTTGTGCACGATAAGATGGGGAGGAAGCAGCGCCCTCAGCAAACACTAGACTACACATAATTCTCTCGCGCGACAACCGGCCTGTAGTAACAATGGGTAGCGTTGCGGACGCTTCAAATCCGTGCAAGAAAAGTGAACTCAGCCTTCCGGAAGAACTGAATCTTGAAGCTAGCGCACATCAATTTCCTTATGGCGGGTCCACATTTAGCCTGGCTCGAGCTTTTGATTCGATTGGGAAGCGCCCTTTTACTTGGCGGGGTGATCGGCGCCGAACGCCAATGGCGACAGCGGACAGCTGGATTACGTACCTATTCGCTTGTATCGATTGGCGCGGCGCTATTCGTCCTGCTGGCCACGCTGATCGGCGTGCGAGAGGAGGGGTCGCGGATAGCTGCGCAGGTGATTTCCGGAGTCGGCTTCCTCGGCGCCGGCGTATTGATGCGTACCGGGCTCTCGGTGCACGGGTTAAACACCGCTTCAACCATTTGGTGCAGTGCCGCCGTCGGAGTGCTTGCGGGGAGCGGATTTTATGCGGCTGCGTTGCTGGGAACAATTTTTGTCCTGATCATCAACATTTTTCTGCGCCCTCTCGCTGACTGGGTAGGCCGGCACTCAAAAAATAAGGCTGAACATGTGACTCAATACAGCATTCAACTGGTGTGCCGAGGCAAAGAGAGCAGGGTGCGCACCCTGTTAATCCAACTGCTCACCAATTCTCCTCTCATCCTGCAGGAGCTCGAAAGCGTGGTAGGAAATGAAGACAAGCACACGGTGATCAAAGCCACGCTGACCGCGGAGGATCGAAACGATTCTCAAATCGAACAAATTACCAGTCGCTTAAGTCTCGAGCGGGACGTTATCGGAGTTTCCTGGCAGGCATTGCCGACGACGAGCGCCGAATAGTGCACTAATCTCTGCGATATTGTGTGCTATCGCGGACCAGTTTTTCGTCCACGCCAATGATGCGGCTGCCCAGGCCATCATGCTCCAGGACGCAGGTCATTTTGGATTTGCCAATCAGATGTTCATCCAGGTTATCGAATTTATATTCATAAACGGCAGTAACCTTGTACACGCCGCGACGGTTTGGGATTTCGAACAGGTCAATCGCGTCCACCGGACCGAACTTGCGCTCCGGCCACAGCCGGTAAAGGGAGGCGATTTGCCTCAATGCCTGTGCCCGGGTGCGCGCGTGGCCGTAATAGAAGATGCTAGGTGCCAGATACTTGCCTCGGGCAGCCGGATCATTTATTTCACCTGCCGCGATGAACGCTTCAACGAAGTTAGTCAGCTCGGTCGCAATTTCCGGTTTCTCTGGCGGAGAGACTCGATGGATTTCGTGTGATTTTTGAGCCAATTTGCCATTCGCCTGAGTGCTGAGGCACATTAGAGCGGCTGCAAGCAGCCGAGCGCCCAAAGACATGTTGAGTTTTGGGTTTTGAGTTTTGAGTTTTGGGTTTTGGGTGCTGGGATGGTACGGGTTCGAAACGGTCTCACTCAAACCCGAAAGCTCAAAACTCAAAACCCAAAATCTTACTGAACGCATGAAAACTTTTTTTGGTTCCTTTTTCGGTGCCCTCTTTGCGATCCTTTTTCTGATCGCTGCGGGAGTAGTTGGATTTATTGCTGTGATCGCGCTGGTCGGCACTTCGGCAAAAGGTCCGACCGTCCCCAGCAACTCGCTGCTGGTCCTTGATCTAGCCGTGCCGATCATGGACGCACCTGAGGAGTTCGATCCGTCCCAACTGCTGGCAGGCTTATCCGAAGAGCGACAAGAAACTCAAGTCACTTTGCGCGATGTCCTGCGAGCAATCAGTCTGGCGGCGACCGACGATAAGATCAAGGGCATCTTTATCACCGGGAATCTTTTGCCGATCAGCAATTATGCATCGAGATATCCGGCGCTGAGGGAGGTCCGGGAAGCCTTGCAAAGATTCAAAGAATCCGGAAAACCGATTTACGCTTATCTCCAGTTTTGCTTTGCGCCGGCCTATTACCTTGAATCAGTTGCGGATAAGCTTTTTGTGGATCCGCAGGCTGAGTTTATCCTGCGGGGACCTTCCACCTTTCCGCTCTATTACGCCGGAGCGCTTAAAAAGTTTGGAATTGGCGTACAGGTCTTCCGGGTCGGGAAATACAAATCGTACGTCGAACCGTTCATTCGGGAAAACATGAGCCCGGAAAATCGGGAGCAACTCGAGAAGTTGTTCGGAGACATCTGGAGCGAAGTCACCACCAAAATTGAAGAGGCACGTGGCCTCCCCCCTGGATCGTTCGAACAGCTGATCAATCAAAATGGGCTGATCGACGGAGACTTGGCGGTCAAAAGTAAGTTAGGCACGGAGCTCGTCTCTTTGTCTGAGATTATGGACAGGCTAAGGAGGCAATATGGTGAAGATAAACAGCACAATACATTCCGTCAGGTAACGGTTTCTTCTTATCTGGGATCGGTGGACAGAAATCCGCCGGCAAAGCCTGACACTGGGTCAAAAATCGCAGTCGTCTATGCCGAAGGCGAAATCGTCGATGGTGAAGGAGGTTCGGAAAACGTCGGCGGCGAACGATACGCGCGCGCCATCCGAAAGTTTCGGTTCGACCCAAACGTGAAGGCCATCGTCCTTCGTGTCAACAGTCCGGGGGGCAGCGGGTTTGCCTCTGAAGAGATCTATCGGGAGTTGAGATCCGCGCAGGCAGCGAAACCGGTAGTCGTGTCAATGGGTGGTTACGCGGCGTCCGGTGGCTATTACATCTCAACCGCGTCCAATCGTGTTTTTGCCGAGCCCACCACGATCACGGGCAGTATCGGTGTTTTCGGGCTGGTCGTGAATTTTGAGAAGATCGCCAACGAGAATGGAATCACCACCGACTCCGTTACAACCACCACCCCTTTGGCTACGTTGTTTGACCCGATCAAAGAGAAGTCGGACGCGGACTTGGCGATCTTGCAAAAGAGCGTGGATAAGTTTTATGACCAGTTCTTGCAGAGAGTTTCTGAAGCGCGCCATATTCCGGTTCCGCAGGTAAACGAAATAGCTCAAGGGCGGGTCTGGTCCGGCAGCGAGGCGGCAAAATTAAAGTTGGTGGACGAGGTGGGCGGGTTCAGTTCCGCTGTTGCATATGCAGCGAATCTCGCGCACCTCGGTGATCATCCGTCGATTATAGAATTCCCGGAACGAAGGGATCTCAGCGAAAAGCTCAAGGAGTTATTCAAATCCCCCCGACCCCCTGTGGCCAAACTCGATCCCGTGGACCAATGCGTCAACGAGCTGGCGAATGAGTTCCGAGATCTTCGGACGCTGAACGATCCCGAAGGGATTTACGCCCGGTTTCCGACCGATATCCGGTGAGATATCGGCGCGATTGATTTATATGCTCGTAAACGCCTTGCTTCTCGAATATAGCTGCAACCTCTGCTTCATACCCGAAAGCTCCGTCTTCCGATCCTCCGGCCCGAGCCTGGAGATTGCTAGCTGTTGGTATTTGACCGCGTCCGCAAAATTACCCATCGCGGCGCTGGCCGCGGCAAGCGTGTCGATCGAGAACGCATTTTCCCAGCCGCCCAGCTTACAGGCTTTCATCGCGATAGTCACCGCTCGCCGGCCGTCCCGGACCCGGTTATCCTTTGAAGTCGCCAGCATCCACGCTAAATCATTTAACGTAGTCGGATCACCCGGCTGTAGACGAACCGCTTGTTCGAGAGATTTTTTCGCCTCATCGTAACGTCCGTAGTCCATACAACTCCGTGCTTTGCTCTCGTAGAGTTCTGCTAGAAGGCCTGGAGAAATATTGCCCTTGCGCGCCAGATTGATACTCGTGTCGATCTGTTTTAGAGCTTCATCACCACGCTTAGCGAGCACGAGAACTGCCGACTTCAAAAAATAGGACCGCCAGTTGTTGGGATCCCTCGCGATGACCTGGTCGATGACAGCCAACGCCTCATCAACTCGTCCGGATTCTGCAAGTTTAAACGCGTCATCAAGTTGCGCTTGGCCGATCGTCATCCGCTGTTGCCAGATTTCACCCCACCCCGGCTGACTTTGTGCAAATGCCGGTGTTGTATCACCAAGATAAAAACCTGAAACGAGAAAAACTAACGACCAAAGCGCCGCTGATCGTGTAATATTCATGACTGAACCATGCACCAATTTGATAAACTCCTGATTTATGCCGTTACCTGGATAGTTTACTCCGCCTGCGCCGCTTTTCCTAGTGCAAAGGCGAGCGAACAAGATCCATTGGCTTCCGGGATCACTCTAAGTCGTAGCACCGGTAACCACCTCTTTGTTTCTGTTCGCGTCAACAATCGTCCGGCCTGGTTCGCGGTCGACACGGGCGCGGCTCTGAGCATCGTGGACTCCAACAAGGCGAAACTTTTGGGATTGTCGAAAAGCACACGCATGGTGCGGGTGCCCAACCAGATCGAGGTGAACAACCGCATCGTACCGGTGGCGGTTGTCGACAGTCTTTATGTCGGATCCGATAATCTTGGCTCCGGTCCGGTTGCACTGATCGATCTCCGTGATTTTCGGGCCAAACTGCGTGGTTCGGGTCATCCTGTTACCATGGACGGGATCATCGGTCTGGACATTCTTCAGCGTTATAATGCCGTGATCGATTGCCGGAACCAACGCATTTATCTCGTCGATCCGGGTAAAGATTCCCGGTCGATTCTCAAAATGGTAAAGAAAGGCCGGTACAATGCCGTTCCGATGCGTATCACCCATTCGGGTGCGCTCGAGGTTGAAGGTAGAATCGGGCGCAACCGGTACAGTTTCGTTGTTGATACTGGGGGATTTGCCACCCTGGTTCCGTCGCAGGTGGCCAGGCAGAATGGCATCCCTATAATTGGTACAACCGTCAACGCAAAAGGGATCCACTCCAAAGAACGCCCCGTCGGTGTCACGATCGCGCCTGAGTTTGACTTGGGGAAATACGCTCTCGGCCCTGCGCTGGTTGGCGTGACAGGTTTGCCTGAAGGCCCGGACGACCTCAGATACCAATTCGGCGGGCTTATTGGCGCCGATTTCTTCTTCGAGCGAAGCGGCATAATCGATGTCGGGAGCAAGACGCTCTACTTCAAGTAGCTTTCGACTGCCGGCCGAAGGCGTTGCAAGCAACGCCCCTCCAGGTGCGCAAGATTGTTGTCTCGTCGCCTGACGAATCTTGGAGAATCTTGGAGAGAATCTTGGAGGGGAGCTGCTTGCAGCTCCCTCTTCGTGCTTGCAGCTCCCTCTTCCGTGCTTGCAGCTCCTTCTTCTCCTGCCGCTGCCAGCAACGCCCCCCGATCAGAACAAACTTACCGAAGGCAACTTCGGGATCCGGGGTCTAATTTAACCACGCATGAGTGAATTGGATTTTGTCCAAGACTTGGCTGTCGTCACATTCTGCGCCGGAATAGCCGGCTTTTTGTGCCAGCAGATCGGCCTTTCGAGTGTTGTCGGATTCATGCTCGCTGGGGTTTTAGTCGGCCCGCACACCCCTCCCTTCTCTATCGTCGTTGATGAAAACCGAATAGAGACGTTGTCCCAGCTGGGACTGGTCTTCCTGATGTTTTCCATCGGACTCGATCTGAGCGTCGCGAAGCTGCGCAGGATGGGCATCGGAATCATCCTGGCGGTCGCACTCGGCGGAGCGTTGGTTTTTAACGTCGTCCGTTCGGTTTGCCCGTTCTTGGGATTGAGCTCGTTAGAAAGCCTTTTTGTGGGAGGGATGTTGGTCGCATCAAGCTCGGCGATTATCGGAAAGATTTTACCGGCGACCGGATTGATCCACCAGACGGCCGGAAATCTGGCGATGAGTATCACCGTCCTGGAGGATCTGGTCGCGGTGGTAGTGCTGACGTTTATTTCGTCGGTTGCACAATTGCACAAAGGACCTGAGGTAAACATTGGCAAGGTTCTCGGCATCTTACTGGTCTTCGTCACGGTCATTGTTGTTGTCGGTTTACTGTTGCTTCCCAGAGTCCTGCAACGCCTGAACCGAGCCGGCACGGATCTGCTTACCATCACAGTCGCAGGGCTGGTTTTAGGCATCGCCGTAATTGCGGTGAAGACTGGCTATTCGCTCGCGCTGGGCGCCTTTTTGCTTGGCGCGATCGTCGCCGAAACTCCTCAACGTCCGACCGTTGAACGAGCGATGCAGGGAATGCGGGATGTCTTCATCGCGGTCTTCTTTGTTTCCATCGGGATGCTACTGGATCCGGCTCTTCTTTTGAAGAATGGCGCTCTGATTTTGTCGCTTGGGCTGATCGCGATCGTTGTGCGAACCTTTGCGGTGAGCGCCTCGTTATTGATAACCGGGACTTCTGATCGGGATGCATTTCGGGCCGGGCTTATGGTGACGCCGATTGGTGAGTTTGCGTTCATCATAGCGCAGTTAGGCGTCTCGGCCGGTATGCTTTCGACCGACTATTACCCTATCGCGGTCGGAATCGCCCTCTTTACGGCGCTGCTTTCACCTGTATTGATCCAGCACTCCGGAAGAATCAGCGATTACTGGCTAAAATGTCAGCCGAAATTGTTCTATGACCTGCTGAAACTCTACCGCGAATTCCTGGCCTCTGTCGGCGAACATCAACGACGCAGCCGAGCCTTTGGGCTAGCCAGGGAAAGCCTTCCGCCGTTATTGATCAGCCTGACTTTCGCGTCTGGGATTCTGGTCGTCGCCCCGTTTTTGCTCTCTCAATGGAGCCGCCTCTTTCCGATAAATGCCGGTCGCTGGAGGGAACACCTTTTTTGGGCCTTGATCGGAGTTGCGGCCACTGGACCGTTGCTTGGTGTCTGGCGGAGATTTGCAGAGTTTCTAAAGGGACTGGTCGAGATTGCGTTTGAAACCGAGTTCCGTGCGCAGCGCCCCGTTCTGGTACTCTGCCTGGAGCTGATCGCTGCATTTTTACTTTTCGTTTGGATCTGGCTGCTAACGCCGGTGGTTGGCGCTCCTGCCTCACTTTTCGCGGCGATATTGGGGACTGCCGCGGTTTACGCTCTTTTCTTCGGTCAACGCCTGAAGACCGTGCAACATCGGATCGCATCCGAACTGGCTGAAGCAATCCTTTCACCAGAGGAAAGGCGGAAAAGAAGCCACGACGACTGGTTGAAGGACCATCAGGAGTGGGACCTTACTCTGAGTGAAATCCGAGTGCCTGATTCGGAGGCATGGTTTGGCAAAAGCCTTGGTGACCTCTCTCTGCGCAGTCAATTCGGGTGCTCCGTGGTAGGTGTCGAGCGCCAAGGTTATCCGGTACCAAGTCCAGGTCCAGACAGTGAGTTATTTCCGGGCGACGTGCTTCTGGTGCTTGGAACGGCGAACCAAATTCAAAATGTTCGCGCATTTTTCGATTCCGCTCCGAGCCGAACTGAACAAGTCGACCTGCTCGATGAAATCCGGCTTGAATCCATTGAAGTGCCAGAAAGGAGCCGTCTGGTCGGCAACGCCTTGGCCGAGCTCGAGATCACCCGCCATACCGGAGTTCAGATAGTCGGCGTGGCTCGGGGGGACTACCGTATGCTGTTCCCCGGGCCGTTCCAGGTTTTACAAGTTGGGGATTGGTTGTTGGTTGTCGGCACCAGGGACCAAATTCACCATTTCCGCGAATGGATCAAAGAAATCGACCCTGACCACCCTGAGTAAGTAAAGCGTCTCGCTTTACCCTCTTCGTAAGCAAACAGTCCCGCTTTGCCTTCTCGGTAAGCAAACCTCCTCGATTGGCTCTCCCATTATAAACGCAATGCGGCAACGCTGGGCTTACCGCGGATAAAGCGGGACGCTTTACTTACTTCTCCCTAGCAACTCCTAGCGCATGTAGGACGATTCTTGCATTGATCGTTCCAGCCTTTGAAGATTGCTAACGTATGAAGGCGCGCTTAGGATCACTCCGCAGATTATGACGAATGGTGCAGGACGACATTTGCTGCCTGGTTTTGATGCCGCCTTGGATGGGCTCAGTGCCAATATTTTACTGATGGGCGGCCTGGTCCAACGCAACTTTTCTAACGCGAAAACCGGGTTTCTCCGGCGAGACGACGAT